>JAXFOE010000019.1:0-27934 GCA_034180505.1 Dialister sp.
GAAATCGGCTGCGCCTTGAGTCATCTCCAGCTATACCAATACATGATAGATGAGGATATCCCTTACCTCATGATTGTAGAGGACGATGTGGTTTTTACGCCGGAGCTGGTGACGCTTCTGCCCAAGATCGAGGACTTTGTGTTCCACCACCTGCGAGGCACACCGGCGGTATTGCATCTGTGCAAACAGTATCAATATTTACACGAAGTGGAACGGCTAAACGACAGGATCAGCCTATATGCGACCCAGTATGCCCTAGGCGCACCTTGCTATATAATTACTTTGGAGGCAGCCGCCAATATCTTAAAAATTCAAACCCCGCTCCGCTGGGAAATTGATATGTGGAAGTTTTATTACTATTTAGGTGCCCTCAAGCTTTTTGCGCCCAATGAAGATTTAACCCACGTTGCCGGGGACGTTCCATCAGTCATCACATCCATGGGAAAGCGCATAAGTACCAAAAAGACTGTATCCCGCCGAAAAAAACGTTTCCTGTCGTATATGCTGTCTAATCCCCAAGGCTACCGACAGCTGCTTTTTTATCTGTATTGCAAACTGCGAAAGTCTTTCACAACTACCCATGATCCGGAATCCCTGCGCCGGAGCTTATGAAATCATTTATGTCCCGCGCTTTAACGTGAAATCGTTTTGCAACCACTGTACGCAATAAAAGGAGATCTCCATGCCTAGTACCTCCCCATTTTTTCACATCATTCTTCCTACCCACGAGCGGCCGGAGCTGGTGCTTCGGGCAGTCCGTTCCGTGCTGGAGCAGGACTATACTCATTATCGTCTTTATATTTATAACGATGGCTCTATTAAAAGTTACGACGCTCTGAAAGACCTCATCGAGGGACAAGAAAAGGTGCAATACGCCTTTCACAAGAACGTCGGCTTGAATGCGACGCTGAACAAAGGGCTGGACGAAATTTTTTCCCATGCGAAGGATCTTCGCAGAGAGTATTTCCTTATTGTCAGCGATGATGATTACCTGCTTCCGGGCGGGCTGCGCATGATGGCCGAGGAGATCAGCTCCTTCCCAGAGGAACACTGGTTTTGCTTCAACTGCAGGCTTGCCGGTAGCATTTCTGTTTCCAATCAGGACTACACTGAGTATTGTCACATCTCGTACCGTCAATTCCGGCGGCACTACCACGGTGACAAGCAAAAGGTATTCCGTCTCGATACGGTACGAAATATTCGTTACCCTGCGAAGTATTTTAAGAATGGACACGAGCTTCTCTTTTACGAAAGGCTGCCTTGCAAGATCCAAATCATTCCCAAAACCGTCAGGGTGATTGAGTATCAAGAGGACGGTTTGACCTGCTCCACGCTGTATGATGATGTTCGTTTACCTCCAATCCTTTGGAAGTATTTTAAGGCTAATCCAACGCATCTTAGCCATTTTTTCCGCCTTTTTCATCATGAATCTCGGCGCTGGTTCTACAACTATTTCAAAGCAAAATGGACAAAAAAATAAGCACGGCGATGCCGTGCCCGGGAGTGCCTCGGCCTCCTTTTTTATTGCTTCGCATGCTTGCCCTTCTATTTATCTCTTATGACTGTGCTGCACCTATAGGGTGTTATGCGAAAAAGCGAAGCTATTCGTCAATGGTAAGTACTGTAAAATGCCGGTCTCCTCTCCTTGGCACGTCTGCAGCTTTTGTGTGTCCCACTGCCACTGCGAGAAGCGGCTTGACTCCCTCGGGCAGCTTCATGGCTTGTATATAGGACGCATTCTCCCCCAAATGACGAATAAATCCGTAAAGAATCACCGATCCCAGTCCCAACTCGGCCGCCTTGAGTTGAAGATGTTCCGCAATGATGCCCGCATCAAAGCGCTTCAAAAATTCTACTACATCGCCAGTCTCGCAGATGACGAAAAGAAGCGGTGCCCCATATAGCGGATCGCCTTTCCCAAGCTCCTTCATGGCATTGGTAATGCTCGATAGAACATGTTTTGCCGTGACCACCGCAATGGCATAGCCCTTGTCGTTATGCATGCCCACCGAGGCGGACCGGGCCGCATGAATCAGCGCTTCAACATCTTCCTTTCCAACCGGTTCAGCTGTATAAGACCGGCTTGACTTTCTAAGTGACTGTACCTTTTCAAATTCCATGATGATTCCTCCTTTATTCCATAGCTTTATCATTACCTCTCATCTTAATTATCTCACAGCCCGCAAAGGCAAACAATTTATAGCGCCACAGCCGACATAAATTGTTTTGATACGCAACGCAATAAAAAATCCCTGTCCGCTTAGAAAAAGCAATGCAGGGATTTTTATTTTCAATCCTTTTTGTCACGCTGTTTTTGGCGTAGGCACCTTGTACCACCAGCAATACAGCGCAGGAACGACTAATAGCCCGATGGCGGTAGCCAGAAGCAGACCGCCGATGAAGGAAACCGCCAACGGCCGCCAGAACGGATTTGGAATCAGCGGCACAAAGCCGAGCACGTCCGTCACCGATGAGAGCATGATGGGGCGGAATCGGAGGGTTGCCGATTTCACCACTGCGGTGTAAGGATCCATGCCGTCGTCCAAATGCTGGCGGATCTGATCCAGCAGAATGATGCTGTTTCGGATTACCATGCCGGAAAGCGCGATCATGCCGATGATGGAAACAAAGCCGATGGGCTGCCGCGTGATAAGAAGTGTCAGAATGGCGCCGATCAGTCCGAGCGGTCCCGTGATGACCGCGATGGCCATTTTCGGAATAGCGCCCAGCTGGAAAATTAAAACCATGAGCACGAAAAATACCATCAGCGGCACCGGGCCGAAGAGATATTTCATGGACTTCTCGCTCCACTCAAGGGAGCCGTCCTTTTCAAGGCTGTAGCCGGGGGAAAGGTTCTTCCTGAATTCAGACAGGGTATCCTTGTACACGCTGGCCGCCACCGAATCAGCAGGCTTGTCGCCTGTGATGTCCGCACGGATTGTGATGGTCGGCTTCAGATCCCTCCGCCAGATGGTGCTGATTTCATTTTCATAGGAAATATCCGCAAACTGGCCAAGGGGCACGTATCTTCCGTTCCCTACATGGATCGGAAGAGAAGACAGGTTAGCCAGACGGGCCGCATTGTCCCCTTCGAGCCTAAAAGATATCGGCACCAGCTGATCTCCTTGATAGGACTCGGCCACCTTGTAGCCCGACAGCTTGACGTACAAATCACGAGACACCGCATAGTTGTCGATCCCAAGCTCCCGAACCTTGTCCTGATTGATTGTGAGCCGCGCCATAGGCGTCTCCTGCGGCCAGTCCAAGCTTGCGTTGGTCACATTAGGATGGGTCTTAACCAGAGCCAGTGCTTCTTCTCCAAGCCTTGCAGTTTCCTCCAAATTATCTCCGGTCAGCCGCAGCATGACAGGATACTCAGAAGGCGGACCGGTCGTGATAAGGCGGGTATGGGCTCTCGCGTCAGGATACTTGCTCGCCACAGTTTCTTCCAGTTCCCTTCGCACCGCGTCCCGTTCTTTCTTGCCGGTGGTGACGATGATCATCTGGCCGTGGCTGTCCTCAGGCGCCTTCGGGTCAAAAAGTAGGATAAATCGGGGCGCTGTGTCGCCTATGTAGGTAGAGAATGACGATATGCGGTCGTCTCCGTAGAGAGTGTCCGCAACGCCGCCCATGACCCGTTCCGTTTCTTTAATGGACGCACCGGAGGGAAGATTGATATCAAGAATAATTTCAGGCCGCACGGAATCAGGAAAAAACTCCTGATTCACCAACGGTATGGACAGGATGGTCAGACCAAAAAGGGCGGCCGTCCCAATAATCACGGTTTTTCGGAAACGGATGCACGCCTTGATCATGCTGTAAAAAATGGCGTAGGCCTTCTCGGAAATCCTGTGACGGATGCTTTTCTTTCCCGTAGACAGCTCTTCTTTCTTTTGCTCTTCCTTTGTCTTGCTCCGAATGAATTTATAGCCTAGCACGGGGCTGACAAAAATGGAGGCTACCCATGAAAGAAGGAGCGCCGACGCGATGACCCAGAAGAAGGATGACGTATATTCCGATGTCTGGCCTTCCGCAAAGCCTACGGGAATAAATCCGGCCGCTGTGATCAGTGTCCCTGCCAGCATCGGCTTGGCGCAGCCTTTGTAGGCCGCCTCTGCCGCCTCCAGACGGCTGAGACCTTCCTCCAGCTTTACCTGCATCATTTCAATGACGATGATCGCATCGTCTACAAGAAGCCCCAGCGATACAATGAGCGAGCCCAGTGACACTAGGTGCAAATCAATGCCCTGCCATCGCATAAATATGAAGGCAGCGCACACCACAAGCGGAATGCAAAGAGCCAGCACGATCCCGCTCCAAAGCCCCAGCGACAGGAAGGATGCCGCCATAACAATAACGATGGCCTCCAGAAGAGAGGTAGTAAATTCGTGAATGGAATCATTCACCACCGCAGGCTGATCTGCTACGAGTCCTACTGAAATGCCTGCAGGCAGATCCGCCTTGGACCGTTCGATTTCCTGATTCAAATGCTCACCCAGTGTGAGATTATTTCCGCCGGGCCGCATGGAAACAGCGATGCCGATAGCCGGCTTCCCGTTAAAATAAAAAAGTGACGTTGCCGGGTCGGTGTAGGTTTGCGTCACCGTCGCTACATCGCCCAGACGGAACGAGCGCTCGCCCACATGAATGGGAATGGACTCCAGCGCCTTTGTATCGTCTAAAAGACCTTCCACCCGGATGGCCACATTTCTGGTGGAGGTATGAATCATTCCGGCAGGCACCATGGTTCCCTGCTGAGACAGCAAACGGAACACATCATTCGGATCCATGCCAAAGGAAGCCAGTTTGTTCTGATCCATCTCCACGTAAATATTCTGCTCCTGCACGCCCAGCAGAGCGGCCTTCTGCACATCCTCCACAACCGCCAGACGGCGGCGTATCATTTCTGCATATTTTCTTTTTTCTTCATAGGAAAAATCGTCTCCGGTGATGGCGTAAAGCGATCCGTACACATCATCAAAGCGGTCGTTGATGAAAGGTCCCACCACACCGGCAGGAAGATTGCCCCACTCATCATTGACAAGATTCCTCGCCTCAAGCCAGCGCTGCTGTATATCTCTCTTTGGCACGCTATCCTTCAGATTGAGGTAGATCACAGTTTTCCCGTCGTGGGTAAAGGATTTTATGTAATCAAGGCCTTTGATGTCCTGCAGCTTCTTCTCCAGCGGATCTGTCACCTGCTGCGTAATCTGCTCCGCTGTCGCGCCGGGCCATGCGGCAGTCACCACGGCCTGACGAATCGTAAAATCCGGATCCTCCGAGCGGCCGAGACTGAAATAGGAGTACAGCCCCCCGATAAGAATGGAGATAATAAAGAAATATATGATCTGCTTGTGCTTGATGGCCCACTCCGCAAGATTGATATGATTCATGAACGAACCTCTTCCCCCTCGGACAGTTTTGACACACCTGCGGTAACGATTTTATCCCCTTCCGCAAGACCGGACGTGATTTCAACCGTATTCTCACCGTACCGCCCGATCTCAACGGTCCGAAGATGAGCCTTCCCGTCCTGTATCACCCAAACCGCAGGATTGCCCGATTGAGTGGACATGGCGGTAAGAGGTATCATTATGCGCCCGCCTGTCGCGCTCCTGTCAAAGGCAACACTGGCAGTCATGCCGAGGGCTACCGTTTTCGGCGGATCCTCCAGTGTGATTTTTGCGTCATAGGTCCCGGTAGAAGCATTAGGCGCCGCCGCAATTTCCCGCACCCTCCCTTGAACAGTTACATCCGGAAGAGCCCAAAAGGTCACCGTGCAGGGCATTCCGACAGAATACTCCCTATATTGCTTCTCTGTAAATGACACATGCACGTCAAGGCTGGAATCGTCCACGATGAGGGCCACCGGCATGCCTGCGGCCACTACCTGTCCCACCTCATACATAGTGCTGCCTACGACCCCATCCCGATCGGCGGAAAGAAGAGTAAAGCCCAGATTATTTTCCGCCCGGGCCAGCTGGGATTTGGCAGAGGCCAGCTGCGCCGCTGCCAGATCGAACTGATTTTTTGTCTGATCCATGGCCAGCGCGCTGATCGCATCGGCGTCACGAAGCTGCTGATACCGCTCCGTAGTGGTCTTTGCCAAATCGTACCGGGCATTGGCCGCATTCAGTGAGGAACGGGCAGCTTCCACCTGCTCCTCTGCGTCCTTGGAATCAATACGGAACAGACGCTGCCCTGCGCTGACCCGATCGCCTGCATTAACGAAGCGCTGCATGATCCGACCGCCGACCTGGAAAGCGAGTGCCGATTCATAAATCCCGTGGACCGTTCCGGAAAAGGTCTGCACCTCTCCTGCTCCATGGGCCCCGATGATCATTGTTTTTACAAGAGGCGCTGCAGGCGTTGTGTTTTTTGCAGTCCCGCAGCCTGAAAACACGAGGGAAAGCCCCAGAAATAGCGCCACAGCCACCGCTTTCCTTGTCATATGTCTTCCTCCTTTGCTTAGATCGCGGGAGCTCCCGCCTTGCTGTACTCCGCCCGGGGCAAAATGCCCTTCGCGGTATGATTCGTATTGTTATAGAAAGAAACCGTCATGCCTTCCAGAGCCGTCCGCTGCGAACCGCAGGGCAGTTTTTTATCTCTCGCTCCTTGACATGACCGCAAGACACACAAAGAATGCTTCAAGGGATACAAACTCACCGGCGGGATATTTTTCAAAGCAAACGCAAAAACAAGGAGCGTCCCATTTTTTCACTTTCTTCTTATTATATATCCCCCATGCCCCATAAGTACAGAAGAGGGGAAGCGCTATGGATTTTCTCCACAAAAAAGGCAGCTCCCTTTGAGGGAAGCCGCCCCCTTTGCTTATTCTACATCAACCATATACGGATTGCCGCAGCGATCAAGTCCTAATTCCTCGACGCAAACCACATGCCCGTCATAAGTGCAGGTCACATCATAGACGAATGCTTTTCCTTCACAAAGCGGTTCCTCCAAAAGAATAGCCTCCGCATAGGATTTCGGACGATACGACTGCTTCAGCGGATCCGTTTCCGGGAAATCCAGAAATACGAATTCGTGGCCGTAATAAGAAATACTGCCATAGACCCGTTTCAGTTCAGAAACCTTGTACCGGTCCGGACCGTTTACCACATAATTTTCCAACGTAAGCTTTGCCATACATATCACCCCGATGTTATTATAACAAAAAAAGAGACCTCTTGTCCTGATTTTTATCCTTCCCTGCAAAGAAAAGCAATCGAGATGTCCCGCAGCGCTTCCAAAAACGATGAACACTGCTTCTGGCGGGACATTTTTTATACGCGACACAAAAAGGAAGCGGCTCCGCCGCCGGGAGAACTATGAGACATATTTGGATCACCCTTGCCTATGATGGCACCCATTACGCCGGATTTCAGCGGCAGGAAAACAAAATGACTGTACAGGAAATGGTGGAGCGAGCTATTTTTTCTCTGACCGGCGTGCAAACAACGCTGTACTTTGTGGCCCGCACCGATGCAGGGGTGCATGCCTTCTCGCAGGAATGCACCTTCTATACGGATTCTTCCATTCCGGCGGATCGTTTTTATAAAGCATTGAATACAAGACTGCCGCCGGATATACGAGTCACTCAAAGCTGCAATCGGGATATGGATTTTTCTGTGCGCCGCACAAATTTTGGAAAGACCTACGGCTATCTCATGACAGAAGAGCGGGAAACGACGCCTTTTCTCTACCCCTATGTGTGGCGGGTAGGTCACAGACTGTCCACCGCCTCCATGGAGGAGGCCGCCCGCTATCTGATGGGCACGCATGACTTTACCTCGTTCCGGGGAAATAATTCGGTCCCTTCCTCGCCGATTCGGACAGTGCGCGACATCCGCATTCAAAGAGAAGGATCTCTTGTGCGTCTCTTCGTGACCGGAGACGGATTTTTGTACCACATGGTAAGAAATGTGGCAGGCACCCTGGCGGCCTGCGGAAGCGGAGAGCTCGCCCCGAAGGAAATCCCTGCCATTTTTGCCAAGCAGGATCGCCGGGCTCTTCCCGCGGTGACTGCCCCCGCAAAAGGGCTGGCTCTCCTTTCGGTGTATTTCTCTCCCATTGATAAAGATGCCATCGATACCGCGCTGGCTCGTCCCTGCCTCCCTTGGACAAAATAAATCCTTCACCCAATAGAAAAATGCGGCCATCAAGGTCGCATTTTTTTTTATTAGGTTACGGAAGCCCGAGAGGCGCCTTTGCAAAATAGAGCCCAAGGAGAAGAGCACTTACGAGAAGAACCGCAACACATCCGTTTCTGTCCCGCCAGGTATAGACCAGCTGGCACATTTTTGTGCGCCCCTCACCGCCCCGATAGCATCTGGCCTCCATCGCTGTCGCCAAATCATCGGCTCTTCGGAAGGCGGAAATAAAGAGAGGCACCAAGAGAGGCACCATATTTTTTGCCCGCTGCCATAGATTTCCATTTTGAAAATCCGCACCCCGGGAGGCTTGGGCCTTCATGATCCGATCCGTTTCCTCCAGAAGGGTCGGAATGAACCGCAGCGCGATGGTCATCATCATCGCCAGCTCGTGAGCAGGCACGCCAAACCGTTTGAAGGGCATGAGCAGCGCTTCAATACCGTCAGTCAAAACGATAGGGCTTGTGGTATAAGTTAAAAGAGACGTAAATGCAATTAGAAAAACCAAACGGAGCGTCATTAAAATTCCGTTTCGCACACCTTCGACGCTGATGTGAAGGAAACCATACTCAAAGAGAATCGTTCCCGGCGTGGTCAATATGTGAATGGCTGCAGTAAATACAAGAATGACCCAAAGGGGCTTGATAGAATTCCATACCAGCCGGGCCGGCACGCCGGATACCGCGATACACGCCGCCGTAAAGAGCGCCACTACCCCATAGGAAATATAATTGTTCGCCAAAAAAATGGCGATGATGAAGATCATGACACAAATAATTTTTGCCCGGGGGTCCATCCGGTGCAAAAAGGAGTCGCCCGGATAGTATTGTCCAAGAGTGATATCGGTCAGCATGATTCCCTCCTGAGCATGTTAACCATGAGCCTTGCAGCCTCCTCTGCGGTGACTGCCTCTTCCGGGACGGGAATCCCCCGCTCCTTCAGATAGAGCAGTGTTTTCGTCAGCGGCGGCACATCCACGCCGCATGCCAAAAGCTCCTTGCGGTGATGGAGAAATATATCCATCGGCCTTCCGTCCAACACCAGCTTTCCCTCATGCATGACCAGAAGACGGGTTGCCAGCTTGGCAATATCGTCCATGTTGTGGGACACAAGAATGACAGAGAACATACCCCGCCGGAACCATTTGGAAATGCGGGAGAAAATTTCCCGCCGCCCGATGGGATCAAGCCCTGCCGAGGGCTCATCCAGCACGAGATAATCCGGATGCATGGCGATGACACCCGCCACAGCCACCCGGCGCTGCTGACCGCCGGACAGGCGGAAGGGAGAGCGCTCCGCAAAGGTATCATAATCAAGGCCGGCAAATTTCATGGCGCTCCTCACCCGTTTGCCGGTTTCCTCCTCGGACAGCCCCAAATTAAGCGGACCAAAGGCAATATCCTTTGCCACGGTTTCTTCAAAGAGCTGATGCTCCGGGTATTGGAATACCATGCCCACTGAGTGACGCTTGGCGGAAGCCTCCTTTGTTTTGGCTGCCAGATCGACACCGTCGATGGTCACCTTCCCCTCCGTGGGATGAAGAAGCCCGTTCAAATGCTGGATCAGCGTGGATTTTCCGCTGCCTGTGTGGCCGATAACACCGATAAACTCACCCTTGCCGATGGTGAGAGACACCCGGTCCAGCGCTCTTTTTTCAAAGGCGTTTCCCTTGCCGTATATGAAGCTTACCTGTTCGACACAAATGGGCATAACGCGTCTCCTAATTCACGATCGGTCAAAATATTGTCAGCCAAGCGGATGCCCTCCATACGGAGCGAATAAGCCAGATCTGCCGGAGCCGGCACGTCAAGGCCGATTTTTTTCAGCGTCTCCGCTTTGGAAAAAACCTCCGATGCGGTGCCTTCCATAGCAAGCCGTCCCCGCTCCACCACGAGCACCCGGTCAGCCGTCACTGCTTCTTCCATGAAATGAGTAATCAGCACGATGGAAATGCCTTCCCTTTCGTTCAGCTCATGAATCGTGTCCATGACCTCCTGTCTGCCCCTTGGATCCAGCATGGCCGTTGGCTCGTCTAGAACGATACAATCGGGATGCATCGCAAGAATACCGGCGATAGCCACCCGCTGCTTCTGTCCGCCGGACAGCATGGACGGCGCTTTCTCCCGGTACTCAGTCATTCCCACCTTTTCCAGCGCCTCTGCCACCCGGCGGCGGATTTCCTCCGGCATTACCCCCAGATTTTCCGGACCGAAGGCTACATCCTCTTCCACCACAGCCGCCACAAGCTGGTTGTCAGGATTTTGAAAGACCATGCCTACCCTTTGCCGGATAGGCCATACCTTGGACATGTCCGACGTATCCATGCCCTCCACGAGCACCTTCCCTTCTGTAGGGAGAAGGAGCGCATTCAAATGCCGGGCCAGTGTCGATTTTCCGCTGCCATTGGTGCCGATAATGGCGGTAAATTCCCCTTTATGAATTTGTACGGTGATTCCCTTGAGCGCGTCAAAGCTCTTCCCATCTTCCGTCTCAAACCGGTGAGACAGATTTTGAATATCGAAAAGCACTTCTCCGGACCTTGTCTGCTTGTCCATGCCATCCTCATTCCATACAAAAATAACTCTGCAACTGGATTATCATAGCAGAGCCTTCCTGCCGGGTCAAACCTTATAGATTATCATTCATTGTAGAAAATATGCTCTCCTTTGTCAATTCTCTTTTTGCTTTTATCGTTAACAATAAAAAAGAGCCTGTAACGGCTCTCTTTTACTGATTTTATTATTTCTGTGCTTCCAAATCCTCAATCTGTCTCTGCTGAGCTTCCAGCTTCCGTTCAAGTTGGCCGATCATATTGTAGAGTTCCTTTACTGATGCGCTGCTGTGTGCGCCATCCGATCCGCGGCCCAGCTTAAAGGATGCTCCGAAGGTGTAGGCGTTTTCCCCACTGGCTACACTGCTGCCGAAGCTGAGCATGATATTTCTGTTGGGTCTGTAGAAAGCTCCTACCGCAATAGCGTTTTCGCTGTTGTAAGAGCCGCTTGCCACGGCAATATTCCATTTATTCGCCGGATCATAATCAAGGGGATGCAGACCGGCCAAGGCAGTCACTCTGGCAAGACCTTTATTCGTATCTGTTTCGAGACGGTCAATACGATGTCCTAATTCTGCGCTTCCGGCAGACAATTTCTTTTCCAGCTTTTCGTCGGCTGCAGTAAAGTCATTCCGGAGCGCTGTATCTGCATCAGCGCGATCCTTCTGTTCCTGAGCAATTGCATCTTTATTTGCTCCGATCGCCGTTTTGTTATCAGCTATCGCAGCTTTGTTTGCGTCAACTCCCTGCTGCAGTGCCGTGTCTCCATCAACTCGGGCAGCCTCTTCTTTTTTAATGTCCTCATTCAGAATGCGATCCGCCGATTTTCGATCCTTTACTTCCTGATTGATAGTTTCCTTATTTTCATTGATCGCTTTTTCCGTATCTGCTTTGTCAGCTTTGTTCTGCTTCAATGCTTTAATTGCCATGTGGTCGGTTTCGCTGCGATCATCGATCTTATCCGTTAATGTTTTCAGCTCCGTAATACGCGTTTCATGGTCTGCCAGCTTCGCCTTGTTTGCATCTACACCCTGCTGCAGGTCTACATCCACAGCAGCTCGAGCGTTCTTCTCCGCTTCGATGGCCGTCTTGTTTCCTTCCATGCCCGTCTGAAGGGTTTGAGTCGTTGTTTCCAGCTTCCCGATCCGTGTTTCATGGTCTTCCAGCGTGGGCGCCGCATATACCCCGGAAATGCCGCCCGCCACCAATGCTGCTGCCAGTACTGCTCTCCATGCTGCTTGCTTTCCTCTCATAATCTTTCTCCTTTAAAGAAATAAAACAGAAACAAAAAACATTGAACTATGTTGTAATCGTATACCCCCCCGATTTAGTCAATACTTAATTATTATTTTTTTATAATTAATTTTTATTTTTTAAGCACTTAAAACATCTGGCTTGCAGCCGCTACGGTGATATAAAAAAAGCTGCCTCTTTTTACAGACAGCTTTTTTTATCCTAAATTAGATGGGGCAGATTTCAAAAGATGGATGGTGAAAATTTATATCCACCCGAAGTGGCGGCAGGCATTCCAGATACCGTCATCATTGGCGGCGGTGGTAATGTATGTCGCTTTTTCTTTCAGCTCCTGCTTTGCGTTGCCCATGGCGATGCTCAGCCATTCCTTTCGAAACATGGCCCGGTCGTTCATGCCGTCTCCAAAGACGACGATGTCCTCATCTCTCAGCCCATAGCGTTTCATGATTTCCATGATTCCCTTTTCCTTATGCACCGGCTCGATGAGCATCGTGTCTGAGGTAAACCACACGTAAGGCAGGCCGCACATATGCATATGAGACACGTCCTGTTTTGTGGCGGCTACGAAAATTTTATATACCGCGTTGTAGTTTTTTGCCGCCGCGGTCCGATCAAAGCCGGTCTCATAGTACCGGTCCTTCACCCTCGACAGGTAGAGCCAACTTCTTGCAATGCGGCAACGGCGATTATAGGGAACGATAGCCCAAGGGTGGTCTTCATAGGAATTTTCATTGATAAAGGCCTCCACCCGCTCCATGGGAAGGCTGGTATGGTACAAAATGGTTCCGTCGATGGTGACCGCGTTGCCTCCATCAGATACGGCGGCCGCAAGGGATAATTTTTTTGCCACCTCCCACGCGTCGGCCTGGATGCGTCCCGTGGCAAGGGATACGAAGTGCCCCTGTTTTCTCAGCTGACACAGCGCTTCCATGGTGCTTTCCGGAAAAATTGCCTGCAGCGGCGTAGTCAGCGTGCCGTCTATGTCAAAGAAAAAATATTTTTTCTTCATACCTTCTCCTGTATAAATGATGCGCCATCGGTTGTTGCCCTTATGATAATAAAAAAGCGGTCTCCTCTGCAAGACAGCTGCCGCTCTCATTGCCGCAGGCAAGCATAAAAAAACAGGCGGTGAATGTCTTCACTGCCTGCTTTGTGCTTACAGTAATTTTTCAATGTCCGGTGCGATTTCCAGCGGCGTTGTGGTCGGCTCATACCGATCCACCACATTGCCTTCCCGATCGATCAGGAATTTTGTAAAGTTCCATTTAACATCGTCGCCTTCCAAAAATTCAGGGAACCTTTCTTGGAGTACCTTCATCAATCCTTCCGCCACAGGGTGTTTCTTATTAAAGCCTTTGAAGCTCTTTTGCGCCGTCAGGTATTTGAAAAGAGGCTGCGCGCTTTCGCCGCGGACATCATTTTTCTCAAACAACGGGAAAGTCACGCCGTAATTGACCTTGCAGAAAGAATGGATTTCATCATTGGAGCCCGGGTCCTGCTCTGCAAACTGGTTGGACGGGAAGCCGAGCACCACCAGCCCCTTATCCTTATAGGCTTCATATAGTTTTTCCAGCTCTCCATACTGCGGGGTAAATCCGCATTTACTGGCAGTATTGGCAATGAGAAGCACCTTCCCCCTATAAGCCGACAGAGCTTGCTCCTTGCCGCTAATCGTTTTGACGGTGAAATCGTATACGTTCATACATACCTCCTTGCGCACAAAAGAAAAACAGGACTGTTTTTATTATACGGGCAAAACCGGTCCGCTTCAAAGGGCAAAAAAAAGAAGCAGCATTTCGCTGCTTCAAAAAAGGGGGAGAGGCATTGCCTCTCAATGAGAACCTGTATAATAACTCCTTTTCAGGATGTTATTAGCAAAAAAGGGGCAAGGGATGGTATTCCCTGTTACCACCATCCCTTGTGGGAGGTGAACCGGCAATATGCCCAGCGCTCGGGAAGGATTGGCCTTCCCGGGATATCTCTATAGCACTTCCATAGGAAGATGTAGTAAAAAGGGGGATCGATGATATCATTTCCCTGTTAATACCATCGATCGAAGGAGATGAACCATGACCAGAATCTGGCCATTATATGTAAAGCCCGAAGGCGTTTACACCCGTTTTATGGGATGCGTCAATGTTTCGAAAAAAAGGCAGGACGATGGTGATATTTCCCTGATACCACCATCGTTCAAAAGGAGATGAACTGCCGAGCCGGTTTCCCGGCTCTATGTAAAGTCCTTTGGGAGGGACGATACAACAAGTATCTTTCAGGTGGGGAGCGCCCTGTTCCCTGTCAGGGTCTCAGCTTCCCTGCCTGCTGTCTGTCAGTCGGAGGCCTTTATCAAAAAACCCACCCTGTTTGAAAGCTGACATGGGCGGGTAAACAGCGCAAAGCTGTCATGATGCACCTTCCCATCGCTCGTGGGTCAAACAGTGGCAAAAACAGGCAGTTCTCCTGACTCTGCTTCCTCGCTCCTCCGGCCTTCCCAATTCCTCAGTGACTTTGTCGGATTCGCTCCGCATTACAGTGGCGGGACCGTGCCGGCTTCTCACCGGTCTTCCCTATTAAGCCCTCTCGGGCACCTGCTTCTTCAATATGAAATTGTATTCCTCAGAACCGAACCGCCAATAAAAAAACTCTTTTACGAGTACGTGAAAGAGGCCTTTTGCAATCTCCTCCCCATCGCTCGTGGGTCTGACGGTGATCCAAAACAGGCAGTTCTCCTGACTCTGCTTCCTCGCTCCTCCAGCCTTCCCAATTCCTCAGTGACTTTGTCGGATTCGCTCTGCATTACAGTGGCGGGACCGTGCCGGCTTCTCACCGGTCTTCCCTATTAAGCCCTTTCGGGCACCTGATTCGTCATATTCGGTTACGCTAATCATAGCACTTCCCTATGTAGATGTCAATTCAAAAGTGCCGTTTTTTCTTGATTTTTTTTTGTTTATGCTCACAAGGTATATTGCGCGGGTATTGCATTTATCGTATGCCCTGCGGGCCAAACCAGATGATTTCCTCCTCAGTTTCCGAATCAAACAGCTCCTCCCATTCCTCAGGAAGCCGGTCCGCCCGCTCCCGCTCCGCGGTCTCCCTTTCGCCTGTTTCTATATTGAAAAACGGGGAGAAATACACCGGCTTGCGGAAGGTCAAATGCCCATCGGCAAAGGTAAAGGTAAATTCTCTCGTGAGCCACACTCGATATAATATCCCATCAGGGGCTTTTATTTTTTTCTTTTCATTGCCCACGGTGACCGACAAAATTTTCTTTCCCACCGGAATGGTTTCCTGCACCACGTCATCTCTGCGGGAGCGGATTTCTTTTTTATCGGCAGGTCTCAAAAAAGTCACCGTGAGGATGTCCTCCATGGGGGTCTCTCTTTTTTCATCCTCCTGTCCATAAAGGTACCAGCTGCCGCCGATAGAAAGCCCGCAGGGCATAAAGCGGGTGGGCGCATGATTGGACGGATCCGTTTGAATGGCATCGAACCGCTGAGACGGAAAGCGGGACAGCAGCTCCATGGTTTCCTGAGGGAAACATAAATTTAACAGCTCCATGCATACTCCTTTGTTTTATCAGGTATATCATAAATATAGAATACTTTCGATAAAAAGTACAGCAAGCCTCAAAAATAAACGGCCTCGTCAGAAAAACAACGCCGCTTCCACAGCAAGCAGCAATGCATCGCAAAGCACCCGGCAAAAAGCGCGCAAAAATCCATCACGAGGCACCAATAAAAAATAGGCAACAATCACAAGCAAAAAGCAGGCATCCTGTCATGAGGATCCCTGCTCATTTTTTATTTTGTGCCGAAGATACGATCGCCCGCATCGCCAAGGCCGGGGAGAATATATTTCCTTTCATTCAGCTGCCGATCCAGCGAGGCAGTGTAAATAGGCACATCAGGATGCTCCCGGTTCATGACATCCACCCCTTCCGGCGCAGCGACGAGGCACACAAATTTAATATGCTTCACGCCCCGATTTTTCATCATCGTAATGGCTGCCGCACCCGAGCCGCCGGTGGCAAGCATGGGATCTACCACAATGAAATCCCGCCCCGTCGCGTCAGGAAGCTTGCAGTAATATTCGACAGGCTTTGCTGTCACCGGATCCCGATAGAGACCGATCACGCCCACCCTTGCCGTAGGCATCAGCTCCAACAAGCCCTCCACCATGCCCAAGCCTGCACGAAGGATGGGGACAATGCCCAGCTTCTTTCCTTCCACCTCTTTTCCGGCCATTCTTTCAAGAGGCGTTTCAATTTCCACATCTGTCAGAGGAAGGTCCCGCGTGATTTCATATCCCATCAGAAGCGTAATCTCCTTTAAGAGCTTTCTGAAATCCGCCGAGCTGGTTGTCTTCATGCGCATCAGTGTCAATTTATGCTGAATCAGCGGATGGTCAATGATATGAACGTTCATAGGTTCCTCCTTGTACAGGAAATAATGAGTCCTGCAGCTTTACGAATGCAGTCAGGCGATCTGCCACGTTTATTGTAGCATAGAGGCTCCGCTTTTTCGTCCTGAACTTTTAATGATGAAGCCGCTTAGCAAACCGATACGCCCAAGCCCTATCTATGATAAGAGCGTCCTCCGGCTTATTTCTGCGAAGGACCGCGGTCAGCCCGTTGTATACGGTTTCATTCAGATCAGCGGTGGCCTCCTTGGCCTCGGCAGTTTTTACAATGAACCCCTCCCATCCGGACTGGTTCGTCATAAACCGAATCTCTTCAATATTTTGCTTCGGATAATTGGTGAGCAGCTGCTGCCAAAGCAACGCTTTTATGATTTCTATCACTCGATCGTCTAAGCCCGCATCGGCGATGAGAAGCTTTTCAAGAAAATCATTGTATGAGAGAACGATCCGCCGCTCATAGTCCCGATACAGAAAGCTTGCCTTGCTGGTCATCTTTTTCTGCATCTCCCCGTAATCGGAGCCGTCCGGGCAGACGTAGATCAAAAGCTTGGTCTCGTCCTCCTGATACAGGAAGGAATAATGCAGATAGGTTTCTTTTTCGCAATGGCTGCACCGGAAATAAAAAGCGCTGTGATCCCGCACCGCCGCTTTCATCGCCGGCTCATCACCGATATAGATATAGTCCCACAGCTTCCACTTGGTTTCCCTGCCGCAGAATGGACAGGCCACGTCATGATAGCGCCACTTGCTCATAGGGAGCTCCTTTCGGCGGTCCGCTTCAAATAGACCTGCCGCATCTGATACATGATGCCGCCCTGCACCGTTTTCTTTTCGGCCAGCACATAGCTGTCCTCATCGGTGTATTTGATCATGGCAAGGGATCCCGCTAAATCAATATACTGCCAGTAGGCGCCGCCGTGATCCACCTCAAGAAGCAGAAAGAGGTACGGCGTGAGACTGTTTGTCACCGCCGCATAGGTGGCGTGCCTTTTGGCAAGGTCTTTAAGAAGAGCCGTCACGTCAGAACTCTCTCTGTCCTTGCTCCCTTCTCCCACTGCTTCGGCAACGAAATCCTTCGGGACTGTAACGATGCTGTAGTACCGAATGGGAAAGCGCAATAATGTATCCACACTCTCTCCTTACCGGAATTGCAAAACGTCCTTGATATCCTTCCGAATATTGGCAGCCGGTATTTCCTTCGGTTCGCCGATAGCAATCAGGCAGGACACATCGTAGTCCTCAGGAAGAGACAGAATTTCTTTGATTGTATCCTCGTCATAGCGCCCCATGAGAAGCGTTCCCATGCCCATAGCATTGGCAGCGAGACAGAAATGATCCGCCGCCATACCCGCATCAAAGGATTGCCAGTGCGTTTTCTTTGTGGTGGACACGCTCCCATCTACCTCGTAGCCGGAAAGGCCCTTCACGCAGCAGAGAACCATCAGGGCCGGCGCCTCGTGAATATTTTTCGTGTTCCATGGGAACCTTTTTGTAGCCTCGTCGGCGATGCGGTTTTTTACTTCCTTGTCCATCACCGCCACATACCGGATGGGCTGTGTATTTTCCCAAGAGGACGCCATCTGCGCCACCTCGACGATGTTTTCAATATCCCTCCGGGATGGGGACTCCTGCTCATATTTCCTGACGCTCCGTCGGGATATCAGACATTCGATCGCATCCATAGTATCCTCCTGTCATATACAACACTATTTTTATTGTATTCTAACACAACGGCGACAGCCTTCAAAACAGGCAGCCATCAATGATCTCTTTTGCGGCAAGGGCAGCCAGCCATTCCCGCGGAATCGCTTCTCTGCCGTATATTATGCCTGCCAGTGCGCCGCATACGGCACCGGTGGTGTCCGAATCGTCGCCAAGGTTCACCGCCTTCAGCACCGCTTCCTCATAGGAGTCAGAGGTCAGATTGCACCAGAGAGCGGCCTGCAGTGTATGCATCACAAAGCCGCTGGAGGGAATTTCTTCTTCCTTGCGCAACGTCAGCCCTGCCAGCTCCTTAAAAGGTCCTCGCTCCGCTTCCCGGGATACTGCCTCGTCAATCTCGGAGCCCTTCTTGATTTCCTTTGCAATTCTCACAAGAGACACGCAGGCATCCATGGATAGCAAGTGGGCGTGCGTGATGGCCGATACTGCCCTCACATCGTCGTCAGAGGCCTCTGTGAACGCCAATGGAAGGATCCGCATAAGCGAACCGTTTCCATTGGACAGGTCGCTTCGCTGTCCCTCGCCGGACACAAGAGCCGCCCGGGTGGTCATACCTACGCCGAAGGTTTTGCCAAAGGGTGTATAGGCACCGCGGAAGAGCCACTGACAAAACCGTTGCCTCAGATCCGCTATATCAATGCAGCCCCGGCGGCGAATGGAATCGCAGGTGGCCAGCGTAAGAGACGTATCGTCCGACCATGTACCTGCGGGGAAATCAAAAGTGCCGTGGCCTTCCATACCTTGGATATGAAACTCGCCGCGGCGGCAAAACTCTACAGGCACGCCCAGCGCGTCCCCTACGGCCAGCCCATAAACCGCATCTGCAAGAGAGGGAATGTGCTTCATTTTACTCACCCGCCAGCATTCCTTCAAAATCCGAGTTCAGCCGTTTTTCTGCCGCCTTCAGCGGGTTCTCCTTTTCAAATTTCCACAGCTCATCCTGTTTTGGGGCCGCCTGTGCCATACGGATCATTTTCGCAAGCTCCTCCGGCTGAGGCCCGCCCTTGACGACCCGATTTCTGATAATTGCCACGGGATCCTTTGCCTCCCGCCATTCCTGCTCGGTCATGGGGAACTCCTTAGGAAGATGCGGACCCTCCTTGCCAGCAGCGATATAAACTTTTCTGGCGTCGTTGTAGCTGTTCAAAATGCCGGGATTCCTCTTTTGCGGCATTGTAGAAGAAACGTAGGTATGCCCGCCCTTTTTATTTCCCTCATCAATTACTTTTTGAATTCCCTTGGCGAAAGCATAGCCCTCTTCCTTCGTAAGAAGCCCCCCGTCGGTATGAATGATGTCGGTGGCTTTATTGATCTGCCCCGGCCAGAAAAAATTATCCCGCGGTATGTCCTTGGCATAGGCTGCATAGCCGGATAAAGCAAGACACAGGCCGGCAGCTAAAAAAGATATGCGCTTCATGGTGTACCTCCCTCAGTTGTATTTGTCTGTATTATACTCGGGTATCCCTGATAAAAAACAGATGGAATGGTGCATGAAAAAAGCCTCCATGAATGGGGCTTTGAATGATCTTATGCGAGGGCTTGCAAAAAACGGGCAATCACAGACTGATATTCCTTCGGGCTGGCAGCCAACGCATTGGCATGGGTCGCGCCTTCAAAAATATGGACTTCCTTGTCACTGCTTCCCGCGGCGTTTGCCAGCTCTCGGCATGTATCTGCCGGGATGAGCATATCCTTACCGCCGTGGATAAACAATACCGGCACCCTTGCTCTTGGCACGGTATCAACGGGATCAATATCTGACAGCCATCGGCCGGTATGATAAAACAGAGCCGCCTGAAAAAACGGATTCAGCAGATCCATACCAAAAATGAGCCGCTCATCAGAGCTGAAAAGCTTTAATTTATTTCGTCCCAGCTCCAGCAGATTTCCATAAGCACTGTCAGAGATACAAAAGGCAAGCTTCTGTCCCTCTTCGCTGCCTAAATAAATCAGTGCCGAGGCCGCGCCGAGAGAAATGCCGTGAAGGCCGATAGGCGAATCGGGCCGCCTTGCATGAATGAAATTCACCCAGCTTTGAATATCTTCGACCCCATGCACGCCCCAGTCAGTGATTTTTCCGCCGCTCTCCCCGTGACCCCGCAGGTCTGCCAGGAGTACATTGTATCCCATATTTCTGTACAGCCGGGCGTAAGGAATGCTCATAGACCGGTTTTGATACATACCATGCAAAAGGATCACCGTCGGCCGTTCGGGATTGGCATCCTCAATAAACGTCCCTGCAAGCGCTGTGCCGTCGTCCGCGGTCACGCCCACTCTTTCCCAGCCCTGCCGCTCTTCTCTTGCGTGGATCCCGGTAAGGGAATCGCTTCTGTTTTCAATGCCCAGTATTTTATCCCAG
This sequence comes from Dialister sp., assembly GCA_034180505.1. Lineage (GTDB taxonomy): Bacteria > Bacillota > Negativicutes > Veillonellales > Dialisteraceae > Dialister. Next base: position 20,453 of record JAXFOE010000019.1, read on the forward strand.
GGGGCGTTAAATATTTCATCATAGGCCATATTGCCCGCATAGAGTCCCGTCGCTCCAAGGAGCAGCACGAGACAGAGACAAAGGGTCTTGCATAAATTCCAAACAAAACGCATCATATCACCAAATAGAAAGGAAACCTCTCTTTTCACCCTTAGGGACATTGAAAAAAGAGGCTTCCAAGATAAATCGTATCAGTCAGGTTATTTTGCGATGAGCACAGGACATTTTGCCCGGCTGGCCAGATAGCTGGACACAGAGCCCATGAAAATACCCTTCAGCGGCCCCAGTCCCCGGCTCCCCATGACGATCAGATCGCAGTGATGATCCTCTGCCATTTGAAGCAGCACCGGCCCGGGCGATCCTACCTCATAAAGGCATTCCCTCGCTATGGATGCGGGAACCGCCCCATCGGCCTCATCCAGATCCTTTTTGCACTGCTCTTCCAACTCCTCGGAAAGCTGCGTGGTGAGACAGCCCTCTGCGATGGACACCTGATCAAAATTGCTCATGGCCGACACCATATTGCATACCGACGCAATATAGAGCTTCGTCCCTTCCCCGCATTCCGCCAGATCCACCGCCTGCGCCAGCGCCTGCTTAGCATGCTCGGATCCATCGTAGGGTACCAAAATGTTTTTATACTTTAACATAATCATCCCGCCTTTCATACATGGACTGGACCCACGTACCTTTTTTTCATTATACCATGGTGAGTCACAGCCCTTCCACACGGCTGAACATTTCATGCATCGGCCAGAATAGAACCGTATCCGTCTCGCAGGGCTGGTTCCGATTGTGAAAGGGACTGATGCATCGGAAGGAGTTTTTTGATGCAAGGATTTCCATGTCCTTCCGGTTCCTATGATTGGATCAGAAACAAATTTTTGCCCGCCCGCTTGTTACGTAAGCGCCTATGCCGTTATATACCCCGGTAAAGCAGATTTCAATAGCCTTCACGGCAATTAAAAAAGTGAAACCGGAGCACCGGTTTCACTTTTTATGTCAATGACTACACTTTCAAAATATCGAGGAGCTCTGCCATGCTTTTCTTTCCGAAATGAACATCGCTGCCGTTGATGATCATGCAGGGCACGCTCATGATATTGTGCGCCTCCTTCAATTTCGGGTAATACTGAAGGTCATACACATCTACCGATACATGAGGACTCCCTGCCGCAATGCGCTCCGCCGCCATAACCAGATCCGGGCACATGGTGCACGACAGGGATACAGCGATCTGAATGCGCACATCAGAGGAAATGGAAGCGATCCGCTTTTCCATCTCCTCTCCTACATCCTGCCCCGGGCCGGCCGCGTTGTACATGGCCAGCACGAAGGAATTAAATTCATGCCCGCCCGGCACGCCATGGAAACGCATGCCCATAGACGTTCCGTCCTTGTCCAAAATGGCGATGGTATGCTTCCTCTCTTCATCCGGCGCGGGGACAAATTCCGCTTTGATCTTGTCCGTCATGCCCGAGAGCTCTTCCAAAATTTCCCGGTTCTCCTCAGTCATCCTGCTGTCGTCTGTGTACAGACGGAGGATGATGGGATTTTCAAAGCGGCCAAATACAGGAGCCAGCGCCGCCTTCATATTCTCGTCCAGGAAGGATCCGCTTGGAGAACCAGCGCTCTTCACCGCTTCCGGTTTAGCTGTCGGCTTCTCCGGTTTTTTGATGTACTCCCGCTTGATGCCCAGCTTCCTATACTGGCTGCCTAAATATTTTTCAAGAGACGTAGCTGCAATCGCACCATCAGACACAGCCGTCACCACCTGACGGAGATTCTTCACACAAATATCCCCGGCCGCATACACCCCATCAATATTTGTTTTCTGATCCCTGTCTGTGATGATATATCCCGCCGGATCCAGCTCCACCTTGCCCTTCACGAGCCCATTTTCAGGAGAATATCCGGTGAATACAAAGACCCCGCAATACTCTCCGTCCGGTGCGTTGTAGGTTTTTTCCTCGCCGGTCTGACGATTTTTCAGCACCACCGTCTGGATAGAATTTTTCCCATCCACCAAAGAGACCTCTGTATTGTAGAGAACCTCTACCTTCGGATTTTCTAAAAGCTCATCCACCTCTGCATTGGAAATGGAGAACTCATCCCGGCGAACCACCATGTACAGCTTCTTCGCATATCGGGTCAGGAAAAGGCCTTCCTCGACGGCAGAATAGCCGCCGCCGATGACAAAAATATCCTTGCCGCTAAAAAATTCGCCATCACAGGTGGCGCAGTATGCCACGCCCCGGCCTTTGAAGGCTTCTTCTCCGGTAAATCCTGCCAGCCTTGGATGCGCGCCGGCTGCGTAAACGATCCCCATAGCCTTGAAATCGCCCCGGGTGGTATGAACCGTTTTATAATCCCCATCCAGATCAAGAGCCGTCACCTCGGCGGACAAAAATTCAGCGCCAAAGTTTTCTGCCTGCTGCCGCATCGTTTCTGTCAGGTGAGCCCCGTCAGTATTCAAAATCCCCGGATAGTTGACCACCTCAGAAGTAATCGTGATCTGGCCGCCGAAATTTTCCTTTTCAATGACCAGCACGTGAAATCTCGCTCTCGCCATATAAATAGCGGCGGTAAGCCCGGAAGGCCCGCCGCCGACTATTATGGCATCATATGCCGTATCCATGATGCCCGCCTGAATTAAAGTTTACCAACGAGATCAATGGTGGGTTTCAGTGTTTCTTCACCGGGATGCCATTTTGCAGGGCAAACCTGATCCCCATGCTCGTATACAAACTGACCTGCCTGTACCTTGCGGAGCAGCTCATCTGCATTGCGGCCGATATTTCCCGCGCTTACCTCATACATCACAACCTCGCCGTCCGGGTTGATTACGAAGGTGCCCCGTTCAGCCATACCCTCCGCTTCAATGTACACATCCAGATCCTTTGTGAGCGCGCCGGTCGGATCGCCGATCATCGGATACTGTACCTTGCCGATGCGGTCTGACGATTCATGCCATGCCTTATGCACGTAATGGCTGTCAGTGGATACAGAGTAGATTTCGCAGCCGATCTTTTTGAAATCTTCATACTTTTCCTGAAGATCTGCCAGCTCGGTAGGGCAAACAAAGGTAAAGTCCGCCGGATAGAAGAAGAGCACACTCCACTTCCCTAAAAGATCTGCCTGGGTGATCGTTTTGAATTCACCGTTCTGATAAGCTTCTACCTTGAAATCATTGAGTTTCTTTCCAATTAAAGACATTGCCGTTCCTCCTTAGAATTATTGAATAAATAGAATGGAATATCGAAATGCTTCGTTCTTACATGCTCATTATATCAAGTAAATAGAATATTGTCAATATACTTTGTTAAGGCTCTTTCTTTTTATCCCGGCCACTCATTAAATGTTTCCGTTGCCCTGATACTCGGCCAGCATATCTGTATCTATGGACTTAAGAGCATAGATTTTTCGAGTTGCTACACAGAAATTGTGCTCAATCATCAGGTTCGCCAGTCGCTGTCCATCAATAAGAATGATATGGTGCATGTCTGCAAAGGCTCTTGCTTTCTTTGAAAATTTGCCGGTGGTAACGAAAAGTCCATCGCCATGCTTCCCCGTAATTGCGCCTACAAACGCCTGAATCTCGGGCTGACCGACCACCCTGTCCCGTGCCCATTCCTTAGCCTGCAAATAGATTAATGAAAAGCCCAGCTTATCTTCCATGATAACGCCATCAATTCCATTATCTCCCACGTAAGGCGTGACATGACTTCCATAGGCCACAGTACCGTATCCCATCTGTGACAGAAGGTCTACAACAAACTTCTCAAATGTTTTCGGCGATATTTTCAACACTTCATCAAGCAGGTCCGATGCGAGACTTGCATGAATTTGCTTATACGCCTCCTCCAACTGCTCGTCCGGCGTATGATCCTTCCCTTGTGTATCAGACTCCTCCTCATTACCGTCTCCTGCTTCTACGGAACTAGAAATAAATTTCCCGAACGAAGGAAACCGCTTCAGATAGTTCACGTCTATTCTTTCCGGATTTTCAGCCACGACCTGCTTTCCTGCATCGGTAATCATGATGGTAGCTCGAACTGGACTATCCAGGAGTCCCGCTTTTTTCAGATAGGTTTTTGCCCAACCCACCCGGTTCTTAAATACCGACTGTCTTTCGCTGGGGAGCATCTCTGCAAGGTCCTTGGAGGATAACTTCATCTGCTTCGCCAGCCTAACAGCTACATCCTGCATCCTGTGAACCTCGCCATCCTGTACTGCCAGCAGCAAAGGTTTCATGAGTTCATCGTACTTCGGCACTGCCATAGAGTCCTCCTTACTTCATTACTTTTTCCATCAGCGATGTATAACTGTCCACCACTTCATACACCACACTGCCATCGGAAATGGCCTTAAAATGCTTTTTAGCGCAATCAATCTTTGCCTGCTCTACAGGTGTGATGTGATTGAATTGCAGCGTGTCCAGCGAGCCCTTTGTCTCGGCAACGAAATAAATGTGCTTCACCTTGCCTTCATGAAACGCAATGGCCCAATCGGGATTGTAATGACCCACCGGGGTAGAAATATAAAACCCGTCCGGCAGCTTGACATAGACTGCCACATCACTGCTGGCATCCAGATCAGTGGCGAAATTGTACTCGTTGGTCGAATCATACACCACGTGATCGTACAAATGCTTTTTCGCTTTCATCGCATTGATACCAAGCTTTCCTTTCATCCTGGGTTCTGTGAAAATATCTGTCCCATACCGGTCATCAAGGACACTGTAAGTAATATGCTGGATGATGGCCGTTGCCTTCTGATCATTGATCAGCTGGGAAGCCTTGAGAATGAATACCTCCGGATTATATTTGAATTGATCAAATACATTTTTATCAATTCCTGCAAGAATCTGGACAACCGCCTTTCTGGTGAGTCCTGTGTCGTCTACCACCCTTCCGATCAGATCATAGGTGACATTTTTATTGGCGATGATGTCGTGCTTCCCTCCAAAAGTACCGGAAGTTCCTTTTACAAATGCGGTGCCCGATTTCAACTGATCCTTGGACTGTATCTCCTTCATCTCTCCGGAGTCCACCTTGATGTAAATCCTTGGCACCCGCAGGTTTTTATTAAGCGCGTCAATAGAATTTTTCACCAACTCATCGGTGTCAAAATCCACCACATACACAGACCTTGCATTGATCCTCGACCAGAGCTCCTTGAAAGCTTTGCTGTTCAGCTTTTCCTCATCCACTTGGAGCTCCACATTATTACTGCGGGCGTTCTCCGGCAGCATTGCCTTCGGATCATAGACCGAGTCAATGATGGCGATCACCGATGCTTCAAAACCGGCCACCTCATCGGTCATCTTGATCGCGCCATTGGCTTTGTCCTCGTAATACTTGTCTGTAAGCGCTCCCTTCTTATCTATGTATTGATTGGCAATCAGATCATACATAATGGAGGACGCCACAGCAGAATCGATGATCCTCTGATTCCCTCTGGCATCGGTGATCCCCTTATCAAGGAAGAGATCTTCCGTGACAGACCGAGGACGATCAGCGATATCCTCTGCGATCTCTGACTGAAGTCCTTTGACGAAACTCTCATAGCTTTCACTGGCAATGACTGTCAGCACATTGACATTCTGCACATCTTTTCCCAGCACGCCGGCATCCATCCGCTCGCCGTCCCGATTCACGCAGAGCCGCATGCCGCGGCCGATCTCCTGCCGCTTCCGGACCTCACTGCCGGAGGACTTCAGCGTGCAGATCTGGAACACGTTTGGATTATCCCAGCCCTCGCGAAGAGCGGAGTGAGAAAAGATGAACCGCACCGGAGACCGCTTCGGATCCCTGTCAAGGAGCAGCTCCTTGTTCTTCATGATCAGATCGTAGGCATCGGTATCTTCCGAGGTGGTCGTTTTCTTTTTAACTGCACTGTTAATCATGCGGCCTTTCTTATCTATGGAGAAATACCCCGCATGTGTCTTTTTTACAGGAATGGAGTCTAAGTATTGCATATACGCATCATCGCCGAACTCGCGCTGCAGATTATCGACCACATCCTCATACTCCTGCTCAAACATATCTGCAAAAATACCGTTCTCAGGCTGCCCATTCTCATCGTATGCCCGGTAATGCTGCACCTCATCGATAAAAAAGAGGGACAGCACCTTGATCCCCTTGCGGAATAATTCCCGCTCCCGCTGGATGTGAGAAAGGATTGTCTCCCGGATCTGAATGCGGCGCAGCTGTTTTTCATCAGTCTGTCCCACAATATCCCCGGCAAAAAGCTTCACCCCATTCAGGAATTCCACCGAATCATCCCGGCCGTCGATTTGTTTCACTACAAAGCCGTCCCGGTACTCCGGCAGCTCGCCGGAATGAGCAAACAAATTGTATCCCTCGGTAACGATCCGGCTCACAGGACGGATACCGGACTTTCCCCTGCGCTCAAACTGAATCGTAGCCGTAGGGGCTGCCTTGGAAAGATTCAGCTTCTCCAGATAGAGGAAGCTGTTTGTACCCGTAGTCCCGCTTTCCGTGACCCCTTTGACAGCGATTTTTTTGACCAGCTTCTTATTGTAGGCGTCCATCGCGTCCAACCGATAAATCAGATTGTAGTAATCCCTCGGTGTCGCCGAGTAGCGCAGCGTCGCCAGCGGATGAAATTCCTTCAGCAGCTCCTTTGTTTTCTTCCCCTCCACCGATTGCGGCTCATCGATAATCATCACAGGATGCGTCTTGGCAATCATGTCAATGGGGCGGCGGGAACGGAATTCATCCAGCTTCATGTAAATGCGCCGGGCATCCTTGCCCCTTGCATTGAAAGCCTGAGAATTGATGATCATTACATGGATCGAGCTGTCCGAAGCGAATCGATCGATCTCAGTCAGCTGAGACGAATTATAAATAAAGAAACGAATCTTCTTGCCATATTCCTCGGCGAAATGCGCCTGCGTCACCTGAAAAGTTTTATAAACCCCCTCGCGAATGGCAATACTCGGCACGACCACAATAAACTTCGTCCAGCCGTAGGCTTTATTCAGCTCATACATAGTCTTGATGTACGTATAGGTTTTGCCAGTGCCGGTCTCCATTTCGACGGTCAGCATCAGGCCGCCCTTGCCTTCCAGCGACTGGGACGGCTCGATTTGATTTCGCTTCTGAACCCGGCGGATATTCTCCAGAATTTTCTCCGCCGTGAGACCCGGCACAAGCTTTGCATTGGCCCAGCCGGTAAAGTCATCCTCATCAGTCAAGGAAAACTGATACGTCCCAATCCCCCGGTCCATCATATAGTTCGGCATTAGATAGGGCTGCCCGGCGAAAACATCCACCACCGCCTTGGCCGCATCAGCCTGAAATCCTTGATGTTTGAATTGAAGCTGCATGGGGCGCCTCCTTATATGACCTTCACCGAAGTATCCGGCGCAAGCAGCTTGAAAATCTCGCCCACATTGATTTTCTCCGGACTGCTTTCAAAGCCGGCATCTCGGAAAACGGCGCGGCGCGGCCGCCG
>JAXFOE010000024.1:0-172299 GCA_034180505.1 Dialister sp.
AGGTGTTTGTTTTGGCTCGTTGTTTCTTGCCTGTTTCTCAAATTCATCGGGTACCTGTTTCCACAGGTTCCCCACATCGGCTGTAATTGTTCGCTGTGCTGTTCAGTTTTCAAAGAACCATCGCCCCTTCAAGCGACTTCATGATGATAGCACACCACAATTGGGATGTCAAATAGTGTTTAAAATATTTTTCACCCCCTTTTGGGGGCGCTTTCTGTATGATACCACAGCCCGGCTATTTGTCAAATGTAGTTTTTGTTTTACTATTCTTTTACTTGCCCACTAGCTCTGAACTTTTAACTCCTCTCTTTATAGAACAGGAATACATTTTTATGGCACGCCTCCTGTGCGAATCATTCGCTTTATCTTTTGTTTCGTCCTATAATAATAGACAAGGAGGTGCTCCATGAAAAAAACGTTACTATCTCTTGCGGCAGCTGTCTTCCTTCTGACGGGAAGCGCTTGCGCAAATTGGACTGAGGGCAACACGTCTACTCTTGCTGCAGCGAACGGCGAGGCAGCTGTCCAGATGAACCTGACAACGGATCAAAAGCTGGGCATCAATATTTACACCGAGGATGCCGGCAGAGCGGACGCGATCTTCTCAACCGATGCCAGCGATTCCACCTTATCTCTGTCAGAGCTTCCGCTGAAGCTGACCCATAAGGACGGCGGCGTCAATGCTCTTGTTTGGGTGACCCAGTTCGTGAATACCGATTCGGGCCGCCGGTTTTACATCATCCAGACAGGAAATATCCAAGGGCTTCGGATTGTTTCTTACAGAAAGGGAACGTACCAAATGGCCTTCGAACCCTCCGCCCTTGATCCCAAAGCAGAAGGAGCGTATTTGGAAATCCAAAAGAAAAAGCTCATTCTCCACATCGAAACCCCGGAAGGAGAAAAGAGCTACGACCTAGTTTATAATTCGTCCTTAGACAGCTTCACTGCCTCTCCTCTAGAATAAGCGAGCCAATACAAAGGCGCCCTCTCGTTTTTGCGAGGGCGCCTTTGTATTGGCTCAGCTTTTCTTTTTATCCTTGTCCGTCTCTTCTGCTTCCTTGATTTTTTTCTTTTTTGTCTTTTTGTGCTTTTTGCCCTTTTTCCCCTTGTTCGAGTTCTTGTCTTCCCCATCACCGGCAGTCTCGTCTGTGGCCTCTTCCAAGGCCGCTACCTCTTCCACCTCAGCTGCTTCCAGCTCTGCCAGCTTACCCGAGTCCCCTGCCTCTGCTTCCTGCTTCGCCTGGACCTCATTTGTTTCTTCCACAGACACATCGCTTTCACTCATGGCCGGCAGCCGCACGATAAAGGTGGCCCCCTGTCCCTCGATGCTGGAAATTTCCATGGTGCCCTTATGCTTTTCTACGATGTGCTTACATATGGAAAGACCCAGTCCGCTTCCGCCGGTTGATTTGTTCCTGCTTTCCTCAGCGCGGTAAAAGCGCTCGAAGATGCGGTCCTGCTTTTCGACAGAAATACCGATGCCCGTGTCGGAAACGGTAAGCAGCATATCATTGCCTTCCTTGGCAAGATTGGCTGTCACTTGGCCGCCTTCACGGTTATATTTCACTGCGTTGTCCAGTAAATTCATGGCCAGCTCGGATAAAAGCGCCGCATTCCCATACACATACACCGGCACCGTATGGACCTCCACGGTGATATTCTTCTTCTGCGCCTGGGGCTGGATCAGCTCCGCCGCATAGCGGACAAGGCTCGATACCTCCACAGTTTTCCATTTGATGGTGGTCTCTGTTTCTTCAATTTTGGAAAGGTGCATGATCGTGTCAATGAGAGAGAGCATGCGCTTAGATTCCGTCACGATGCGGGACCCGAAAAGCTTGATGTCATTCTCACTCTGATAGAGACCGTTCGCAATAATTTCTGCAAAGCCGCTGATGGAGGTAAGCGGCGTTTTTAATTCATGGGACACGTTGGCAGAAAACTCCCGTCTCATTTTTTCCGCCATATGGTAGGCAGTCATATCACGGAGAGCCAGCAGAAGACCGGGCTCCCCATCAGACAATTCTGTCTTGGCGGTGGACATGCGAAAGGGATGATCAAAGAGGGTCATCGTATATTCATGCCGCTCGTCTGATGTGTAGGCACGCCCTACAGCACGGAGAAAATCCTCATCATGGTATAAAAAGGAAATACGGCGGAACCGTTTATTTTTTTCAAGCTTAAAAATCTGCTCGGTCCGTATGTTATAGTCCACGATTTCCTTTTTGCTGTTCAAAAGGATGATGCCGTCAGAAATCGTATCGATAATGGCACGGATCGTATTTCTTTCTTCCTCTATATCCTCCAGATAATTCTGTATGTCCTGATGCTGCTCCTGCACCTTGTTGATGAGGGGCATCAGCTCGTCGTACTCGTTAGAAAAATTATGCACCGGCTTGCCGGACATGATTGTCTGCACCAGATCCCCTACCTCCCGGATGGGTCGCAGGATCCGGTTCGTTTCATGGTCGGCAGCGGCGAGACAGCCTACAAAGAAAACGAGAAGGAACAGCAAGATTTCAGGAATGAAATCGGAAAGAAACGAAAAAGAAACCGTCTTATTTCTGGAAAAGCGGAGAACTGTATGGTCTGCCGTCTGGCTGGCCACGTAGCTTCTCGGATGGGACTCGGCAGATTTTTTGACAATATCTGCCTTCCCCTGTGAGATTGCCTGCTGTACCTCTGGCATGTCCAGATAATTCCGATTCATATCGCCGTCAGTATCATAAAGAACATCCCCTGTCTCCGTCAGCCAGACAATGTGGATGTCTTTATTATTTGCGATATAAATCGCATCCAAATAATTTTTACTTTTTTCTTTATCCTCCAAGGAAAGGCCCGCTGCCACGGTCTGCACCATTTTAGCAAGTTCCTTGTCGTACTGCTCCTGAAGGCTCTGATAATGAAGGATGGCCACCAATATAAACGCTAGCGCCACGGAAACGACCCCCATGGCGAGAAGGCTTTTATAGATTCTGGCTCTCATAGGCTACACCTGCTTACTTACTATTTTCTATCTCCCAGACGGTATCCCACACCACGCACTGTCCGTATGGCCGCTCCTTCATCGCCAAGCTTTTGCCGAAGGCTCATGATGTGCATGTCGATGGTGCGGCTCTCCATCTCAAAGGGGGAGTCCCATACCGCTTGCATGATCTGGTCCCGGGATAAAACTATTTCTTTATTTAATATCAAATAGCAGAGTAAGTCAAATTCCTTCAGCGTGAGCTGCACTTCTTTTCCATTAACCATGGCCACATGCTGCTCCTGATCCACATGGATTCCGTTAAAGTCCAGCTTCTCCAATTTTCTTTCCGTGGTTCGTTTGCTGCGGCGCAGCACCGAACGGATGCGGGAGAACAGCTCCATAATGCCAAAGGGCTTAGTCACATAGTCGTCTGCCCCAAGGTCAAGCCCGCGAACTACATCAAACTCGCTTGTTTTCGCAGTCATCATAATGACCGGGATACTTTCCTCGTCCTTGTGGCTTCTGATTTTCTTCAAAATGCTGAGACCGTCTTCTCCGGGAAGCATAATGTCCAGCAATACCAGATCGGGCACCGCCACCTTAAGAGCATTATAAAAATCCTCTGCATTGCCGAAGCCTTCCACCTTATATCCCTGCCCATGCAGACCATATCCTACAAGCTCGCGGATACTCTCATCATCTTCCACGCAGTAAATAAGTGCCATACGTCCTCCGACTATTTTACGAACCAAGTGCGACACTTTGGCATAAACCAAAATCCGGCAGGGGTTCACCCCGACTGCCGGCTTGTATATTCTTTACGTATTATTATACTAAAAATCAACCAAAATTGCCCGAAACATAGCGGATCGTTCTTTCATGCTGCGGGTCCTCGAAGATCTGCTCTGTTTCTCCATACTCGACCATCTCGCCAAGATAGAAGAAGGCAGTCTTGTCGGCGATACGCTGTGCCTGCTGCATGTTATGGGTCACCATGATGACAGTGTAATCCTTTTTCAGTTCCTTGGCCAGCTCTTCAATGTGACCTGTTGAAATCGGATCCAATGCAGAGGTAGCTTCGTCCATGAGTAGAACCTCGGGCTCCACCGCTAACGCGCGGGCTATGCAGAGACGCTGCTGCTGTCCTCCGGATAATCCAAGAGCCGACTTCTTGAGACGGTCCTTCAATTCATCCCAGATGGCAGCATGCCGCAGGCTCGTTTCTACAATTTCATCAAGTTCTGCTTTTTTGGTGATACCCTTCAGTCTCGGCCCGTAAGCTACGTTATCATACACGCTCTTCGGGAACGGGTTCGGCTGCTGGAATACCATGCCTACGTGACGACGCAGAACGATGGGGTCGATTTCCTTATACGCATCGATGCCGTTCAGCATAATCGTTCCTTCCACACGGCAATCAGGAATGAGATCATTCATGCGGTTCAGCGCGCGAAGAAAGGTGGATTTGCCGCAGCCCGACGGTCCAATCAACGCGGTAATCTTATTTTTCTCAATCCTGAGATTGACCTGCTTTAACGCCTGGAAGGCGCCGTAGAATAAATCCACGTTAGTGCAGGAAAAGCTGATGTCCGAATACATGGAAATGGCTGGTGCTGAGGCCGGTGCCGTCAGTGTGGCTAAATTGTCATTTATCATTATGCTTTCTCTCCCTCTGTTTTCCTCGACACATGTCGGCTCAAGAGTCTTGCCCCAATACTGAACACAAGAACCATGATCATAAGAACTGCGGAAGCGGCAGCTGCTACATCAGCGGCTTCCGGTACAACGGCCTCGGTCCGAGACGCCCAAACCTGCAGGGAAAGCGTCTCGCCGGGACGGAACGGATTCAGCGGGCATACGGGGGATGTGATATCCCACACGCTCCAGCTCACGTCGGTACTCATGCCGGCGGTGTACAGAAGTGCGGCGGCTTCGCCGAAGCCTCTGCCCGCGGCAAGAATGATGCCGGTCATAATCGGTGCTACTGATGCGGGAAGCATAACATGCCAGATGGTTTCGAAATGAGTCGCTCCCAGCGCAAGGCTTCCTTCCTTATAGCCACTCGGCAGCGATGTGAACGCATCATAGGTGGTAGCTGTGATCAAGGGCAGGGACAGAATGGAAACAGCCAGCGCGCCGGAGAACAGATTCCACTGAGCGCCTACCATAATGATGAACACTAAGTACCCAAAAAGCCCGACTACGATAGAAGGCAGAGAGGACAACGTCTCGATAGCGATACGCAGGGAATTGGTCATCCTGCCCGGCGAGGCATACTCGGCCATGTAAACCCCGGCGGCGATGCCGATGGGAACTGAAATCACCAGAGACAGGAACACGAGGTACACGGTGTTAAAGAACTGATTCCCTATCCCCCGCTCCGTGAACGAAAATATTTCAGGCCGGAATGCTTGAGCACCGCCCCACACAACATAGGTGGTGAATGCGATGAGAAGAAGCACGAATGCGCCGGACACTGCACAAAACACACCGGTCGCCAGCTTATCCATAAGCTGCGCCCTGCGCAGAGAGGGGTCGACCTCGCGAAGGTTGTTTGAATTCCCTTCGGTATACACACCACTCATCATGCAGCGGCCTCCTTATATGCGGACAATGCGTGAATAATCAGAATAAAGATCAGCGATACGATGAACAGAAGCAACGCCATTGACCACAGAGCAGCATTAAATTCTCCGCCGTCCATCGCGCCGCCCATATCGGAGGCAATTGCCGAAGTCAGGTTGTTTGTCGGTGCCAGCAGACTATCCGGAAAGGCCTTCATCTTGCCGATAACCATGGAAACTGCCAGCGCTTCTCCAAACGCCCGGGCCAGCCCCAGAACGATAGCGGTCAAGATACCCGGCAACGCTGCCGGAAGAAGAACCTTGTGAATCATCTGCCACCGGGTGGAACCTAATCCGTAGGCGCCTTCGATATATTTATCGTTTACGCCCCGGATGGCATCCGCCGATACAGAGGTAATAGTCGGATAAATCATGACCGACAAAACAATAGCTGCCGCAAGGACTGACTGCCCGTGAGGCAGGTTAAATATTTTCTGCAACAAAGGAACAAGAACGACCAGCCCGACCCAGCCATATACAACCGAGGGAATCCCGACGAATATTTCCACTGCCGGGCGGATAACTTTTTCACCCAGCGAGGGAGATATCTTCGTCATAAAAATTGCCGTGGACAGGCTAAAGGGTACCGCAATGAGCAGCGCAACCGCACAGGTGAGAATCGAACCCCAGATGAAAACCGCCGCACCGACCTGCCCGCCGCCCATTTCCGTATCAGCCGGTTTCCATTGGGAGGAAAAAAGGAATTCCGTGATGGAGTGGTCAAATTGCGTAAAGGTAAGCATGCCCTTGGCAAGAAGGAAGGCCCCGATCGCGACGGTAAGCACAATCAAGAAGAGTCCGCAGACGGTGGAAATACTTTTTCCAAGGTATTCGCGCCTGAACATCTGCTCCTGCTTCGTACTTTGTATCATAAAAACTCCTGCTCCTATATATCGGAAAAGCAGCCGTACAGAATGCGCGGACGCTTTTCCTGAAATGATCTGTTCAATTGTAATTCACAGGATACCCTGCTTATTTTACCTTCATCTTGCTGCTGACGCCGTAGCCCTGTCTTTCGATTTCTACGCCATATTCATCAGAAACGATGTAGTCGAGGAATGCTTTGACTACGCCAGTGGGTTCACCCTTGGTGTACATATGCTCATAGCCCCATACCGGATAGGTTCCGTTGTAAGTATTTTCCAGTGTCGGTGCTACGCCATCGATACCAATAGCTGCTACGTCCTTGTTATTTACGAGGTAGGACAGTGCTACATATCCGATAGCGCCCTTAGTCTGAGCGATGCTCTGGATCAGTGTGCCCGAATCGTCGGTTTCAAGAGACTTGTTGGAAGCCTCTTCCTTTCCGCCCAGTGCCAGCTGCGTGAAGAGAGCCCGAGTGCCGGAGGTCGAAGGACGAGTTACGAGGATGATCTGCTGATCAGGGCCGCCTACGTCCTTCCAGTTGGTAACCGCAGCAGTGAATACATCCTGCAGCTGCGCCTTGGTCAGGCTCTTAACAGTGGCTGCGATGTCCTTGTTAACAACCGGTGCTACCGTCAGAACGCAAACCTTATGATCTATAAGGCCCTTTGCCTTATCAGCGGGCAGCTTGGTGGCTGCTTCTACGTCAGAATTACCGATGTCAACAGAGCCTTCTGCTACCTGCTTCAGGCCTGTGCCGGAGCCGCCGCCGTTCAGCGTGATGGATACTTCCGGATTCTTTACCTTGAACTTGGCTGCCGCATCCTTAACCAGTGGAAGCAATGCAGACGAACCGGAAGCAGTAACCGAGCCAGTCAGCTTCGCGCCTTCCGCAGGCTTAGCGCTGCTTTTGGACTTATCATCGCCGCAGCCTGCCGCGGTAAACAATACTGCTACAGATAATGCAACAAGGGTCAGCTTTTTTAAATTCATTTCTTCCTCCTTAGGGAAATACATATTTACTGTATCCACAGTATACGAAAAGTATGTAAAAGGTATATGGGGTAATATGTATGCTTTCGGTCTAGTTTGTAATGTATATGTAAAGTAATGAAATGAGAAAATTTTTCTTTATCGCTCGCCATGTAGATGCCTTCGCAAGGAGCTGCGTCTATTTTTATCCCGCAGGAAGTAAAAGCCTGTGCTGGCTGCCGATCCTCTAAATGCATGGGCTGCTTTTTTCGTAACTGCCGGCGAGAAATTTTCTTCCTGTTTCGTGTATCATTTCCTTTTTTAGGTCCGTTACTTTTCAAATTATTTCGCAAACAAAAAACCTCAGCGGCCTATAGCTGCTAAGATTTTTTGCTTGCGAAATCCATCGCCCTATTCAATTTTTACTGCGCCATCCCTCTCAGTGGATCGCGCTGAATTTTTTTGCGCTCTTTTGGGAACGGCGGACCTGCTTTTTATTTCTTGTGTAAATGCTTCAAGCCTTTGTCGGCAATATCATGGCGGTACTGCATGCCCCTCCATCTAATTTTTGAAACTCCTTCGTAGGCTTTTTCCTTGGCTTCCTTCAAGGTAGGCGCCACGGCTACCACATTGAGAACCCGGCCACCGTTTACAACCGGCTTGCCCTTCACTTTTTTGGTTCCCGCATGGAACAGGTGACAGCCTGCCTTCTTGGCTT
This sequence comes from Dialister sp., assembly GCA_034180505.1. GTDB lineage: Bacteria > Bacillota > Negativicutes > Veillonellales > Dialisteraceae > Dialister. The sequence continues at coordinate 8,144 of JAXFOE010000024.1, forward strand.
CCTCCAGCCCTTTGATTTCCTCTCCGCCGGAATGGGGCCCCGGATAACCCTCTGCGGCAAGCACCACATCTACGGCGTAGGCTTTTTTCCATGTCACGTCTTCTTTTTTCAGACGGCCCTTAGCACAGTCAAGCATGATCTTCGCCAAGTCTCCGTCAAGCAAAGGAAGGACTGCTTCTGTTTCCGGATCGCCGAAGCGGCAGTTGAATTCTACCACCTTCGGGCCGTCCTTTGTGATCATCAGCCCTGCATAGAGACAGCCCTTGAAGGGATGCCCTTCCTTTTTCATGCCTCTGATGGTGGGCAGAAGGATCGTATCGTAAACGACCTGCGAAAGCTCCTCGGTCATAACCGGCGCCGGCGCATAGGCACCCATGCCGCCTGTATTCGGCCCTGTATCCCCATCGCCGATACGCTTGTGGTCCTGAGAGGAAATCATCGGAACTATCCGCGTCCCGTCACAGAAGCAGAGCACGCTGGCCTCTTCACCTTCCATGTATTCTTCTATAACCACGGATTTCCCCGCAGCCCCAAAGGCATGCCCATCCAGCATGTCCATGACGGCGCTTTTTGCTTCCTCTTTTGTTTGCGCGATAATGACCCCTTTGCCCGCCGCAAGGCCATCAGCCTTGATGACCAGCGGAAGCGAGGGAGCCTGCTCAATATAGGCGACTGCTTCCCTCTTATTAGCAAAAGCTTTATAGGCCGCAGTGGGAATATGATATTTTTCCATGAAAACTTTGGCAAATCCTTTTGAGCCCTCGATACGCGCGGCTTCGGCGCCGGGTCCAAAAAAGGGGTAGCCCTGCTTTTCGAATTCGTCTGCCAGCCCGTCTGTAAGAACTGTCTCGGGACCTGCCACGGTCAGATCAATTTTCATGAGCCGGACGTAGTCCAGAATATCCTCTTTGCTTTTGATCGGGATAATATGTGCCACATCGCTCATTCCATCATTTCCTGGAGCCACTGACAGGTCTGCCACTGATGGGCTCTGGGCTAGCTTCCAGAGCAGCGCGTGTTCCCTGCCACCGCTCCCAATTACAAGAACTCTCATTCCTCTCTCCTCTTACTAATCAGCTATGCCGGAAATGACGATGCCCTGTAAATACCATGGCAATGCCATATTTATCCGCCATATCTATTGATTCCTGATCCCGGATCGATCCGCCGGGCTGAATAATGGCCGTCACACCTGCTTTCCCTGCAGCCTCTACGGTGTCGCCGAAGGGGAAGAACGCATCGGATGACAGCACCGCGCCCTTCGCATGCTCGCCGGCCTCCTTAATAGCGATGTCCGCCGCGCCGACCCGATTCATCTGTCCGGCTCCCACGCCGTAGGTCACATCTTTTCCAGTGAGCACGATGGCATTGGATTTCACATGCTTCACGATGATCCAGGCAAACTCAAGGGCCTTCCACTCTTCCTCAGTGGGCGCTCTCTTGGTAACCACCGTGCAGTCCCTTCTTGTTTCAAGGCTGTCGTCCGGTGTCTGCACCAGAAGCCCGCCGGATACCCTTTTCAGCTGCAGCTCCCCAGCTACCACCGGCGGTACCTCGATGAGGCGGATGTTCTTTTTCGTTCCTAAGATAGCCAGCGCCTCCTCACTGAATTTCGGCGCCATAATGACCTCAAAGAAAATCGGCTTCATTGCTTCCGCTGCCGCTTTATCCACCTCGCGATTCAATGCAACGATCCCGCCGAAGGCAGATTTGCTGTCTGCCGCAAAAGCCCGCTGAAACGCGTCGAGCGCATCCTTTCCAAGGGCTGTACCGCAGGGATTAGTATGCTTAATAATCGCGCAGGCCGGTGTGTCCCTCCACTCCGCAGCCAACTCCCAGGCCGCTTCCATGTCTACAATATTATTGTAGGATAATTCCTTGCCATGTAGCTTTTTCGCCGCCGCGATCCCGCCTTTTGCTTCGGGATCTTTATAGAAGGCCGCCTTCTGATGCGGGTTTTCGCCATAACGCAGATCCTCCAGCTTGGTATAGGCCATGCTGAACACATCGGGAAGGGCATCCTTTGCTCTGCTGACTTCCTCGGTGAGATAGTTTGCGATGGCGCAGTCATACAGACCAGTATGAAGGAACGCTTTTCGAGACAGCGCCAGACGGAATTCCTCCGTGAGCGTGTCCCTCTTGATCCTCTTCAGTATGTCGTCATACTGGAAGGGATCCACTACAACTGCCACGTATTTATAATTTTTTGCGGCTGCCCTCACCATCGAAGGGCCTCCAATGTCTATATTTTCAATAGCCTCGACTCTTGTTACATCCGGCTTTGCTATAGTTTCCCGAAAGGGGTACAGATTGACCGCCACAAGATCAATGCCGGCGATACCATGATCCTTCATAGCCTTCACATGGTCCGGATTGTTCCGGATGGCCAAGATACCGCCGTGAATTTTCGGGTGCAGCGTCTTGACCCGGCCGTCCATCATTTCAGGAAAGCCAGTCACCTCAGACACGGGAATGACCGGGATGCCTGCGTCAGCGATGACTTTCATCGTCCCGCCGGTGGATACCAGCTCCACCCCCAGCTCATGAAGTCCTCTGGCAAAATCAACTATTCCTGTTTTATTGGAAACACTCAGTAGCGCTCTTTTGATTGCCATTTTATTCCTCCCCGGCATGCATGCCTGTCACGTGGTGATTCTTTACAAGCAGGCGATCATCACAAAATGCCTGCACGGCTCTGACATAGGTCGGATGCTCCTGTGCCAGTATCCGTTCTGATAAGGTTTCCTCGGTGTCCCCGTCATAAACAGGAACAGAAACCTGTGTAATGATTGGCCCGTCATCAAGGCCGGCCCCGACAAAATGAACTGTGCAGCCTGCCACCTTTACGCCCGCCTCTATGGCCTGCCGCTGCGCATGAAGCCCCCGGAAGCTGGGCAGTAGCGCCGGGTGAATATTTACGATCCGGTTAGGGAAGGCGTGAATCAGATTTTCTCCGCAGATCCGCATGTATCCCGCGAGACAAATCAAATCTGGCTCGTAGGCCAGCGCTGCCTGCAGAATTTTTTCATCAAATTCCGCTTTATCCTTGCAGGACGCCTTCTCAAGCACCGTCACCGGAACGTTCCATCGCTCGGCTCTCCGGATCACCATAGCATTTCCATGATCACAGATAACCCCGACGACCTTTCCCTTCACCTGACCGCTTTCGCAGGCCTCGTGAATCGCCTCTGCATTGGAACCCCGGCCGGAAGCAAAAATAAGGATCCGTTTATTCATGGAACAGACCACCTGTGACAATGACATCCTGATCGCCGGAGGTGATCCTTCCTATTTTATACACTGCCTCGCCCATATCAGAAAGGATATGCTTCGCTTTTTCCGCTTCAGATGCTGTCAAAATAAGCAGCATCCCGATGCCGCAATTAAAGGTGCGATACATTTCATGAGGCTCTACGCCGCCCTCATGCATGATGAAGGGAAAAATCGGAAGCATAGGCCATGCATCCCCATTGATTTCCGCCCTCGTACCTTCAGGCAGCACCCGGGGGATGTTGTCATAAAAGCCGCCGCCGGTAATATGGACCAGACCCTTTACGTCAGCCCCCTTCAGCACAGGAAGCACTAGCTTGGGGTAGAGCCTTGTCGGCGTCAGAAGCACCTCGCCCAGCGGGCGCTCAAAGCTGTCATAGGTTTTTTTCAAAGAAAGACCATTGTCGGAAATAATCCGGCGCACCAGCGAATAGCCGTTGGAATGAATCCCAGTCGATGGCAGACCAAGGATCACATCGCCCTCGCAGATCCTTTCCCCTGTGACGAGATCTTTTTTGTCTACGATGCCTACCGCAAAGCCTGCCACATCATAGTCACCCTTGGCATAAAAGCCTGCCATTTCCGCAGTCTCTCCACCAAGGAGCGCGCAGCCGGACTCAATGCATGCTGCCGCCACGCCTTTAACGATGTCCGCCATAAGCTCCGGCTCCAGCTTGCCTGTAGCGATGTAGTCCAGAAAGAACAGAGGCCTTGCCCCCTGCACAAGCACATCGTTGACGCTCATAGCCACGCAGTCCTGCCCGATCGTATCGTGTATGCCCATATCAATGGCCAGACGGAGCTTCGTTCCTACTCCGTCGGTGCCGGATACGAGCACCGGATCCTCGGATAATTCGTCCTTTAAGCGGAACAGACCGCCAAAGCCACCCAGATCACCAAGAACACCCTTTGTATACGTGGCCTGCACTGATTTTTTAATCAGCTCTACCTCTCGTTCTCCCGCGTCGATATCGACGCCGGCCTCTGCATAGGTCAGTCCTTTTTTCTTTTCGCTCATATCCGTCTCCTTATTCTTCATCATCCGTCTTCTCCAGCCCGCCCGGCATTATCGGCTCGGGATACCGGCCGTTAAAGCAGGCAAAGCACAGATCAGATTGCTTTATATGGGAAATGGAGTCTGCCAATCCGGCCTCTGACAGATAGTGAAGCTTATCAGCGCCAATGGACTTCCGTATGTCCTCCAGAGAATACCGGGCCGCAATCAGCTGCTTGCGCTCTGCCGTATCGATCCCGAAGAAGCAGGGATACCGCACAGGCGGCGAGCTAATACAAAGCATGATTTCCTTGGCCCCCGCCTGCCTGAGTAGCCGGATGATGATGCCGCTGGTGGTGCCTCGCACGATGGAATCGTCTACAAGAATGATCCGCTTTCCCTTCACATTCATGCGGATCGGGTTCAACTTCATCCGCACCGCCCGCTCCCGATTTTTCTGCCCCGGCTGAATGAACGTACGCCCCATGTATTTATTTTTCAAAAGCCCTTCCGCAAAAGGGATCCCCGATGCTTGGGAATACCCCAAGGCCGCTACATTGCCCGAATCGGGAACGCTCATGACCACGTCGCCGTCATAGCGGGTTTCCTCCCACAGGCGACGCCCCATATCCAGCCGGGCCTGATAAATATCCTGCCCGTTCATGACCGAATCGGGGCGGGCAAAATAAATGTATTCAAAGGAACAGATCCCGTGGGGATGGGACGCTTCATCGCAATACATGGCTGACCGGACTCCGTCATCAGTGATGGTAACGATCTCGCCAGGACGGATATCCCGGACAAATTCTGCGGAAATCGCGTCAAGCGCCGCCGTTTCAGAGGCAAGAGCCCAGCCGCTTTCCGTTTTCCCCAGAACCAGAGGGCGGTAGCCGAAAGGATCCCGGCAGCCGTACAGCGCTTCCCCCGTGCAGGCCACAAGGGAGTAGGCCCCATGGATTTCATCCATGAGCTCCTTGACTTTTTCTTCCATGCCGGACCTGCGGGAACGGGCCAGCAGTTTGATAATCACCTCGGTATCCATGGAGGTCTGAAAGGTGGATCCCTCCAAAAGGAGGCGACGCCGAAGATGCTCGGTGTTGATCAGATTGCCATTGTGAGCAATTGCTATGTCGCCGTCAATGCTGGACGCCTGAAGAGGCTGCACATTGGCCGGAATTGACGAGCCTGTGGTAGAGTATCGCACATGGCCGATGCCGATATGCCCTTCCTTCTGCGGTAAATCCCGAAACACCTCTGTCACAAGCCCCATGCCTCGGAACGTTTCCATATTCGTCCCGTCAGTAATGGTCATACCGGCGCTTTCCTGCCCCCGATGCTGTAGCGCAAATATACCGTAGTACGCTTCATAGACCGCCGAAACGGTCCGGTCAAAAATCCCGAATACGCCGCATTCTTCATGAGGCTTATCGTCTATGTCCAAAACCATGCTGCTTCGGTTCCCGCCTCAGATTATCTTTCCTGTCAAAAGCTCATAGGCTTCCTTGTATTTACCTATGGTCTTGTCAATAATTTCGGCAGGCACCGTATCGCCCGGATTGTCACGGAGATAGTCCCGCACGAACTGCTTGTCATAGGACGGCTGCCCATGGCCCGGCTCGTAGCCCTCCACCGGCCAGAACCGGGAATTATCCGGCGTCAGCATTTCATCTGCCAGAATGATCCGGCCCTTTTCGTCAAGACCGAATTCAAATTTCGTATCCGCAATAATGATGCCCTTGGTCAGTGCATAATCGGCGCAGGCCTTGTACAGGGCTAGGGTGAGCTCTCCCAGCTTTTTCATGTACTCCTCGCCCTTGCCCGGGAAGAAGCGGTTCACCCACTCTACGCCCTCATCGAAGGAAATATTCAGATCATGCTCGCCAACCGGCGCCTTTGTGGAAGGCGTGAAAATCGGTTTCGGCAGCTTCTGGCATTCCTTCAGTCCCTCCGGGAGCGGAATGCCGCATACCTTGCCATCCTTCCGATACCCTTCCCAACCGGAGCCGGTGATATAGCCTCTGACAATGCATTCCACAGGGATCATATCCAGCCTCAGTGTCTTCATGGAACGGCCTTCAAAGGCGGGTGTCCGGAAAAATTCGGGCATGTCCTTCGTGTCGATGGAGATCATATGGTTTGGCACAATATGCTTTGTGAAATCGAACCAAAATTCAGACATCTTATTCAGCACGACCCCTTTTTCCGGGATGGGATCGTCCAAAATGTTGTCAAACGCAGAAATCCGGTCTGTGCAGACCATGACAAGGCTGTCTCCCAGATCGTACAGCTCTCTTACCTTTCCGGATTTAAAGGGTTTATATTCTTTCATCATCATCTCTCCTTATCAGTTACGCCCGAGCTCCTTCTGCAGAGCCTCGTCCTTTGTATAAATGCCGTCAGCCTGTTTTTTCCGCCACGCCTTATAGGCCTCATAGAGAGAAGTATCGCTGGCGGCTCCTATTTCAATGGCAAGGAAGGCCGCATTTTTCGTGCCATCGATAGCCACTGTAGCCACAGGAACCCCCGAGGGCATCTGGACGATGGAAAACAGCGCGTCCATGCCATCCAGCTTCGCCCCCGACAGCGGCACCCCGATGACAGGCCGAAGGGTCAGGCTGGCCACCACACCCGGAAGAGCCGCTGCCATACCCGCGCCAGCAATAAAACAGGTGGCTCCCTTTTCCTCTTCCGCCTTCACGAAGGCCGTCAATTTTTCCGGCGTGCGATGCGCCGACGCGATGGTCACGTCATAAGAAACGCCGAACTCATCCAAAACGGCGCAGGCCTTTTTCATGATCGGCCAGTCCGAATCACTCCCCATTACAAGTCCTATACGCATGATAGCCTCCCTGCTTCACAATCTTTCATATAGCCAGAAAATAAAAAAGCCCGCTCTGATTTTTTGCGCAAGGGCGCTATCAGAATACGGGGATACCGGGTATACCGAAATGACAAAGAGATTTTGAAAAGAAAAACATCCACTTCCACCTCCCGGAACAAATGCCAAGCGGCATGCATTACCTCGGCTTACCTTCTATCATTTTAATAGTTATTAAAGATGATGTCAATTGATTTTAATCTGCCGGAAGGCCGATAAAGACTGACTTTTTAACATTATAACTCATATTTCATCGTTTCTTCTTGTATATTAATCAATCATTAATTGCGCAAGCCGTTCCCGCAAAAAAACGGGCTCCTTATGCGGTGCCCGCGGCTGCGATGTTTCATCTTTTCTTTCAAAGGCTGCTCGTTTTTTGCTGACCAGGTTTTGAAAAGCCTGCCGCATCCAATGCCTGCCGTATTCTTGTACCGAGAATGACCCCAAGAAGTACCTTGATGCCATCGAAAGCAATAAAAGGGAATACGGTCATGGTGAGCGCCGTCAGAAGACTCATCTCCTTGGCAAGGCCGAACCGGAAATACAACATAAACCAAGCGGTTCCCAATGCATAGCAGCAAAAAAGTCCGGCCATGGCACAAATAATTTGGCGAAGGAAGTGTCCCTTTTCTGCCAGGCGGAAGCCGCTGACCCATGCCATGATGACAAAGCCCAGATAGTAGCCGCCTACCGGGGAAAGAAAAATACCCGGCCCTGCCTTTCCCATGGTAAGCACCGGCACGCCAAAAAGCCCCAGCAGCAGCCAGACACCGATAGAGATGGCGCCCCATTTGCGTCCAAGAACACCGCCGGCAAAGGCGCAGACGAAAGTCTGCAGCGTGATGGGCACCACGCCCACAGGAAATGTGAATTGAGACAGCACCGCCATAATTCCGGCAAAGAGGGCAGCCCCTGCCGCCGGACGAATTCCATGCTCTTCCATGATAGCCTCGAATCAGCGCTCGGGCACAGGCGCGTCCGCCGGACGGATCGAAACATCTCCCGCCATGATGCGATTGACCTTTTCTCCGTCGTCCACAAGAAGGCAGCCGTCCCGATCAATATCCACAGCCTTGCCGGTGTACGTTTCGTTATCCATGATGACGCGCACCTCCTGACCGATCGTTACGGACAGCTTTTTCCAGTCCTCCAGTACCTTATCAAAGCCCTCGTTATAAGCGATTTCATATTCCACTTCCAATTCCGCAAGCACTGCTGCCAATAATTCCTTGCGGGACACATCGATTCCCTCATTCAAAAATGACGTGGCTGTCTCCCGGAATTCTTCAGGAAACTCGCTCTTTTTAATGCCTGTATTGATGCCGATTCCCATGATGATGTAATCGATTTTTTCCATGGACGCAGACAATTCTGTCAGAATGCCTACCAGCTTCTTCCCGTGGAACAGAATATCGTTGGGCCATTTAATGCCTGCCTCGGATAAACCCATCCGACGAATCCCGCGGCACACACCAACTGCCGCAAGAAGGGTACACTTGGCTGCTTCCATTGGATAAAACCGTGGACGCAGGATCAAGGAGAACCAGATTCCTTTCGCAAAGGGCGAAAAAAAATTCCTCGTCAGCCGCCCATGTCCTGTGATCTGCTCTTCTCCCACAACGATGGTTCCTTCCTCTGCGCCTTCCCGAGCCAGCTTTTTTGCCTGCTCGTTAGTAGATGGGGTGGACTCTAAGTAGACCACCTGACGGCCAAAGGATTTCGTGCGGAGCACACTGGCGATCTCCAGCGGCGTAAGAAGGTTGGGTGCATAAATCAAGCGGTATCCCTTCCGTGTGCTGGATTCAAAAATATATCCCCGTTCCTTCAGCACATTGATATGCTTCCAGATCGCCGTGCGAGATACATGGAGATCATCAGAAATCTGCTGCCCGGAGACAAATTTCCCGTTAGCCTTTCTGAAGTAATCAAGGATTTCATTTCTCATGGATATTCCTCCTCGTATGCGGCGCCTTGCGCCTCAGGTCACCCTGTTTCCTTTTCCTAATTATAGAGAACCCGTTTTTATTCGTCAACCTTGCTATTAAAAATAAATAACATTGAGTGGGGATCATAAAAACCGGCACGCCCTTTTATAAAGCATGCCGGCCATAGGCTTACAGGATGTAATGGGAAATGTCTATATTCCGAGTGACGTCGCCCAGCTTGTCTCGCACATAGGCACCATCGATTTCTACGCTCTGTGTCTCCAGATCAGGCGCCGAAAAGGATACATCCTCCAGCACCCGCTCCAAAATAGTGTACAACCGGCGGGCGCCAATGTCCTCGGTCTGGCTATTAATGTCATGAGCCAGCTCGGCCACCGCGTCCAGCCCGTCCTCTGTAAAGGAAATGGTTACTCCTTCTGTCCCAAGGAGCGCCGTGTACTGGCGAATGAGAGCCTGTCTGGGCTCGATTAAAATTTTGCGGAGCTCTTCCTTGCCAAGGGCGGACAATTCTACCCGTATCGGGAAGCGTCCCTGCAGCTCGGGAATCAGATCGCTTGGCTTGGACACATGAAACGCGCCGGCGGCAATAAATAAAATGTGATCCGTTTTGAGGGGACCATACTTTGTTTTCACCGTAGCTCCTTCCACGATGGGAAGAATATCCCGCTGCACACCTTCTCGGGACACATCAGGGCCTGATGTGCTTCTGCGGCCGGCCACCTTATCAATTTCATCAATAAAAATAATTCCCCGCTCCTCTGCTAAGGCGATGGCTCTGTCCTTGACCGCGTCCATGTCTACCATGTGGTCTGCCGCCTGCTCGGACAGTATTTTTTTCGCCGCCCTGACAGTAACTCTTTTCTGTTTCATCTTCTTTGGCATAAATCCAGATAGCATCCGCGAGATCTGGCTTGCGTTTTCATTGTCTGCGGTGTCCTCCAAGGCGCCCTTGTCCTCCACTTCGATTTCAATGATTCTGTCATCCAGCTCTCCCCGGGCAATTCTATCCATAAGTGCCTCTCGCCGTTCTTTTTCACCCGCGTCCTCTGCAGGCGGATTCTCCTTTTTCCCGCTCATGATGATCTCAAGAGGCGTTCTTGTTTCCCTTGCCTTGGATGGCCACATACTGTTTGCGATTTCACGAATGGCCTCCTGCTCCGCATCCTTGCCGTAACGGGATGCCGCCTGCCGTTTCACCAGCCGGATCGCTTCCTCTGCCAAATCCCGCACCATGGATTCCACGTCCCGCCCCACGTAGCCGACCTCGGTGTATTTCGTGGCCTCCACCTTGACGAAAGGAGCCTTCACCATATCTGCCATACGCCTTGCCAGCTCTGTCTTACCCACACCGGTAGGCCCAATGAGCAAAATATTTTTCGGGCTGATTTCCTTTTGCAGCTCCGGCGCCAGCCTTGACGCGCGCCACCGGTTGCGCAGCGCGATGGCAATGCTTTTCTTGGCCTGCTTCTGTCCTACTACATACTGATCCAGATATTGAACGATTTTTTGAGGTGTCAAATCATCCATTATATTTCCTCCACGATAATACTATGATTGGTATAGACACAAATATCAGCGGCGATGTGAAGAGATTTCTCCGCGATCTCCCGGGCAGAAAGATCGGTATTTGCCACCAGCGCTCTCGCGGCAGCCAGCGCATAATTTCCGCCGCTTCCTATAGCAACAATCCCGTCGTCTGGCTCAATAACCTCTCCGCTGCCGGACACGAGAAACAGATGCTCCCCATCGGTCAAAATTAAAAGGGCTTCCAGCTTCTGAAGGATTTTGTCCCGCCGCCAGTCCTTAGCAAACTCCACCGCTGCCCGCACAAGATTGCCGTTGCAGTCAGACAGCCGTGCTTCAAATTTATCAAACAGAGAAAAAGCATCTGCCACAGAGCCAGCAAAGCCGGCAATAATTTTTCCATGATACAGCCGCCGCACCTTGCGGGCTGTATTTTTCATAATCACCGCATTGCCCATGGTGACCTGACCGTCACCGGCCATAGCGGTATGCCCGTCTTTGCGGACGGCCAGTATTGTTGTCGCGGTAAGCATAGTTCCTCCTTGGTATCAGCAAAAGCCGCTTCATCAGCGGCCTTTATCATTTCAAATAGGCATCCAGTACATGAAGCGCCCGTTCTGCCAGCTTGCTATTTTTTTCTTTCTTCGCTACTCGTTTTTCAAGAGGCGGCAGCAGACCGAAATTCACATTCATAGGCTGAAAATTTCCCCCTTCAAAATGGGAAATATAATGGGTCAAGGCACCGATAGCAGTCTCCCGGGGAAAAGGCACCGGATCTTTTCCCACATATCGCGCTGCTGCCGATCGGGCCGCTGCGATACCGGATGCCGCAGATTCTACGTAGCCTTCCACGCCGGTCATCTGCCCCGCAAAAAATAATCCCGGTCTGGTTTTGGACTCCATGGTGTCATATAAAAGATCCGGCGAATCCATATAAGTATTTCTATGCATCACCCCGTACCGGACAAATTCTGCATGGGACAGACCGGGAATCATGGAGAAGACCCGCTTCTGCTCACCCCATTTCAGATGTGTCTGAAATCCCACGATGTTGTACATTGTGTCATCTGCATTGTCCTGACGTAGCTGCACCACTGCGTAGGGATCCTTCCCCGTTCTCGGGTCAGGAAGGCCTACCGGCTTCATAGGACCGAACCGCATCGTGTCTTCCCCACGAGCCGCCATCACCTCGATAGGCATACAGCCTTCAAATACTTTTTTATCCTCAAACCCGTGGGCCGGTGCCATTTCTGCGCTAATCAGAGCCTTGCGAAAGGCAATGTACTCGTCCTTGTTCATCGGGCAGTTCAGATAGGCCGCTTCCCCTTTATTGTAGCGGGACATGCGGTACACCACCTGCGGATCAAGGGATTCCTTCAAAAGGATAGGCGCTTCCGCATCATAGAAATGAAAGCCCTCCCCGCCGCAAAAGGCCTGCAGCGATTCGCCCATGGCCCCCTCTGTCAAAGGCCCGGTAGCAATGATGACGAGCCCTTCCCGCGGAATCTCTGTCACCTCTTTCTCCACGACATCGATCAACGGGTGAGACCGAATGGCCTCAGTCACGCTTCGGGTATATCCCATGCGGTCAACTGCAAGCGCTCCCCCGGCGGGCACCTGATGGGCGTCAGCGCATTTCATAATGACTGAATGAAGACGGCGCATTTCTTCCTTCAAAAGGCCTACCGCATTGGTAAGAGCCACCGCACGAAAGGAATTGCTACACACCAGTTCTCCAAAATATTCTGTTTGATGGGCCGGGGTTTGCTTAGACGGGCGCATTTCATACAGCGTGACCGGAATGCCCATCTCAGCCAGCTGCCACGCCGCCTCGCTTCCTGCCAGACCGGCGCCGATGACCTGTACCCTTTTTTCCATAGGCTACTCCTTCTTTTTCCCGGTCCGTTTGGAGGCGGTCTTTCGCTTGGGCCGGGTCGGGCAGTTTGCATCAGAGCAGACGATTGACTCTCCTGTCTTTGTTTTCCGCTTGACCATGATAGAGCCGCAGGTAGGACAGAATTGATTGACCGGCTCATTCCAAAGCGCCATGTCACAGGACGGATAGTTGCTGCAGCCATAGAAAATACGTCCTCTCCGGCTCTTTCTCCTGACCAGCGTCCCCGTATGGCACTTCGGACAGGGCACGCCGGTATCAGTCACGATGGCTTTATTTTTTCCGCACTTCGGGCATTTCAAATATCTGCCATAGGGGCCCTGCCGATATTCCATGAGAGTGCCGCAGGCGTCGCAGGCCGTTTCGGACACCTCCGGCTCTCCGGTTTCCGTATAGGGCTTTATATTACTGCAGGACGGATAATTCGGACAGGCCAAGTACTTTCCGTAACGGCCAATTTTTACGATCATATGGGCACCGCATTTTTCGCAGACCACATCAGATACTTCCTGATTGTCTGCCCGATCCTTATCTGCCTGCACAGAGGCGATTGCTAGCTCGTCAGAAAATACGCTGTAAAAATCATGCAATACTTTTTTGTACGATCCTTTTCCTTCGGCGATTTTATCAAGCCAAGCTTCCAGATTGGCCGTAAAATCCACGTTGATGATTTCCTCAAAGTATTTTTTCAGAAGGTCCGTCACCTTGAAACCGATATCGGTGGGAACGAACTGTTTTCCTTCCTTCTCCACGTACCGTCTCTTTTGAATGGTGTCCAGAATCGGCGCATAAGTAGAGGGCCGGCCGATGCCTTTTTCTTCCATGGTTTTGATCAGGCTGGCTTCGGTATACCTCGGCGGCGGCATTGTAAAATGCTGCTCCCCCTTCAGGTCTCGGTTCATGACGGTATCGCCTTTTTTAAGCGGTGGCAGAAGCTTGGTTTCTTCCTTCTCGTTCTTTTTATCCTTCCCGGACATCAGCACGGTAAAACCATCAAACACAATGGTGGTGCCAGTGGCACGGAGCGTATAGATCCCGCATTGCAGCATAGCCACGACGCTCTGCTGAATCTGAGGCCCCATCTGGCTTGCGATAAACCGGTTCCATACCATCGTATATAACCGCAGCTGATCCCGGGACAGCACAGACGAAAGCGCTGCCGGCGGGAAAGTCAAGCTGGTCGGACGAATCGCCTCATGGGCATCCTGCGCATCCTTGGCCCGGGCAAATACGTTCGGCTTGTCCGGCACATATTGATTGCCGTAAACGTTGGCAATATATGGCCGTACCTGCTTGATCATTTCCTTAGAAATGCGAGTGGAGTCGGTACGCATATAAGTAATGAGCCCCACATGGCCATGGCCAGGTATTTCAATCCCTTCATAGAGCTGCTGCGCCAGCATCATTGTTTTTCTGGAACCGAAATTCAGCCGGTTCACCGCATCCTGCTGCATGGTGGAGGTTGTATAGGGCGGGCGGGCCTTTCGTTGTTTTTTTGACTTTGTTACCGATATAATTTCAGCGGGCTGCCCAACAATAGCCTTTACAATATCATCCGACTCTTCTCCGGTATGGATCTCTGCCTCCTTGCCATCTGCCTTGACCAGCTTGGCTGTGAAGGTTTCCTTTTTTTCTGTCTCGTACTCCCCTTCAATAGTCCAGTATTCCACCGGCTTGAAGGCGCGGATTTCCTCTTCCCGTTCGCAGACGAGACGGGTGGCTACTGATTGCACGCGGCCTGCGGAAAGGCCGCGGTACACCTGCTTCCACAGCCACGGAGACAGCTTGTAGCCCACAAGGCGGTCCAGTACGCGGCGGGCCTGCTGCGCATCGACTCGGTTCAAATCGATCGGTACCGGATGAGTCACCGCTTCCTTGATAGCCGGCGGCGTGATTTCATGAAAGGCGATGCGCACGTTGTCCTTCGGGTCCACGTCCAAAAGCTTTGACAGATGCCAAGAAATCGCCTCACCCTCACGGTCAGGGTCAGTGGCCAGAAGAACATCAGCAGCGCGGTCGGCTTCCTTCTGCAGTTCCTTGATGACGTCCTCCCGCTCAGTAGAATTGACGTATTCAGGCTGGAAACCATTGTCCACATCCACTCCGAGGGTACGCTTGGGCAGATCCCGCAGGTGGCCCATAGAGGCCATCACTTTGTAGTCCTTGCCAAGAATCCGCTCAATGGTCCTCGCCTTTGCCGGCGACTCAACCACCACAAGATGCTTCCCCTTCGGGTTTCCCTTTCGTTTAAAAAGGGGTTCGCTTTTCACGCTTCTTTTTCTCTTTTTTGTCCCAATCTCAATCGTTCGTGTAATAGCCAAAACCGTTCCTCCCTTATCGCGGGGCTATCCCTGCCCGGTAGAAATAAAATGCCCCGGGCCGACTTCCTGTATATATCCCTTCAACTGAAGAGACAGCAATGTTATTTTTAATTTTACCATGGAGAGGCCAGACTGCTGGAGAATATCCTCCTCGCTGACCTCGTCTCCGGTACAGCAGAAACGATACACCAGCTCTTCTTCCAGTGTCAACTCTTCCTTATCCGCAGGCTTGGCGCTCTCTCCTGTCTTCCATCCGTACTCTGATAATATATCCGCCGCCTCAGTTACGCAGACTGCCCCATTCCGAATCAAATGGTTCGTTCCCTTTGACTGGTTCATCCAAATATTTCCGGGCACAGAAAAAACATCTCGCCCTTCCTCCAGCGCAAAATCAGAGGTGATGAGAGAGCCGCTCCGCTGAGCCGCTTCCACTACAAGCACACCTCTGGACAAACCGGCGATGATACGGTTCCTTGCGGGAAATTGCCGTCCTAAAGGCGGCGTACCCGGAGGGTATTCTGAAAGCATGCAGCCGGTCTCCTGTATTTGTTGAAACAGGTTCCTGTTTTCCGGCGGATAGATCCGATCAAGTCCGCAGGCCGCTACCGCTACAGTCGGACTTTTTCCACGAAGGCACCCCCGATGGGCGGCGCTGTCAATACCCCGAGCGCCGCCGGATACAATAATAACTCCGGCGGACGAAAGCTCCTCTGCCAGCCGTTCTGCGGTCTGGATGCCGTAGGCCGTCGGCTTTCGGGAGCCTACGACGCTGATCATCCGGTCCGACTTAGGAAGGATTCCCTGATAAAAAAGAACCGCCGGCGGGTTGGCCGTCTCTATCAAAAGGGAAGGATAGGCTTCCTCCTGCCAGGTCACGCAAGACATACCGCCTCGTTTCATGGCCTGCTCCATCGCTTCCGGCCCAGTGGTATTTCGAAATGACAGAAGCTTATCAAATCGTTTTGGCGTGAGTATATGGGCAGCCTTCAGCTCATCAGCGCCGGCTTTCCAAACCCTCCTTGCCCCTCCAAAAAATTTAATGAGAGACCGTATGCTTCCGGACCCGAACCCCGGGCAAGCAGCAAGCAATGCGGCATAGATATCCATGCTTACCTCCTGGCTACCATATTTCTGTAGCTGATCGCCTCGGCCACATGCTCGGCCCCGATATCCTCCGCTCCTGACAGGTCAGCGATGGTCCGGGATACCTTGATGATCCGGTCATAGCTTCTGGCAGAGAGGTGCAGCTTGTCAAAGACCTCCCGTAGCATATCCATGCTTTCTCTAGAAAGCCGACAGGTTTCCTTGAGCTGCCGGTGCCCCATTTGAGCATTGCTGTGCATATGCCAGCGGGAAAGCCGCTCCGACTGAATCTGCCTTGCCATTTCCACCCGTCTTGCAATGGATGCAGAAGGCTCGGTACCTACGGTGGCGGTCAGCTCCTTATATTTTGGCCTTGGCACAGACACATGCAGATCGATCCGGTCCAACAAGGGGCCGGAAATTTTTTGCCCATATCTTCGTATATCCCCATCAGTACAAGTACAGGGATGATCCGGGTCGCCAAGATATCCGCAGGGGCATGGATTCATGGCAGCGATCAAAATAAAATCTGACGGATAGGTAAAGGATGCGTTCACGCGGGATATGTGGACCTCCCGGTCCTCCAAAGGCTGCCGGAGCACCTCCAGCACGGCCCTTGGAAATTCGGGAAGCTCATCAAGAAATAAAACACCCCGGTGTGACAGGGTCACCTCGCCCGGCTTGGGAATAGTTCCTCCGCCGATCAAGCCTGCCATGGAAATGGTGTGATGAGGATTTCTGAAAGGCCTCTCCCGTATAATATCCTCTGCCTTGAATAGGCCGGCCACGCTGTAAATTTTTGTAACCTCCAGCGCTTCCTCTCTTGTCATGGGCGGCAGAATCGAAGTGATCCGTCTAGCCAGCATGGTCTTCCCCGACCCGGGCGGTCCTGTAAGAAGCACGTTATGGGCCCCGGCCGCAGCGATTTCCAACGCCCGCTTGGCGATGGCCTGCCCTTGGACTTCACTGAAATCTACCGGTGCTGACGGCGGCGCTTCATGCTTTGTCCGCTCCGCCTGCTTCATTTCTTCCCGGCCGGTGATGTATTCCACCAGTTCCCGAAGCGTCCTGGGACCATACACCTCTACATCATCGCAAAGAAGAGCCTCTCCCGTAACAGAAGGGGCCATAAAAAATGTTCGTATGCCCCTCTCTTTTCCTGAAAGCACCATGGACAAAACGCCCGGTACAGGACGTATTTCTCCCTTCAGAGAAAGCTCGCCAATAAACATCACCCCTTGAAGCAGATCCTGCGAAATTTCTCCGCCTGCCGCCAGAAGACCGATGGCAATAGGAAGATCCAAACCGGAGCCTTCCTTCCTTAAGTCTGCCGGCGCCAGATTGACTGTCACCTTGTCTACCGGGAAGCGATAGCCCGAATTGCGGATCGCCGAATGCACCCGCTCCTTGGATTCCTTCACTGACACCGCCGGAAGACCAACAATGTCAAAGGTGGGCACTGCCTTATTGATGTCCACCTCCACCGTTATTACGTGACCATTCAGCCCGTATGTGGTCGTACCCAGCACTTCCGCAAACATAAAATCCTCCCCTGTCAAAACGCATGCCTGATATGATTAATTTTTGGCTCCCCGCTTCCAAGCATGACCTCCACCACATCAAAACGGATATGTCTGTCAATAATTTTATTTTCCCACACATACATATCGGCACAGTAGCGGATATGCTTTTGCTTCCAGTAGGTCACCGCTTCCACCGGGCGGCCGTAGCGATAATTTTGCCGCGTCTTCACTTCCACAAAAACGAGGGTCTCCCCATCGTCCATGATGAGATCCACCTCCCCATGGACCCGTTTATAATTTTTCTTCACCAAAGACATGCCCCGCTCTTCCAAATACCGACATGCGATGTCTTCTCCTCTTCGCCCCAGCGCCGTAGTCCCCATGACTCTCCCTTCCTGCCACTTTCTTTTATTGTAGGCTGAATTTATATTTTAAGTCAATCATTGATGAAGTAAACCGATGCCCCCTTCTGCGAGCTCTTAAAAAATCAAGCCGCAAAAATAAATTCAAGGAAAAACACCCTCATTGCGAGAGTGCCTTTATCAAATTATTTTCTTGCCGCCACCGCTTCCATGGCTTTGTCTGCTGCCCGGGCAGAGCGTTCCAGATCCTCTTCTGTGTGAGCAAAGGACATGAAGAGCGTCTCAAACGGAGAGGGCGCCAGATAGATGCCCTGATCCAGCATGGACAGGAACCATGTCTTGAAGGCTTCATAATCGCATGCACAGGAGTCAGCATAATTCATAACCGGCCGCTCTGAAAAGAAAAGCCCGAACATGGATCCCGACTGATGGATCACCACCGGTACGCCGGCACGCTTGGCCGCTTCCTGCCAAGAGGTTAAAAGCTGAGCCGTTTTTTTCTCCAGGGTTTCATAAAAACTTGGTATGGATTCAATCACCGACAGCGTCTCCAGACCTGCCGTCACCGCCAGCGGGTTCCCTGACAAGGTCCCTGCCTGATATACCGAGCCATCCGGCGCGATGCAGTTCATGATCTCCTTGCGTCCACCGTAGCATGCCGCAGGCAATCCGCCACCGATTATTTTCCCAAGACATGTCATATCCGGTCGAATTCCGTACTTTCCTTGAGCCCCATGGAAATCTGTGCGGAAGCCGCACATCACCTCATCAAATATCAGAACGGTGCCACACTTTTCTGTTTCCTTCCGAAGGGTTATTAAAAAATCAATGTCCGGAAGAACGCAGCCCATATTTCCTGCTACCGGCTCCACAATGACCGCCGCAATCTGATCACCTTCGCTGTCCATGATTTTCTTGAAGGCCTCGCTGTCGTTATAAGGCACCACCAGCGTATCTTGGGCGGTCCCTTTTGTAACGCCGGCACTGTCCGGGCTTCCAAAGGTGGCGGCGCCGCTGCCTGCTTTCACGAGCAGGCTGTCGCCATGTCCGTGATAGCAGCCCTCAAATTTTATGATTTTGTCTCGCCCTGTGTATCCTCGGGCTGCCCGGAGCGCGCTCATGGTAGCTTCCGTGCCGGAAGATACGAGACGGAGTTTTTCGATGGACGGAAGAATGGCTATAAGTTTTTCGGCCAGCGCCGTTTCAATTTCCGTAGGCGCGCCGTAGCTTGTACTTTTTTCTGCCGCCTGCTGAATCGCTTCGATCACTTTCGGATGGGCATGACCCAGAATCATGGGCCCCCAAGAGCCTACATAATCTACATAGACGTTGCCATCAATATCGGTAACGTGAGAACCCTTTGCACTGGCGATAAATGGCGGCGGGCATCCCATATGCGGATAGGAACGGACCGGGCTATTGACTCCACCAGGCATATACCGCTTTGCTTTTTCAAAGGCAGCCTTTGATCGTTCGAGGGAAATCATGTCAGCCCTCCCCATTCAACCATTTTGCCACGTCGATGGCATGGTATGAAATGATAATATCCGCGCCAGCCCGCTTCATGCAAAGCAGCGATTCAAGAACAATCCGTTTTTCATCGATCCAGCCATTGGCGGCAGCGGCCTTTACCATAGCATATTCGCCGCTTACGTTATATACCGCTACAGGCCTGTTGATGGTGTCTCTCACCTGACGCACGATGTCCAGATATGCCAGCGCCGGCTTGACCATGATAATGTCTGCGCCCTCGTCCAGATCCAACTCCACCTCTTTCATGGCCTCCCGGCTGTTGCCCGGATCCATTTGATAGCCCCGGCGGTCTCCAAATTGAGGCGCCGAATCTGCTGCATCCCGGAAGGGTCCATAATAGCCGGAGGCATACTTCACCGCATAGGACATGACCGATACCTGAGACAGTCCCGCCTCATCCAGCACGTCACGTATTTTACGGATGCGCCCATCCATCATATCTGATGGTGCCACAATATCTGCGCCTGCCTCCGCCTGAGAGAGGGCCACCTTCCCTAAAAGCTCTAGGGTGGCATCATTATCCACCTCATGGCCGCATAATTTTCCGCAATGGCCAGAGGTGGTGTACTGGCAAAGGCACACGTCGCCAACGATGACCATATCCGGCACCGCTTCCCGTATGGCTCGGATCGCGGCCTGCACAGGACTTGCCGGATCCCACGCAGACGAGCCGATATCATCCTTGTAGGCCGGAAGGCCAAATACTTCGACCGCAGGAATGCCGAGGGCATGAATTTTCTTGGCTAGCTCCACTGCCATGTCAACCGACAAATGGTAGCAGCCGGGCATGCTGAGGATTTCTTCCTTTACCCTTGTCCCCGGCACAACAAAAATAGGATATACAAAATCATTGACACTAAGAGAATTTTCACGGACCATGGAGCGTATCGCTTCATTTCTACGAAGGCGTCTGGGACGCAACGAATTATATTTCATGATTGATAACTCCCCTTTCTATGGCTTCTGTGAGCCCTTTGATGGTATACGTATCGGAAATAATATGAGAGGTCAGTCCGTATGTTTGAAGCGCCCTTGCGGTGATCGGCCCGATAGAGGCCAGCGTCACGCCCTGCAAAAGCTCCAGCCTTCCGTCAAGCTGCTTCATCAGGCTCACTACGGTAGACGAGCTTGTAAAGGTGATGATGTCCGCTTCGTGGTTCTCCAGTATGGAAACTAATTGGGCCTTGCTTTCCTCATCGGGCAGTGTCTGGTACGCCTCTGCCACATCTACATGGGCCCCCCGCTTCCTAAGGCCCTCCGGCAAAACATTTCTTGCCACCTTGGCTCTTGGAATAAAAATACGGCTGGCTTCATTCACATGAGGCAGAAGGGCCTCCAGCAGGTCCTCCGCTTTATACTCTTTAGGCACGCAATCTGCCCGGACACCGTAAAGCTCCAGCTGCCTGGCTGTAGCCGGCCCGATGGCGGCCAGTTTTACACCGCCCATATGTCTGGCGTCGTATCCGTTTTTATGGAGCCGCTTAAAAAAGAAATCCACTCCGTTCTGACTGGTAAAAACAACCCAGTCGTAGTTATCCATATTTTGTATGCCCTGATCGAGACTTTCAAAGTTGTCCGACGGATCTGTGATGCAGATGGATGGAATTTCAGTGCAACAGGCGCCGCATTCCTCCAAGGCGCCTGTCAATTTTGAGGACTGAGTCCGGGAACGGGTGATAACCACCCGCTTTCCAAACAGCGGCTTACTGTCAAACCAGCGCATCCGCTCCCTGAGAGCGACCACATCACCCACCACAAATACTGCGGGCGGCTTGATGCCCAACCACTTTCCATCGTCCGCCGCATGTTCAAGAGTGGTAACGTAGGTTTCCTGATAAGGCCGGGTTCCCCACCGCACGAAGGCAGCGGGTGTATTCGGAGCCCGTCCGTTTTCAATGAGCTTGCCGGCTATCATGGCAGTATGCCCCACTCCCATAAGGAACACCAAGGTATCCACGCCACCGGCCAGCTTGTCCCAATGAATGGATGACTCGTTTTTTGTAGGATCCTCGTGCCCTGTGACAACGGCAAAGGAGGCTGCCACCTTTCTGTGGGTGACCGGAATCCCCGCATAGGCCGGCGCAGCAATCGCTGATGTGACTCCCGGAACCTCCTCGAAAGGAATCCCTCTTTCTTGAAGCACCTCGATTTCTTCCCCGCCCCGTCCAAAGACGAAGGGGTCACCGCCTTTAAGGCGGACCACCGTATGCCCTTCCTCTGCCTTATCCGCCAGAAGCTGGCAGATTTCCGCCTGTGTCATGGTGTGAGCTCCGGCTTTTTTCCCTACATATATATATTCCGGCTTTTGCTTGGCAAACCGCAAAATTCTTTGGTCCGCCAAATAATCGCCTACGATGACATCCGCTGTTTCAAGAAGCCGCTTCCCTTTCAAGGTGAGTAGCTCTGGATCTCCCGGACCGGCGCCAATCAGATACACCTTCCCCTTTTTCATTCCCTTACCTCCTCATTGAAGTTCTAAAAGCACATCTCTTCCGCCCCGGTTCAGAAGCTCCTCTGCCATACGGATTCCCATTTGCTCCGCGGCTGTGCTTGCGCAGGTCATTTCCATAGAAAAGAACCGTTTCCCGTCAAGGGAGGAAATAAATGCGCTGGCTGAAAGCTCCCCTTTGGAAAAAGGTTTGGCGTACATGCCGGCCGGCACCTTGCAGTCTCCGCCGACCCGCTTTAAAAAGGCCCGCTCCGCACTGACTGCCTTTGCCACCTCTTCATCATGAAGGCAGGAAAGAAGCTCCAGAACTTCCGTGTCCTGCCTTGCCTCTATGGCCATGATTCCCTGTCCGCAAGCAGGAATGCTCTCTTCGGTCGTGAGATAGGATCGGATCCGTTCCTCCATGCCCATCCGTTTCAATCCTGCTGCCGCCAATATAATCGCATCATAGTCGCCATCATCCAGTTTTTTCAGACGAGTTTGCAAATTGCCACGAAGCGGTTTTATGCAAAGGTCGCCCCTCCGGTGCAAGAGCTGGGACGAGCGGCGAAGGCTTGACGTGCCTACCACCGCGCCTGGCGGAAGCTCTTCCAGCGCTTTGTAGCGGTTTGACACAAGCACATCTCGGGGATCCTCTCTGGCAGTCACTGCTGCCAAACAAAGCCCGCTTGGAATTTCCGCAGTCATATCCTTTAACGAGTGGACAGCGATATCTGCTTTAGCGGAAAGAAGCTGTACCTCCAGTTCCTTGATAAATAATCCTTTTCCGCCAATTTCCACCAGCGGGCGGTCTAAAATTTCATCTCCCTTTGTGGTATGGGGAAGAAGCTCCACGGTCAGATCCTTCCATGCCGACTGGAGACACGCCGCCACGTACTCAGCCTGCCAAAGTGCCAGCGGACTTTGTCTCGTGGCAATGGTTATTTTTTCCCTCATACGTCCTCCTTGTCCGGAGAAAGGCCGAAAAGCCTTGTCACAGCGGACATGTCTTCCGACTCCCATTCAGTTCCTGCGTATTCATTCAAATGGATCATAGGCTCTCTTAAAATTTTTCTCGCCATCTGCCGGGACATCGTGTCCAGCACTCGTTTGTCCTCCTCCGTGAGACCGCTGATTTTTGAAATCGCCTTCTTCAATATCCGCAGCCGGATTTGCTCTACCTTATCTGACAGGGATACCATGACCGGACGAGTGCTGAGATAAGTGAACCGGTCCATGATGGAACGGAGCTCCTCTTCAATAATGCCTTCCACCCGTTTTGCCTCGCCTTCCCGCAGATGGATATTCTGCTCCACTACCTCCTGCAGGCTGTCCATATCATACAGCGTGACATTGCGGATGGTCCCTACCTCGGGATCAATATCGCTCGGCACTGCAATATCAATGCACACCAGCGGCTTTCCTGCCCGTTGCAGCATCAGATTTCTTACATCCCAGGCCTTTACGATATACTGAGACGCCCCGGTGGCAGTTACAAAAATATCTACATCCTCCGCTGTGGAAATGGCACTGTGAAAGGGGACGGTCTCACCATGAAATTTTTTCGCTAACTCCTCCGCCCGCTCGGGATGACGATTGGTTACAATCACCCGGCGAAGCCCTTTCCCTGCCAAATTCTTGACCAGAAGCTCCGCCGCATCGCCTGCCCCGAAAACAAGGGCTGTCTTCCCTTCCAGCGTTCCCAGAATGCTCTCTGCCATCTTGACCGCTGCATAGCTGACAGAAACAGCGTTGGAAGAAATTTTTGTCTCGTTTCGCACCCGCTTTCCTGTGGTGATAGCTCGATGGAAAAGGGTATTCAAAATGGTGCGGGTCGCTTTTTCTGCCAAGGCCAGCGTGTAGGCTTCCTTCACCTGATTTAAAATACCCGTTTCGCCGACCACCATCGAATCGATTCCTGACACGACCCGGAACAGATGACGGATGCATTCTTCTCCCTGGTAATAAAAAAACATCTCATCATCGGCGCTGCTGTTTCCTGAAAGAGTCAGGAACATCTGCTTCAGCGCCTCCCTGTCCTCCGGCGAGGAAAGCACTGCATATAATTCGGTACGGTTGCAGGTGGAAAGCACCACCAGTTCCCGGATCTGCCCTTGATCGCTTAAATGCCGATACCCTCCCTTTGCGCTTGTCTCTGCTATAGCAAACTGCTCTCGTACCTTGAGAGGCACAGTTTTATGATTGATCCCTAAAACTGCCAATACCAAGACGAACTACCTCCTCTGCTTTCTCCAGCTTCCCCATAGCTACCAATTCCATCACCGGCTTGCCCAATGCATGCTCCCAAAAAAACTGACGCTCCTTGGGGGTTTCTTTCCTTTTTTTTATATCCCTCCGTATCACTGCCACCCGGTCAAGCCACTCCGCAAAGCCATCCGGCATTGTTTCATCGAGCCAGCGCTTAACCGCGGCTGCCACTGCAGGCGATTTTCCATCGGTAGATACGGTTACCGTTAGATGCCCTCGCCGGATTCGGGCAGGAATAAAGCAATTTCCCAATTCTGGAAAATCGGCGGCATTGTAAAGGAAACCCTCACGGCCTGCCATACTGGCTGCCATGAGCGCCGCTTCTTTTCTCCCTGTAGCGGTGATCACAAGGGCATATCCTCTGCAATCGTCCTCACAAAGAGACCGTTCCACAAGCCGAATCTGCCCCTGCCGACTAAAGGCCTTCACCGCATCGCATGGATCGGGCGCAATCACCGTGACCGCAGCGCCTTCCTCCAGAAGAGTTCGTATCTTCCGCAACGCCACCGCCCCACCGCCCACCACAAGACAAGGCTTGCCCTTCATTTGAATCATGACCGGATACACAAAAGCCACCTTTTATTGTTGCAAGACGATTAAACGATGTGGGAAAACCGTTCCACCGCTTTTGTAAAATTTGCGATGGTATGATCCTCATCCACCATACGATCGATGGCCTTCACCTGGCCAATCACCTTTTTCAGGCGGCGATGAAGATTATCCGCATCCATACACTGTCTCATACCTGTCTTCTCTCCTCATCACGGCTGTTTTCATGGCAGCCCTCATATATCATACTCTTCACCGGCTCAAAGCTTTTCCGATGAAGCCTAGTAATACCGTATCTCCGTATGGCATCCATATGCTCCGCCGTGCCATATCCTTTGTTTTGTTCAAAGCCGTACTCCGGGTATTCCTTCCCATAAACAGCCATCAATCGGTCTCGATACACCTTTGCCACAATGGAGGCGGCCGCCACAGAAGCACTTTTTTCATCGCCGTGGGTAAGAGACACCACCGGTAGCCCCAAATGAAGAGGCATGGCATCCACAATCACTGCCTCAGGTTTCATCGAAAGTCCCTTGAGAGCCTTATACATTGTAAAAAGAGTAGCTTCGTAAATATTTAAGCTGTCGATCTCCTCCGGCTCGGTGCTGGCGATGGACACCGCCACCGCTTCCTTCGCGATCCGCTCCGCGATTTCCTCCCGCTTCTTTGGCGAAACCTGTTTGGAATCATTCAGCCCTGCCTGGAACCAATGAGGCGGAAGAATGACAGCCGCTACTGTGACAGGTCCTGCCAGCGGCCCCCGGCCCACCTCGTCCACGCCGGCCACAAGTTTTTTCCCCTGCCTATAGAAGGCGCTCTCCGTTTCATACATGGCCTCCACCCGCAGCCGTTCCGCCACATCCCGCTGCTGCCGGCGAAAATAGGCGGCGATCGCTGTTTGTACACCCTTTCTGGGATCCGCCAGAAGGGTGCGCATCACATCATCCGGCACCTGATCTGCCATTAGCAGTCCTTGTATCTCTGAAATCGTCATTGGCACTCCTCCGGCCTTTCGTCCAGCGTAATCCGTCCCAGCCGGCCGTTTCGGAAATCGCCGAGCACCGCCATTTCCACGCGGTCATAGTCCACCGCGCCCCCCGGCAAGAGACATCCCCGCCGCTTAGCGGCAATATCCAGAAGAATCTGGGGATCCTGATTCGCATCCTCTATCCCATAGGCCTCATAAAGCGCTCGTGGCGCCACCTTGGCTAATGTCTCCATGAGCACCATGGTCACCTCGTCGGAATTGAATACATCTCCCGCGATCGCCCCGGTGGCCGCTAAACGAAGCGCCGCGGTCTGATCCTCAAACTTGGGCCATAAAATTCCCGGCGTGTCCAAAAGATCCAGTCCCTCTGCAAGCCGTACCCATTGCTTGCCCCGGGTATGCCCCGGCGTATTGGCCGTGCGGGCCGAGCGAACGCCGGAAATAAAATTGAGCAGTGTCGATTTCCCCACATTAGGAATGCCCAAAATCATAAGCCGGAGGGAACGCGTCTTCAGACCTCGCCGTTTCCATTTCTCCATGACCGGCGCAGCCAGTTCTTTCACATGGCGCAAAAAAAGCTTCTTGTCCCGTCCGTTTCCGCAGGTCATTGACATGGCAGGTATGCCCTTCGCTTTAAAATAAGACAGCCACGCCTCAGTTGCCTCCGGATCTGCCAGATCAGCCTTATTCAAAATGACGAGCCGGGGCTTTCCTGCCAAAAGCTCTGCCACCATAGGATTTGCTGACGAGCGGGGAATCCGCGCATCCAGCAGCTCCGCCGCCACATCCACCGCCTTCAGATGTTCTATGATCAGCCGCTTCGTCCTGGCCATATGGCCGGGAAACCATTGTATCAGCATGCATGCCTCGCATTTCAAAAAGAATGTCCTCTCAAAAAACGTAAGAGAAGGATCCTTCCCTATATACTACCATAGCGGAAGCAGAGACGAAGCAATGGCCGCCGGAGATCCGGAGGAAAACCCGCCTCTTTTTTATCCACACCCTCTTCCACCATGACACATTTCCTCTTCTATTGTATCACGAGCATCGTATTTCCAACGGCTGAAGCAAGAAGCTCCTTGCCGAATCAAAACGCAGCAGAGCTCATTAAACAAAACAAGGAGATACAAAAATTTTCACTGTCTGCGATGCTCGCAACAGCTGTTTAAAATGTTTCATAACTCTGCTTTTGTGTGCTCAGCGCCTCGTATTTCTCATCCGAAACGCAGAGGAGCCATTCATTTTTTACAACGGTACAAGAAATGACAATCGGTCGGCGATGTTGTAAAATGAAAATATTGTAGTTTGTGCTAAGCGTAGCAAACTGATTTAACTAAAGCGAGGTTATTATGAATCAAACAAAAACGGCGCTTCTTCTCTGCGCTCTCACCGTCTCCGGATGGGCAATCGCTTCTGCGGCTCCTGTCAGTGATAGCACGCCGCTGGATCCCTACCGAGCAGCGGTTCAAAAAATGAAGGACCTAGACATGGCAGACCAGCAGGCTGAAAAAAAAGAGACTGCTACGGCAGCTCCCTCGTCCCAGCCTATGGCCGACGTGAATTACACTGACGCCCTGATGAAGGGATTGGACCTTACCCTTCCGCAGGTACAGGAAGCCGTCGCATCGGGAACATTCAGAAACCTCTCCCCTGAGGCACCTGTTCCCGCTCCGGAACCGGAGCCTGCTCCAGAGCCCGAGCCGGAAACTCCTGAGGAAGCTCCCATGCCGGAACCGGAGGAAGAGCCCGCCCCTGAACCGTCACAAGGCAAGTACACTGCTCAGCAGGGCGAGGCAGCCAACACATTGGATACCGACGGCACGTTTGACAACGGCAGCTACGTATCCGAAAAGGCGGATGAAAATGCTCTCCGGGTGCCCATGGCTTATGTAAATGCATCAGACCTCACCATTACAAAGAGCGGTGACTCGTCCAACATAGAGAGCTCAGCGCTTTACGGCATGAACGCAGCGCTTCTCGTATCTCATGGCGGCAGAGGCACCTTTACTAACGCCACTGTCACCACCACAGGGCTTGGCTCTGCAGCTGCCTACGGCTACAGCAAGGGCACCTATGTGAATCTGACAGACTCTGCGCTATCCACCAGCGGCAACAGTTCGCCCCTTCTTGATCTGACCGGCGGCGCTCTGATGAAAACGAAAAATACCACTGGCACCAGCATGGGCAATGGAGCCCCGGCGATCCGCATCGGCGAAGGCGGAGGAATTATCATCGCTGAAGGCGGCTCCTTTACCACCTCCGGCACTGGCTCTCACGGCGTGTACTCTGCTGGAAACGTGACGCTGGAGGACACAAAGGTAACCGCCCAAAACACAAAGGCTGCTGTTATTAAAGGAAATAATACGCTCACCGTGACCCGTTCCACCTTAGAAGGAAACGAAACGACTGATGCGATGCCCTATAACATTGTCATGTTCTCTGACAAATCAGCCATTGGCACCATGGGCACCCAACAGTTTGAATCGGACGGCTCCACTCTGATTTCTCACAAAGGCGGCATGTTCTACGTCACAGGAACCTACGGAAAAATCACTCTCAAGAATACAACCATCGTAATGGACGATCCTTCAGCGTTCCTCATCACAGTCACCGGCAATGATGGAACCAATGGCTGGGGCATGCCCGGCATCAACGGCGGCCATATTGAGCTTGTTGTAGACGGAGACACCCTTATGGGAAATATTGTGGTCGACACGATTTCAAACATCACCCTGACCATCAATAATAACGCCACCTATACCGGCGCCATCACCATTGTTCCCAACGCGGAAGGCGGCGAGCCTTATAAAACAAACGCCGACGTGTTTATTGCTGCCGGCTCCACCTGGAACCTCACCGGCGATTCCACGCTGACCACTCTATACAATCTGGGCACCATCAATTACAACGGCCACACCATAACTCTGGCAGATGGCACCGTTTTGAACGGATAAAGCAATTAACCAAAGCCTTTGCATGGGCTCACATCCTATGTAATAAAAATCACGCTCCCTTTCGCATTATCATTAGGGCGCGTGATTTTTATTAGCCGCGGTCTCACAACATACCTCGATGGTTTTTGTGCCGTGTTTATGACGGGCTACAGACATCAAAAAAGGAAGGCCTCATGCCCTTCCTTTCTATCGGGTACTAAAATGATTTCAATTCAAGTTATAAGTTTCCTTGCTGAAAATCAATTGTCTGATAATATCGCCCATTTCCTTCTTCTCTTTCGTCCCTTTCTCATTTATTCTAAAATGAATAAACTTTCACAGATTAAGAGATTTAGTTTCATACATTTCGTATTGTACGCAATACAACCTAATAGATAAAACCTCAGCTCCCTCCTACACTTTTCCCCTTCTCAAAACGTTCAAATCTCCGTGAAGGAGTATATTTTCTCCAAGTCCTTTTCGCTAGTCGTAGTAGCCATACACCTTATAAATCTCCGATTATCCTATCCAATAAAAAACATAAAACAATACAACTCCTATAACAGTTAGAACCATCGCTATCTTTCCCTCTTTAATGCTCTATCTTTTGGTCCATACTTCATCTGATTAATTCCAGCAATGCATAATAAAACCATCCATAAAAACATCAGAAAGCCATATATATAGCCCAGAGTACACAAGTTACCATAAAAGAATCTCCTATTTATCCCTATTGCATAACAAATCAATATAACCTGCACAATTGCGAAAGGTATATAAATAAATGGTGATGTATGCTCAAGGAAAAAAGTCCTTTTGACGATAAATTTCATTGTATAAATCACTGCTTTTCCCTCATGCCTCTATCTTCCATCAGGCAGAATGACATTAACTAAAAAAATACATAGCAGCAAAAGTAACAATTATCAATATTATACTTATGATTCCGGTCTTTGTATCATCTTTGAAATTCTGGTCTTTAGAGCCATATTTTATACGATTGTATATACATATCATGAACTCAATTAACACTGCCACAATTACAATAACATTTGCTAATTTAGTGTATTCAGTAAAAAAGAGCCCACTATTCACACCAACAATATATAGCATCGCAATAATATGAATACACACGAGAGGGATATATAAGAACGGAGAAACATGAAGAACAAAGTATCTCTCCTTTTCAGAATAGACTATTTTTGTATAAAATATATTTTACAAGAAGAATGCATATAGCAAAATAAACCAAATTACAAAATATACTATCTACCAAGTAATTCATTTTCTCTCCCCCTGTCTCAGAATTCTTCTCCTCATTAACCGAAGATAATCGTTGCTGTTCCCGTTTATCCTTTTCCATCGCTACCCATGCATTTGTTCCTACAGATATAATTCCACCAAGTATAGCTCCGCCTACAGATCCTCCCACTATACTTTCCCCCAATATACCGACCATCCCCACTGATATAGGTAACGTATCATAAGCATCCGCTTTAAATGCATTGTAGGGGGGATTTGAATCTCTTATGGTTTCCCTGTACTCCATATAGATAGAGTCCGCCCGCAACCAATGGACTGGCTCTCTTTACAAGAGCTTTTCCAGCCACTTCTGCTTCTTCCCTTGTTAGGTACAGATACTTGCTTTCAAGCCAATTTGCCGCACCCCAGCTTGCTATTCCTTCCCCAACTATTTCCTTTTGCCAAAAAATCACGCTCCCTTGCTACTAGCAATAGTGGCTTCGTCACCCCTATTGTATCTTGGTTGCGTGATTTTTTTATTTTTGTATAACCTTTGTCTTTCACCGGCATAGCCGGCGGTTTTATGCCATGCATGGCATAGCCTAAAGGCACTAATAAAATGGAGCCCCTTGGGAGCCCCATTTTTATCGTGCTTTTCCGAAGAACCGCAATTATTTCAACTCTACTGTTGCGCCAGCTTCTTCCAGCTTCTTCTTCATTTCGTCAGCTTCTGCTTTGGCTACGCCTGTCTTAACTTCTTTCGGTGCACCGTCAACGAGCGCCTTTGCGTCTTTCAGGCCGAGGCCGGTGATTTCACGAACTGCTTTGATAACCTGAATCTTCTGAGCGCCAGTTTCCTTCAGGATTACATCGAATTCGCTCTTTTCTTCAACCGCAGCTGCTGCGCCTGCTGCCGGAGCTGCTGCTACAGCTACAGGAGCTGCTGCGGATACGCCAAATTTTTCTTCGATTGCTTTTACGAGTTCGCTCAGTTCAAGAACGGACATTTCGGCAATAGCATTAAGGATTTCTTCGTTTGTCATTTTAAGTTCCTCCAATTGGAATGATGTATACGCCTTTAGGCGCTTTCTTTCTGTTTACGCACTGCTTCAAGAGCATATGCAAGATTCTGGATATTGCCATTGAGGGCACGTGCCAGACTAGTGATAGGAGCCAGCAGTGTAGCTGCCACCATACCGAGGAGTTGTTCCTTGGAAGGCAGATCAGCCAGTGCCTGCACGGCTGCGGTGTCGATGACTCTCCCGTCAAGAACGCCGGCTTTGATTTGAATGGCTTCGCTATTGGTTTCCTTCAGAAATTCCTTAATAGCTGCTGCCGGTGCGACCGCGTCGGTCCTGCTGATAGCCAGCCCGTTCGGTCCATGGAGAAGGTCATCCAGCCCGTCAAGCCCAAGCTCGTCTGCAGCGATACGGGTCATCGTATTTTTGATGACCTTGTATTCTACTCCGTGAGACAGGAACTTGCGGCGCAGAAGGGTTGCATTTTCCACATCCAGCTTATTGAATGTAAGAAGAAGAACGCCTTCGGCCTGAAGTCTTTCCTTCATCTCATCAACGATCGCCACCTTTTCAGGGCGAATTTTGACATGATACGCTTCTTTGCTCATAGTACACCTCCTGTTCCTATGGATTTTTGGAAGCATGCTTCCGTATATTTATCACATTAGCTAAAACGACCCCGCAAGCCTGCGAGGTCGTGTACTGTCATTTCAGTACTCAGCCTCGGGAGGCGGGCTTTCGCCCATTATACATACCGCCGGTCTTAAGCTAAGTGTAAATACCTGTGATCGGGAAGGCTTATGCCTTCGGTGCTGATATTTTTGTGGTATCCAGATGAATTCCCGGTCCCATGGTGGAGCTGATGGTGAGGCTCTTCATGTAGGTTCCCTTTACGGACGCCGGACGGGCTTTCTGAATCGTGTCGAAAATAGCGCGCAGGTTCTGCTTCAGCTTGTCTTCATCAAAGGATGCTTTCCCGATGATAACCTGCACATTGCCTGCCTTGTCGGTTCTGTACTGAACCTTGCCTGCCTTGACTTCATTGATAGCCTTGGTCACGTCCATTGTTACGGTGCCAACCTTGGGGTTTGGCATGAGACCCTTCGGCCCCAGCACGCGGCCCAGACGGCCTACAACAGCCATCATGTCAGGCGTTGCGATGACTACGTCAAAGTCCATCCAACCCTTCTGGATCTGGTCAGCCAGTTCCTTTCCGCCTACGTAATCAGCGCCGGCCGCTTTGGCCTCATCTTCCCTATGGTCCTTGGCAAATACGAGAACCTTCTTTGTCTTGCCGGTGCCCGCGGGAAGCACGGTAGCCCCACGGAGTTGCTGATCCGCATATTTCGGATTGATATTCAGGTTGAATGCCACTTCAACTGTTTCATCAAATTTGGCAGATGCAGTCTGTTTTACAAGACTGACAGCTTCGTCGATGTCATAGAGCTTATGACTGTCAACGATGGCTGCGGCTGCCTTTTGTTTCTTTGTCAGTTTTGCCATTGTTTCCTCCTTTGTGGTCAACGGGCCAGGCCCTTCCACGAACGATCAGTCTCAGTCTACGACTTCGATACCCATGCTGCGAGCGGTGCCTTCCACCTGACGCATAGCGCCTTCAACATCGTTTGCGTTAAGATCGGGCATCTTTGTCTCTGCGATTTCTTTTACCTGTGCCTTGGTGACTTTGCCGACCTTGTTCCTGTTCGGCTCGCCAGAGGCTTTTTCCAGGCCTGCTGCCTTCTTCAAAAGAACGGCCGCCGGCGGGGTTTTGCAGATAAAGGTAAAGCTTCTGTCTTCAAAAACGGTAATTTCTACAGGAATAATCAGACCTGCCTGCTTTGCGGTGCGATCGTTAAAATCCTTAACGAAGGCCATGATATTGACACCTGCCTGCCCCAGTGCGGGGCCTACGGGCGGTGCCGGGGTGGCTTTGCCAGCCGGTACCTGCAGCTTTACTACCTTGGAAATCTTCTTTGCCATTGTTACACCTCCTTATCCGTTATGGAATGTGGTTTTTCGGGCTGTAACGACCCTCCCACGTTTGCGGGACATGCCCGCGGGAAAATGTTTCATCTTCCCTAGAGTATATTAACGAAACAGTTCAAAATAACCTGCTTCTAACTCTATCGTTGTTGATGTGCCAAAATTGCTGATATCCGCCGTGATCTTTCCTTTGTCGGCGGACACCTCCAGCACGGTTGCCGTGCGGTCTGCAAAAGGTCCCTGGGTGATGCGGATTTTGTCGCCCACCTTGGCATCGGTTGTAACAAGCACCTTCTGTTCATTCCCCTGAATGATCCGTTCCGCCTCTTCGTCAGAAAGGGGAATCGGCTTTGTGGTCGTCCCTACAAATCCGGTAACGCCCGGTGTATTTCTGACAACATACCAGCTGTGATCATTCACTTCCATCTGAATCAGAAGATAGCCGGGAAATACCTTGCGGGACACGAATTTTTTCTGCCCGTCCTTGACCTCTTCCACATCGTGCATGGGCAAAAGGATCTGCTTAATCGTATCCTCAAGGCCCATAGAATGAACCTTGCGGGTCAACGTATCCAGAACCTTATTCTCATAACCGGAATAGGTATGGATGACGTACCAACGGATATCTTTTTCAGAGCCTTCCTTTGCCTGTCCTATTTCAGTCGGGGCGCTGACTTCAGCCTGCGCCTGTCTCTTATTCAGTTTGTTTTTCTTCGCTTCGCTATCCGGCATTGTTCTCTCCCTCCATCAGCCCATCGTCTGGACCAGCAGCTTGGAGAGGCCCATAAATACGAAGTCCACCGCAATGATCAGAAAGGAAACAAGCACGACAGAAACAATGGTGGCGATGGTATAGTGGATCAGCTGTGCCTTTGTGGGCCAAATGACCTTTCTCATCTCCATCTTTGTCTCCAGGAAAAACCGGCTCCATGCGGCGCTACTTTCTTCTCTGGTCACAGGTTTTGCGTTACGCTTAGCCTTCGCCATGCTTACACCCCAGTTCTATCAATTCAGAAATTATTTCGTTTCCTTGTGGAGTGTGTGCTTATGACACCATTTGCAATATTTCATCATTTCCATACGTTCCGCATTATTCTTCTTGTTCTTGTTTGTGCGGTAGTTGCGGCGCTTGCATTCGGTGCATGCAAGAGTGATCCCTTCGCGCATTTTAACACCTCTTCGTTCTTTCTTTGGCTCTGCTGCCAATTAACATGCTTAGACAGTATATCATAGAGCCTGCCTATCGTCAATAAAAAACACTTAAAAAAGCCGGGCTGTCCCAGCGGGGTCATTATACCACCCTGCTGGGACAGATTCAAGCCGGCTTCCTTTCAATTTCAAAAGTTCTTACAAGTCAAGATTGACTACGTTCTTTGCGTTGTCTTCTATGAATTTGCGCCGAGGCTCTACCTTATCTCCCATGAGTATGGTAAACAGCCGGTCTGCCTCCACCGCGTCGGTAAGCTCTACTCGCAGCATGACCCGTTCCTCCGGGTTCATGGTGGTGTCCCACAGCTGCTCCGGATTCATTTCGCCAAGCCCTTTGTAGCGCTGGATGGCACAACCTTCGATGCCGATTTCATTGAGCAGCGTGCTCTGCTCCTCGTCGTCATAGGTGTAATATTTTTGCCGCCCCTTGCGCACCTGATACAGCGGGGGCTGGGCAATATACACATGGCCCTCGGTGATAAGCGGCTTCATGTACCGGTAGAAGAAGGTCAGGAGCAGGGTCCGGATATGGGCGCCGTCCACGTCAGCATCGGTCATGATGATAATCTTGTAATACCGGAGCTTGGTGATGTCGAAATCCTCTCCCACACCGGTGCCAAAGGCAGTGATCATGGTGCGGATCGCATCGGAATTGAGTACCCGGTCCAGCCGCGCCTTTTCTACATTCAAAATTTTTCCGCGCAAGGGAAGGATTGCCTGATACCGGCGGTCCCGCCCGCTTTTGGCAGAGCCGCCTGCCGAATCCCCTTCGACGATGTAAATTTCTGTGTACTTCGGGTCCTTTTCCGTACAGTCTGCCAACTTGCCGGGAAGGCTGGAAATTTCCAGCGCGTTTTTCCGGCGGGTCAAATCTCTCGCTCGGCGCGCCGCCGCTCTCGCCCGGCTGGCGGTGATTCCTTTTTCTACAATACTTCTTGCTTCCGAGGGATGTTCCTCGAAATAGGTGCGAAGCCCTTCGGAAACGACATTATCCACGATGCCCTTGACTTCCAGATTGCCCAGCTTTGTTTTTGTCTGTCCTTCAAACTGCGGATTCGGCACCTTGACAGAAATGACGCAGGTCAGCCCTTCCCGCACATCATCGCCGGTGAGATTTTCCTCGTTCTGCTTAAGAATATTGTTTTTTCTGGCATAGTCGTTAATCACTCTTGTGAGCGCCGACCTGAAGCCTGCCAAATGCATACCGCCCTCGATGGTATTGATATCATTGACGAAGGTGTACATGTTTTCGCTGTACCCGGTTTGATATTGCATGGCAATATCAACAATGACCCGATCCTTTTCACCCTCGAAAGCGATAATTTCCGGAGCAATCAGATCCTTGCCCTCGTTAAGAAATTGGACGAACTCCGTAATGCCGCCAGCATAGTGAAATACATCGGAGTGGGTGGCCCCGTCCCGAGTATCGGTGAGCGTGATGGTGAGGCCTTTGTTCAGGAACGCCAGCTCCCGCATGCGAACCTTGAGGGTGTCATAATCAAAGTCGGTGCCCTCTTTAAATATTTCCGGATCCGGTCTGAAGCTGACCTCTGTCCCTGTCTCATCGGTGGTCCCGTAGGTTTTCATGTGCTCCGTCACGACGCCTCGGGACAGTGTCATTTCATGGAAGGCGCCTTCCCGCTTGACCACCACCTTAGTCCATTCCGACAGGGCAGTGACTACAGAAATACCGACTCCGTGCAGCCCGCCGGAAATGGGGTAGCCATCTCCGCCAAATTTACCGCCTGCATGAAGCACAGTCAGCACGACCTCCATGGCAGGCTTACCTGTCTCATGCATGCCGGTAGGAATACCGCGTCCGTTATCTGTGACGGTACAGCTGCCGTCATCATTCAGGGACACCTCGATATGCGTACAAAAGCCAGCCAGCGCTTCATCAATGGAATTATCCACCACTTCATACACCAGATGGTGCAAGCCCCGCGCTGACGTAGAGCCTATGTACATACCCGGCCGGAGACGAACCGCCTCAAGACCTTCCAATACGCGTATATCCTTGGCCCCATAGTCGCGCTTTCCGCTTTCCGATGCGTGATGCGCCTGAATTTCATGAATATCTTCAGCCATAGAGTCTCCTTCACTAAAAAATGCAGCCGTCCGGCAAGATGGACAGCTGCCATCAATCCCTGCCAAAGCAATTTTGCAAAGGCAGCTTGTAGTACTACCTTAATAATTTATGCCAATATTATATCATAATCCGCTTGGTGTTGCACAAAAAATAAGCTCACCGGCACCACAGAAAAGCCCGCTTCCATGCGCTTTTCCTCTTGCTCTTCCCGTTGAAACAGCTCTACTTTTTTATTACCTCGGCAGCTATGCTACAATGAAGAAAATCTGTTACAAATGTATTGCTTTTCATTTTTTTGCAGAGGGCCGGCATGAAAAAAATACTCTTCTTCATTCTTGTTCTATGCGGCGCCTGTTATTGGGGATACATGCAGGGGCAAGATGTACATATCAATGCGCATGAAAAAAAACAGGGCCAAGCCTCCCTGTCCGTTCCTTTTTCCTTTGACGAGATTAGCTCGCTCCTTGAAGCGCCAAAAAAAATGCTGTCCTCCTTGTCTCCTGATACAAAACAAGGGCGCACAGAAGAAAATAAAACCGATTCCGCCTCCGAAAACAGACTCAGCTCCTTTGATACCGCCTTGGACAAGCTATATGTGGTCCGCCATTTCAAGCCCGCCTTGGAATCACGGATCGACCGGAAGACCTTCTGTCCGGCTGATGCCATTCCGCCGCTGTTAAAAAGAGCCGTTGTCGCCACCGAGGACCGCCGCTTTTATGAGCATGGCGCCGTAGATATCATTTCCATCGTCCGCGCGTTTATTACGAACCAGCAGGCAGGAAAAACGGTGGAGGGCGGCAGCACTCTGGCTCAGCAAACGGTAAAAAATGTTTTCCTCTCCCACGACCGCACGCTGACACGAAAGGCGGAGGAATTGATTCTGGCCACACTTTTGGAGCGGGAGTATACAAAGGATGAAATTCTTGATCTCTATTTGAATACGATTTACTACGGCCATGGCGCTTACGGCCTGACTGCGGCAAGCCGCACCTATTTCGGCAAGGAGCCGAAGGATCTGGACCTGTCTCAATGCGCTATGCTGGCCGGTCTTCCTCAGGCGCCCTCTGCCTATGATCCGCTAGACCACCCCGAGGAAGGGGCGAAGCGGATGACAACGGTTCTCGCCCTGATGGCGCAGGAGGGATATATCACTCCTGCAGAAGCGGCCAGTGCTGCCAAGGACCTGTGGCTGAAATAAAACCATACAAAAAAGAGCCTGTGAAGCATCCTGTCACAGGCTCTTTTTTTATCGGCTCATCACGAGACGGTCCCCTATTTCAAGGCGGGTGGCCCCGTTAGGAATCACGACCCTTTCATTTCTAAGAATCAGCATAACCAGCTCCCCGCCGGTGGTGATTTCCGCCAGCGTTTTCCCGGCCCATTCATCAGATTTGTCAAGCACATGCTCGTATAAGGAAATGCCCGATACAGCGCCACCTTCCCGTCCCGCAAGAATTAGCACGTCCCCTTCTTGAAGCACGGTACCTCCGTGAGGAATCAGTCGACGCTCCTCCCGAAGAATCAGCACGAGAAGCGACTCCGGCGGAAGGGTCACCTCGGACAAGGTCTTGCCTGCCCAAGGATGGCTGCCATGGAGCACAAGGCGGAGAAATTCCACCGGCACATCAGCAGTGTAATCGTTGAAGGTTTTTCGCACGTCTCCGTCATGATCAATAAGGGACAGCCATTTCCCAATAAAGGGCAACAGTGTCCCCTGCACGAGAATGGAAAAGAGGACGATGAAAAAAACGATGTGAAATATATCATGATAGGGCGCAGCGGTTCCGGTCATGGCCATGATGGCAAATACAATCGACGCGGCGCCGCGCATACCTGCCCAGGATACAAAAATCTGCTGCCTGATGCTGGATCGGAAAGGAGCCAGCAGAGAGACCACCGCCACCGGTCTTGCCACAAAGGTCAAAAAGAGAGCGATCGCCAACGCAGTTCCTGCCACAGCGGGCAGGCGAGACGGGAATGCTAGGAGCCCTAAAAGGAAAAACAGGAACATCTGCATAATCGTGGTGAGTCCGCCCAAAAAGGAAATCATGTTTCGTTTATTGGGAATGTCGCTGTTCCCAATAATGATTCCCGCAATGTACACCGCAAGATAACCGTTGCCATGAAGAAGGGCTCCCGATGTGTACGCCATGAGCGCAACGCCCACAAGGAAGGTCGTGTCCAACCCGATATCGGATAATTGGAACCGGCGAAGCACCTGCGTAGCAAACCACGCAAAAAACAAGCCTGCCAGCATGCCAAAAATGATTTGCCCCAAGAGGAGGAGAATAATATCTCCCGCGCCGTACCCATGCCCTTCCATGAGCGTCAAAAAGACAACCGTCAGCATGTACGAGAAGGGATCGTTACTGCCGCTTTCCAACTCAAGCATAGGCGCAGTGCTGTATTTCAGATTTAAATTTTTGGAACGGAGAATAGAAAAAACCGATGCCGCATCAGTGGAGCAGACCACCGCTCCCATCAGAAATGCTTCGGTTAAAGAAAAGCCCAGAAGGCCCCAGCAAAAAAGCCCCACCAGAAGCGCTGTAAGTACAGTGCCTGCTGAGGAAAGAAGCGTCGCCTTCACGGCCACTACCTTGGCAGTTGCCCACTTTGTGCCGGCGCCGCCGTAAAACATAATGAAAAGAAGCGCCACGGAGCAAATATTATTCGCAAAGGAGTAATCAGAAAATTCAATTTTAAAAAGACCGTCCGCCCCAAAAAGCATGCCCAGCAGGATAAAAATGAAAAGGCCCGGCACACCGGTGCGGTTCAATAATTTTTGAAAGGCTACGCAAACAAAAATCACGATGCCCATCAGAAATAAAATCGCTTCCACAAGTCATCTCCCTATCATTGATAGTCTATGGCTACATTATACAAGAAGGAGCAAAATAAAACCCCTCCGTACGGTAGCGGAGAGGTTGATATCATTTGCTCTATCAATACAATGCGTGAGCGATAACAAAGCCCGCAATACATGCGCAGGCGACACCGGTCAGACCGGGAAGCATGAAGCTGTGATTGAGCACAAACTTTCCGATCCTTGTCGTTCCGGAGCGGTCAAATCCGATGCACGCCAGATCCGACGGATAGGTGGGCAGGAAGAAATAGCCGTAGCACGCAGGAATGAAGGACAAGACCATAACCGGATCCATGCCCAGCTTCAGCGCCATGGGCATAACGATGGCCACCGCAGCGCCCTGAGAATTTACCAGCTTAGATGTAAAGAAAAGAACCACCGCATACGTCCAAGGATGAGCCATGACTACAGTTCCCAAAAAATCCTTCAGCACCGCCATATGATTGGCAAAGTAGGTATCTGCCATCCAAGCGACACCATACACCGAAATGAGTGCCACCACGCCGGCGCGAAACACCTGGCTGTTGCCCACTTCCTTCGCCTTGGCACGGCATACAAAGAGGATAATCGCAGAAATAAAGAGCATCACCATTTGAATGACCGTAGTCATGGAAATAGCTTTCATGACGCCCTTAGCATCCGGGAAGTGAGGGAGCAGCGCGGGGAAATTGCCGAGGACTGCAATGGAAAGGATCCCGATGAGGAAGATAATCGTCGCATGGTAGTACGAGGATGGAAGAGAACGGCCCTGAAGGGATTCATTTTCCCCATATACATACTGCTTTTGTTCCGGGTCGGCAATCATCGCTTGGAAGACTTCATCCTTGTCCAGATCCTTGCCCCGGCGATAAGAAACAAAGGCAGCGCAAAGCACGCCGATCAGCGTAGCCGGAATGGAAACCGCCAGAATCTGAAGCAGCGAATAATTATAGCCTGCCGCTGCCATAAACCCTATAATGGATACGACCGCAACCGATACGGGAGACGCGGAGACGCCCATCTGGGATGCGATGGACGACACTGCCATCGGCCGTTCGGGACGCACATTCTGCTTGATGGAAATATCGTAAATAATGGGGAACATGGTGTAAACCACATGACCCGTGCCGCAGAGCACCGTCAGAAGCCATGTGGTAACCGGAGCCAGAATAGTAATGTACTTCGGATTGTTGCGGAGAAATTTTTCCGCATACTTCAGCATCACTGTCAGGCCGCCGGAGGTCTGCAAAAATCCGGCGCAGGTAACCACTGCCATGATGGTGAGCATAACGCCGATAGGCGGTGTCCCCGGCTTGTAGCCAAATACGAATGTATACAGCATGAGGCCGATACCGCTGATAACTGCGAGCCCGATGCCGCCATGCTTGATCCCCAAAAACAGACAGACCAGCAAAACAATAAAGCCGGCCAGCATTTCAATTTCCATAAATAAAACCCTCCAATGCAAATAAGTATATACTATATTTCCTAAAAATGATATGTTAAGTATATCCTACTTTCAAGAAAATTCAAATACTTTTTTTGCATGCACGGGGCCGCTTTTGATGTGATTGCATAAACGACTGCAGGTCGCTTCAAAATTTCTGTTATACCCAATCTTTGAAAAACTAAAAGACCTGCTATCGTAACCGAATGCGACGATGAGATTCGTCGAAGGTGCCAATGGCTGATGCCTCCTGTCTTTTTAAGGCAGGCGTTTTTATTTTTATCTGATACTAGGAACGGTGCAAATTATTTTTGTGATCTGCTCCTTCTATCAGTCTCACCTGCTATAATGAGGGGCGAGTTCATCTTTTGTGATGAACAGGCATCCTTCGGACTTTCACTCCGTTGCGACCGGTTCTTATGATGGTATTGAAAGGATATATATGGTACACAAGAAGAAAGTTGTTGTGGCCATGTCAGGCGGCGTTGATTCCACGCTGACCGCAAAGCTTCTGATGGAGCATGGCTACGATGTTTGCGGCGCTACGATGCGCCAGTTTGACAGACAGAACGAGGAGCTTTCCGGCGCCAGCGCCATGGCGGAGCACCTCGGGATTCCCTTCGTCGTCATCGACGTAAGAGATATCTACCACAAAACGGTGCTCTCTTATTTCATTGACTCCTATGCAAAAGGTATCACCCCGAACCCGTGCATGATGTGCGACTTCAAGGTCAAGTTTGGTATTTTCTATGACGAGGCACGAAAGCATTTCGGCGCTTCTTATTTTTCTACCGGCCACTACGCACGCATTCTCTATAACAGCGATCGGGGAAAATATGAGGTCCACAAAGGCATCGATCTGTCCAAGGATCAGTCTTACATGATGTATCACCTGACGCAGGATCAGCTGGCTCACATCGTATTTCCTTTGGGACGGGTCTTCAAAAAGGACACCCGCCGGATCTCCAAGGAAAAAGGCCTTCCCACCTTTAACAAGCCGGATTCGCAGGACATCTGCTTTCTTACAAATGAGAAAACCTATGTGGACTATCTCAAGGAAGAGGCGCCCTGGATTTTTAAGGAAGGCCGCATCACCGATCTGAAGGGCCGCACACTGGGCACTCATCGGGGCATTCCCTACTACACCATCGGTCAGCGAAAAGGGCTGGGCATTTCCTCCAAGGAAGCGCTCTACGTCATCGCCATTGATCCCCAAAAAAATGAGGTCATCGTTGGAAACAATGAGGCCCTATTCAGAAAGCGTCTATTGGCGGCAGAGCTTCACTTCACCGATGAGGAAGCGCCGGCAGACCGCTTCGCCTGCGAGGCAAAGATACGCTACGGGATCCGCACCCATGCCGCGCAGGTGATGCTCCAAAAGGACGGCCGGGCGGTGGTTGAGTTTGATGAACCGCAGCGGGCTATCACCGCGGGGCAGTCGGTTGTTTTTTATGACGGTGACCGCCTCATCGGCGGCGGCACGATCCTGCGGCCGCTGTGATGGGCATGGAACCTTCCGTATTGTATAATGGACGAATAAACAGACAGGCAAAGCTTTTCTACATATTTTTAGCGGAGTCTTCTCCCTGTTACCCTTTTGAGAGTCTATGGATACCTTCCTGACCTATGCGATCATCTGCCCTCTGGTAGGGCTGGCAGGCTTTATCGATGCCGTCGCCGGCGGCGGCGGTCTCATTTCTCTGCCTGCTTACATTCTGTCGGGCATTCCCATTCACGGCGCCATTGCGACCAATAAAATGAGCGCCTCCATGGGAACCGCGCTGGCTACATTTAAATATGCCAAGAGGGGATTCATTCCCTGGCGGCTAGCGCTTACGTCAGTTCTTTTTGCTTTTGCGGGATCCTCGGTAGGCGCTCACATTGCGCTCATGCTGGACGCAAAGGTTTTTACAGTCTGCATGCTGGTCATTCTTCCTCTCACAGGGGCTTACATTCTCCGAGGCAAGACGCTGAAGGAAAAGGAACCCTTCCCTTGGAAAAAAACGGCCCTTATCAGCTGCGGCCTTGCTTTTGCCATTGGTATTTATGACGGGTTTTACGGCCCCGGCACGGGAACCTTTTTATTTCTTGCCCTCACCGGCATCGGCCATCTGAAAATGAAGCAGGCCAACGGCGTGACAAAGGTGATCAATCTTTGCACCAATCTGTCAGCGCTGACCGTTTTTCTTCTGAGCGGCCACGTACTGCTCGGGCTAGGCATCACGGCGGGCCTGTTCAACATGGCCGGCAATTATCTGGGCGCCAATTATTTTTCAAAGGCTAACGGCAACGCCATCAAGCCTATCATTGCGGCAGTACTGGTGATTTTCTTTTTCAAGGTCCTGTGGGATCTGTTCCTTTCATGACAGA
This sequence comes from Dialister sp., assembly GCA_034180505.1. Classification (GTDB taxonomy): domain Bacteria; phylum Bacillota; class Negativicutes; order Veillonellales; family Dialisteraceae; genus Dialister. Next base: position 50,839 of record JAXFOE010000024.1, read on the forward strand.
AACATTGGAGTCACAAGCCTCTTTTTTTACCGGCTCCCTGCATGACACATCAAAAAAGCAGAGCAAGTATTTCTACTCGCCCTGCTTTTTACTTTCTTCCCTTATCCGATGATAACTATCTCTAGTCCCACCGCAATCAATATAACGCCGCCAAAAATCACTGCCTTGTCGGCGAGCCTCATGCCGCATTGTTTCCTGGTGCAGACCCCAAACAGGCACATGCAAAACGTAATGTTCCCGACGATGACCGAGCCACCAGCGCATAAGCTCCATCGTAGCCCGCAATGGCAAAGCCTTCGGACAGCGCGTCAATGGACGTAGCAACTCCCATAATAAGAAGTCCGGTGAAACCTTTTCGAAGGAAGGTGATCTCCTCGCTTCCGGTCAAACCGTCCCGGCTCATGAGTAGCCCCAAGGTGGACAAAAGGCCACCCAAGGGATGTACGTTGCCAGCGCGGCATAAAAATCCAGAATAAAAAAACACGCAGCCCCAGTCGATGAGAGGCATCAGAAACTGAAAGCCGCCAAACACCTCCGCTATACCGATCATCCTGCGGCAGCCCATGCCATGCTCTGCAAGCCTGCTGGCTATAGAAAGGGAAAAATCATCCCTAGAAAGACCGATGTCAAGCAATATGCAGTTAGCAAGAAATAAAAGACTCATCCACTCACCGCTCCTAAAGCAAAAGGGGCACACAAAAAACAGGGACGACTCAAGTCATACCTGAGATTTCGTGCATGCCAAGGTCATCCATGAGTCTCGCATATCAAAGTAAGCCAAGCCTTGCACCCCCCACACAGGACAGCACGTTGACTTACTGCACAGCATGCCAGCTACTCCCTCATTGCGGCCAGCGTATTATGAAACGTGAAGCCCCGTCAATAATGATCCTGCCTCTTTATGGCTCCGGCCCTTCGCCGCGCCAAAAGAAGAACTGGAGCAGAAGAAGGAAAACGATATCGAGAAGGCCGATGGCAAGAAGTCCCTGGGACGTGCCGGAGAATTCAATGATGGAGCTGGCTATGACACTGCCAAAGGGCGTTGCCCCAAGAAATACAAGAGTATAAAGGCTCATGACCCGGCCAAGAAATCTCCGCTCCGTAGAAATCTGAATAATCGTGTTCGAGTTGACGATGCTTGTGATCGCTGTGAATCCAATGCCTGAAAACAAAAGGTAGGACGGCAGCTCCTGTGTCATCTGGCTGACCGTGATCAGACAGGCACCGCAAAGTACGCCCGCATAAAAAGCAGTGTTCTGGCTCGGTTTTTTTGTGCCCACCGCCGACAGAAGCCCGCCCAGCATGGAGCCGGCACCGACGGAAAAAAGAATCCGGGAAAACCCTTCCAGTCCCGCATGAAGCACCCGATCCGCAAAGGGCGGCCCATAGCAGCCAAAATTCAAAATGAGCCCACTCACCACTGCCACCGAAAGAAGATGGCTCAGTATCGTTGCGTGAGTCAGCGTATAACCCACTCCCTCTTTAATTTCCGAAAGCACGCTTCCTTTTTTCTCAAAGGGCGGCTCCGGAGGCACCTTCATGCGGATATAGGCATACAAAATCGGCAGTAGGCAGGCCGCATCCAAAAAGAACACATCATCATACGTAAGGAAGGACAGTAAAAAAGCAGCCAAAATCGGCCCCAGCATGCGGGTGATGTTAAAATTCGTCGAGTTGAGACTGGTGGCGCTCTTCAAATATTCCTTGCTCACCAGTATAGGAAGAAAGGCATAGCGCGCCGGCATATCCACGCAATCAATGGTACCCAAAAAGAACGCAAAAAAGAGAATCCAGCCATAGGACTGATGGCCGGTATACACCAGAAGCCCCAACAAAAACGCTTGGAGCATGTACATAGCCTGCGTACCGATTAGCACATGCCGCTTGACACAGCGATCAATAAAATAACCGGCCCAAAGGCTGAACAGCAGGCTGGGAAGATACTGCATGGCACTGAGCAGCCCAAGCAGAAGCGCGGAATCGGTCATGGTGTAAACCAGCCACTGCTGCGCCGTAAGCTGCATCCAGAGCCCCATGAGCGCGATCCATTGGCTGATCCAGAAAGTTCGATAATTTTTTACTGTCAGCGCTGGAAAAATTCCGAGCAAATTAAAGAGGTTCATAAATTCCTTTCAAAGACTTTTCTCAGCTCATCATAGCACAGCGCCCAAGGGCACGCAAAAAAAGACACCCCGCAGGATGTCTTTTGTGGCGGAGCGAGGGAGATTCGAACTCCCGCACCGGAAACCGGTCTAACGATTTAGCAAACCGTCCTCTTCAGCCACTTGAGTATCGCTCCACATAGCTGACTTGTTCAGAATACACTATTCCCCCGCTCATTGTCAAGACAAGCAGGCTGTATCACGAGGCAGACTCTAGGCAGTCCGGAGCTTAAAAAATCTCTCTAGGCAATAAAAAAGACCGAGAAATTTCTTTCTCAGTCCTTTTATATGGCCGCCATGAGATAGTCCTAGAGAGGGGGCAACGTGAAGGCCTTACTCGATCTCGATCTGACGGGACGGCTTTTCGATTTCCTTTTTCAGCTTCGGAAGCTCAATTTTCAGAATGCCATCCTTCAGGCTGGCCTTGATATCCGATTCCTTGATGCCCTTCACGCTGAACTGGCGCTGGAATGCGGACACGCCCCGCTCACGGCGGATATAGCGACGCTCCTCGTCCTTCGTTTCCTTTGTTTCCTCTTTCTCGGCAGAAATGGACAGCACGCCGTTTTCCATAGAAATATGGATCTGATCCTTAGAAAACCCCGGCATCTCCGCGGTGACTTCATAATGATCCTTCAGTTCCGCAATATTGCACTTCGGAGCCGCCACATAATCTCTGTAAATGGTGGGCACATCCTTAAAAAACTGGTCCAGTACCGTATCCCCAAATAATCCTTCCATAGGAAGTAAGCTGCGCATATACATGACCTCTTTTCTTAACAACTATTGTGAAATCTCTGGAGGTTTTCCCTCCTACGATTTTAGTATATCACTTTTAGCACTCATGTCAATAGAGTGCTAATAATTTTATTTTTGATTTCCTTTTTCCCTCTTCCTTCTCGTGACACGGCGACTCTGAAAATAGGAGCCGCTCCGTGATTTACGTTCACTCTTTCTTTTTTTCCTCTGTCCTTGCCTGACTCACACGAAATTTACTATGATTAAAAAATGATGTGAAATTATTCTTTAAAAGCTCTATAGTTCTGCTTGTAGCATTTTTTACACTGGCAGCAATGATCATCATTCCTACTAGTGTAAAAAATGCCTTGGTGCTAGGTTCTACAAATGAAGAATTAAGTAGCTCATTTCATATTCTCTATATCGCTATCAATGCTTGCATGCTATATTACAGGAAAATATTTAAAAATAACAATTGATGATATAAAAAAGATATCCGTCCGTTTTATGGCATTATTGCTGGTATGCGCTGTGTTTTTATTTGTACTCGGCGCGCCGCCGCTTGGCACTAATTGCTGTATTGATTGCGCTATTTATATGGTCTCACTGATTTTTATTCGTTCAATATGTCTGACACGATCTCACTATCGCCGCTAAGGTCTTTCAGCGGCAATTGCAACAAATATGCCACAGGCTTATTTTTCAGCGAGATACGAACGCCAGCTGTTAGTGTGCTACAATAAAAAGAATCGGGCATGCCTTGCGTATTGTTCCCATTCCTTTCGGAGGTTCTATGAACGCATCAAAACATATACAGTCTCTTGCCATTCTTCTTGGTATTTTTCTTCTCATGCTTGTGCTGAACCGGCTCATGCCTCTTCATCGGGATGATTATCTCTACGCTATGATCTGGGGCACGACCACCCACTTATCTTCCATGAGCGACGTGCTTCAATCTCTTTGGAACCATTACCTCCAGCACGGCGGCCGCATGGAAGCCTTTTTTATTCAGGACACCTTTCTTTTGGGAAACAAGCTCTGGTTCGATATAGCCAACGCGGCAGTGTTTGCGCTGGAAATCCTTTTGCTTTATTTCCATGCGATTCGAGATATTGCCTTTGGGGAAAGGCCGGCGCTTCTGGCGGCTATTTTTTTTATGGTCTGGCTGGGCCTTCCTCATTTCGGCGAGGTGACAGTATGGATGTGCGGCGCCTGCGTCTATTTGTGGACCGGTTTTTTTGCGACCCTCTTCCTTTTGCCTTACAACCTATATCTTGCCGGACGCTTTGACGGAACTTCTCCGCTGTGGATCCTGCCCGTAGGCCTTCTGGGTCTTCTTGCCGGGTGGGGCGTTGAAAATCTGGCGGTCACCTCGTCATTCATTGCGTTCCTTCTTTGCGGCTATGGGTGGAAAAAGAAAATTCTCCGCCCCTGGATGGTGAGCGGCCTTCTTTTTTCAGGCCTTGGTCTTTGCCTCCTCGTGCTGTCGCCGGGCAACTTTGTGCGCTATCAAGAGGTGCATAATACCGGATTTATCCTTCATATAACAAATCAGCTGGCGGGAAACGGCGAGATGCTTCTCTATCTTCTTCCGATCCTGCTTTTTGTGCTGCTCATGAGAAACTGGCTAAAGCTGACCACGGCAAAGGAAAAAGGGATGCCCTTCGACCGGCAGTCCCGTTCTCCCGGAAAGATACAGCTTATCTTCCTCGGTCTTCTGGTGCTGCTGGTAATTTCCTTCTTCACCAGTCATTTCGTGGCCGAAGCCGTGCGGATCGGCGTCATTGATCATCTTTTGCCGGCGGTGGGCATTACAAGGCCCCGCACACTCTTCCATGTGAACAATGTGGTTGACGGCTTTGAGGAAATGGCGCTGTTCTGGACCGCGGTATTTCTCCTCTACGGCATCGCAAGACGGGCTCTCGGCTTTACCGGCGAGCTCAGAAAAGCCTTGGGCAAGGCGGTCCCTGATAAAGAGCTGCTCCATGCGTATCCTGCCCTCCGGTTCAGCGTATTCACGATCGCCATGGGCTTCTTCAATAATTTTGTTATGATCGCGGCCCCTACCTTTCCTGCCCGGGCCACCTTCTCGTCAGTGCTGATGATTATCATCGGTACCGCCGCCATGATGACTCTTCCCGCGATGAACGATTTCTATAAGGAAAAAGGCTTCACCATTCTTAAAACGGGATCCGCCGCGGTCTGCGCCTTCATCGCTGTCACCGCCATCGCCATCACCGCAGCCCTTCGGACTGAAAACGATGTTCGGGTCGCTTACATCAAGGCTCATCAGGGAAGCGGAAGGGTGCTTGTCTTCCCGCCGTTCCCGATCAAAAACAGGGCCCTGCGACATGTGTACATCGTAGATTTTGGAAACAGCGTGACCAAGCACGGCATTTCTCTCTACTACGGGATCAAGGATATACAGATCGATCCAAACGCCACCTTACCAGAAGCCTAATGCCTCTAAAAGCACATTACGGCAGCTTGCACAGGCTCGACTATACTCATCACGAAAGGATTCCCCATGATTACTTACTATGACATCGGACTGAATTTGTTTTCCCGCTCCTTCCCGGATAAGGAAAAAATCATCCATGACGCCCTGCAGGCAGGAGTGGCCTGCATTTTGACCGGATCAGATGCAAGGGAAAATGAAAAGGTCAATGAATTTGTAAAAACCCATCCCTGCTGGGGCACTGCAGGCATTCATCCCCACGGAGCCGATCATGCCACCGATGATGACGTAGCCCGCATTGAAACCATTCTGGCGACCAACTCGAGAATTGTAGCTGTCGGCGAATGCGGTCTTGACTATGATCGGATGTACTCGTCCAAGGAAAATCAGCTTCTCCGGTTCCGTCAGCTCATTGCGCTGGCGGAAAAAATCCGCCGCCCTCTCTTTCTTCACGAGCGGGACGCGGCGAACGATTTTATTTCCTGCTTCGACGGGCATGAGGAAATCTGCAGGCGCAGCGTCGTGCATTGCTATACCGGCGGCAGGGCCACTCTGAAAACGCTTCTTGCTATGGGCTTTTACATCGGCATCACAGGATGGATCGCCGATGATCGCCGCGCCGATGACCTGCGGGATGCGGCACCGCTCATTCCTCTCTCAAAAGTCATGCTGGAAACAGACGCCCCTTATCTGACGCCCCGAGGCGTCAAAGGACTGGGCCGCACCAACGTACCGCAAAATATCGTTCACGTAGGGCGCATTCTGGCAAAGTACATGGGCGTGTCCGAGACAGACCTCATCCGCGCTGCCCGGGAAAACACAAAACAATTCTTCGGTCTCTGACCCCGCAGCAAAAAAACTCTCCCTGCACATAGGGAGAGTTTTTTTATGAGTTCAATGCCACCCATTTTAGCGAAGCTTTTTTATTTTAAGTTATCCATGCCCTGCCAGGCCCTATTCTTATTTCCCAAGCTCTCTGTATCCATGCCATAGAGCATATGCTCCGTCATTCGAAGAAGAAAGCGGCGCATCGTTTTGTACCAGTATTTACCGGCAGGGCTATACCGATAGATGTCCCCCTTCCGATATAAAAGCCCCCACTGCTGCCATGTTTCTAACACAGGTATGAACAATTTTTCCAAGGGAAGCTCTGTATCTTCCGCAAGCCTCTTTACATCTATGACTCCTTTGTCGCAGCAAGAGGATATTTGTCCCATCCTAGGCGCATATATGCCTTTCTTTTGTCCCATGCCGATGGCACAGTTTTTTCCCGCCTCCTCCCGATACACATCGTCCTTCATGGTTTTGAAATAGCTTATCGGCCCCAATCTGCCGCCGCAGGCCATGCCAAAAGCAAAAATATCTCCCCCGTCAGCGGAAATCGCATTGTACAGACTTCGCTCGCTGTCCTTCATTTTCCAGTGGGTACAGGATAATTCCTTTGCGCCGACCTGCACAAGCTTATCTACAGCCGCCTGAAACAATGTCTGCAAATGATTTTGCTCGAGCTTTTTTCTTTTAGCGGCAAAGGATTTCCCCAGTACCGATGACGGAAGGATCTGCAGCTTGTACAGGTCCAGCCCTGCCGCGCCGCACGCTGCGGCAAGCCGGATGTCCTCCTGCATACTGTCTTCTGTCTGATGCTCCAATCCATAAATCAGGTCAATAACCACGTCTGCACCAAAACGAGTATAATTCTCCAGCTGTGCAATGGCTCGTTCCTTGGTGTCCGGCCGGCCTACCCCATTCCTCACCTTCGTATCAAAGGACTGGACCCCGAAGCTGAACCGATTCACACCAGATTGTACAGCAGCCTCCATTTTTTCCTCTGTCATATCGGAAAGACTGGATTCCATGGTAATTTCTGCATGCGCCTCCAGCGAAAATACATCCTTTGCCGCATCCATGATGTCCGTAATCTGCCTTGGCGTCAAAAGCCCCGGCGTACCGCCGCCAAAAAACACAGCTTCCACCTTAGACCCCGCCACATAGGGAGATGACTTGAGATGCCGTATTTCTTTAATAAGGCTGTCTACGTAGCCTGCCAACTTCTCTTCATGGAAGGGCTGCTTGTAAAAGCCGCAATAGCTGCAGGCCAAACGGCAGAAGGGAATATGAATGTACACGGCAGCCCGCTTGACACTGCTTTTCGACTGAAGGATGGATGCGATTTCTTTCTTTGCCGTGGGAGGCATGAGTGGTTGCGCGTTCCGCTCACGGTAGGGCCAGTCATCCCACTGTATGTCCCAAGGCGATCCAAGGTAGCGCCCTCCGGCGGTTCGGTATGCTTCAGAATCCATCACCTGCTTTAGAAAACCTGCTTCCATGTCATGCGTCTCCCCTTCCATATACCTTATCTGCCATAAATTGAACCGCCTCAGGATAGTGAACGCCAGGACTTTTCAGAAACCTATCCTGAGGAAGGAAATATACCCGGTTATTTTTGACAGCCCGAAGCTCATTCCATGCGGGCTGGGCCATGACGGAAGCCGTGAAAACCTCCGCCTCCTGCCCGGGTCTCACCATGGTCGTCAGGAAAATAATATCCGGGTCCTTCACTGCCAGCTGCTCCATGCTGAATGGTGGCATATGGCCTATATCCTTCATCGAAAGCCCATCAAACACGTTGACCATGCCAAGCCGCTCTGCTGCATCACAGGCAATTGATCCTTTTGTCTCTATAGTGAGCGATTTCCCTGTGCCGTGAATGACCGCAAAGGAATACGGCTTCTTTTGAACCCTGTCGATATATTGCTTCATGCGCCGGTCAAGATCCTCTATGATGGATTTTCCCGCTTCCGTATTTTCCGCAGCAGCAGAAAATATACGCACCGCACGCTTCACGTCATTATAGGTGGACAGAGAAAGCAACAGAAAGGGCACATGATTCTGCGCCAGCCCTTGGGAAAGATAGTTGTTTAGCCCATTTAACCCGACCACCAGATCCGGCTTTAAGGAGACCAGCGCTTCCATGTCTACCTGATACGACCAGCCTACCGATTGTTTACCTTTCGCATAGTCTGGGAGAGCCGTTCCCGGCGTTCCTGCCATAGCGATAAAATCACCGCCCACGGCATGATATATTTCTGCCAGTGATGGCGTAAGCAGAACAACCCGGGACGGTTTTTTATCTAGCCGCACAGTCTGTCCCGCGCTGTCCTGTACAGTCAGGAACGCGCCGCCCTCCTTTTGCCCCGCCGGCACGCAGCCGGAAATAATAATCGCCAGCGCCGCAAGAATTAGAAAAACAGACCTTTTCATTGTTTGTCTCCCCATAAGCAACAAAAGGCCGCGCCGAAACCGGCACGGCCCTTTTACTAACACCCTTTAGAAGGTATGCTCTACACCAATTAGCCAGGAACGGCCATCCAGATCACACCGGTCATCCTTCTTGTCCAAAATATTCTCTATCGTCCCATACGCTCTCGTGTCCTTGCCGAAACGCTTTGTCAGCGTGAAATTCAACAGATTGTAGCTTGTCTTTTTATTATCCTCTGTCACATAGTCATAGTCAAACCGATCCCAGAGGGTAGCGCTATATCCCCGATCCTGATGATCATTGTAAATCAGCTGATAAATCTGAGAAAACCTCGCCCGTCTCACCAGATCCAGATCATTGGTCGTATCCTTTGCGGAAAGCCAGCTTGATGTTACCTTCGCTTCCCACCGATCATTGAGGGTATACCCTAAAACGGTTTCGATGCCCTTGATCCGCGCCTTGCCGACGTTGACATACTTATACTGCTTCGCGGTGCCGTCAGTGCCAATATACATGGTATCAATCAGATTCTTCACGTGACTGTCAAAATAGCCCACAGAGCCGTAGCCCTTACCAAATTCCGCTTCCACCGCAATATCAAAGCTCCTTGACTCCTCCGGATTCAGATCCGGGTTCCCGATAAGATTTACATAGCTTGTACCCATGATCTGGTACAGGGAATAATACATTTGGTACACCGAAGGTGCCTTAAAGCCGTCCCCATAATTGGCTTTAAACCGCAAATGATCCCTCGCCTTGTAGGTCACGCCCAGCTTGGGAGACACGTGACTGCCAAAATTGGAGTGATGATCGTACCGGATAGCGGGTACAATAAACCATTTCCCCTCTTCGATTTCATCCTGCACGTAGGCAGCGTAAGTATCAATATTGACCTTGGACGTATCCTTTGTGAGGCTATTGTGTGTAATAGTACCCACGTTATCCCCATTCTTGCCAAGATTCGTTCCCTTCACATCATTGCTCACGTATTCCGCGCCAAAGGTCAGACGGTTGTGTCTGTTTATCCGAACCGAATCCCTGCCTTCTAGCGCCCACAATTCATTCCGGTTGTCGTTAAAGTCGTAAGCATTATATTTCTTGTTCACAAATCCCACAAAGGCTCGTTTCGACAAGGGATCATCCCCTGGAATCGCCTCGAGAATCCTCTGAGTTCTCTCATCATTCCATTGGAAGGCAGATCGGTACAGACGGACCTGCCAGTCATTTTTCGACGTAGTGCCATTGTAGGAAATCCCATAGGTCCTCTGCTTATAATGATAACCTCCCGCGCTTTCCATCCTCACGAGCCCTGTCAACTTTTTAGAGCCCATATTAACCGAAAGGGGCGTCAGCTTGGCCTCTCCGCTGTCATTTTTTAGGCTCTGGCTGAAATAATCATAGAACAGGTTGATATATCGCTGATCATCAAAATAATAATTGGCCGACAGACCATAGGTCTGAGCAGTGCCATAATTATTGGAGCTGATATACTCATCATCCTTATCTCTGAATATTTTGTTGAACCTCATATCAGCAGTAGCCGAAAACTTTCCCTTCCTTCCTGTATCGAAATGGTACCAGTTAGTCGCATCATCACTGCTTCGGGATACACCCGCCGTTGCAGAAGATGACAATGACGGCTTTGTAATGATATTGATGACCCCACCCATTGCTTCAGAACCGTAGAGCGCACTGGTCGGCCCTCTCACGATTTCAATGCGTGCCACGTCGCTCAGGCTGACTCGGTCAAAGGCCATGGCATTGCCAAGCCCGGTGGCATCCGCTTCATTCGCAACACGGTGCCCGTTGATAAGGATCAGCGTCTTATCCGTATCCATACCTCGAATAATGACATCATGACCGCCACCACGGGTTCGATGCTTCTGAAAAATATTTGTCTCATGTGAAATCAGATCCCGCAGATCATTGCTTCCTGACTTCTTAATCTCATCCTCTGTAATGATCTGCATTGCCGCCGGCACATTTTCTACCATATTTTCCGTCCTTGTCGCAGTGACTACGATCTCAGGAAGCACATCATACATTACCGGCTCGGCGCTCGCCCCGGTGCTCCCCATAGCTGCGAGGCAGACTGCCAGCAAAATCCCCCTTGAATTTCTCATGTTTTTCTCCTCATATATAAATATATATCCTCGCGATAATCATACTATTTATAGATTAATTTATCAATATCTTCAATAACTTGCTAACAAATAATAATAGTTATGATTTCAATAAAAAATGCCCGTCCATCACCCATGAAATTCAGGCATTTTTACACAGTCCTTGCTTTGTCAAGGCGCAGACAAATACATTTACTTTCAAGAAAACCAGCTCGAGAACAAACTAGGATGAACCGGTCAGAAAAAAAGAGGCCGCTCTCTCTTGAAAACCTTGATTCCTACGCTTCACACTATTAACGTGAAATCATTCAAAAAACTCTCCTCATATATCGGGAGAGTTTTTATTATGCCTGCCTTTTTATTTTGCGGTGGCAATCAAAATCAGCATATATGTTTTCCAAGTCATCAATCATCTTTTCTAGGGAAAAGCGTTCCCGCACCTGACGAATTCCTTCCCCAGACATTTGTTTAAGGAGGACCCGGTCTTTGTCTAGGCAGTTTATTTTTTCATAAAGCTCGCGCTCGTTCCCCTGCTCCACTAGGAAGCCTGTATACCCATCGTCGATTACCTCTGGCGTGCCCCCTGTGGCAAAGGCGATGGCCGGCTTACCCATGGCCATGCCTTCTGCCAAAACGAGGCCGAAGGTTTCAAAGCGGGACGGGAGCACCATCACATCGGCTCCATTTACATATCGTTCCACATCAGTATGATGGCCAAGGCAGTACACACGCTCTGAAAGACCGAGAGATTGGATTCTTTTCTTCAAAAGAGACAAGCCACGCCCCTTTCCTATCACAAGGAGCCGCCAGTTTTCATTCTTCCCATAGGTGGCGAACATGGACAGCAGATGCCCATGTCCCTTATGATACAGATTTTTTATGCGAGACACAATGGCAAGCGTCAGCACGCCTTCAGGAATACCCAGTTCGCTTCGCACCGCCTGTCGGAGACCCTCGTCTGCAGTAAACCGTTTCGTGTCGATCCCACTGTAGCGGACCACCATATGATTTTCAGAAAAGCCTCGGCGGATCGCATCGTCCTTCACGTACTGACTGACGCAGACGATCCGGTCCAGCCGGTCAATCACATATTCCCGCTCAGGATTTCCAAAAATCCCGTGAGCCGTATACACCACAGGAATCCCAGTGCGGCTCTTCACCTTTTCCGCCACAATGCCTGCCGCGCCGGAATTGGCGTGAATGAGGCGGATGTGATGCTTTTTGACGATCCGCTCCAAAAAAAAGGCTGACAGCGGGCGAGACAAACGGATGGGAAGAAAATACGTGGGGATCCCAAGTTTTACCAACGAGTCTGCCAGCTGTCCCCCGCCGGAGGCCACGCATACCTCCCAGCCTCTTTCATGGAGCGCCTTTGCCGCGGTATACACATAGGTCTCAGCGCCGCCGATATTCATACGGGGCACGAGAAAAAGTATTCCTGCCATGGTTTCCTCACCGGTTATGTAAAAAATGGGCGTACACCTTGGCCACCGCCTCCACGTCATGCATGTGAAAGCGGGTCAGCTTGTCCATGATCGCTCTCAGATAACCCCGCTTCCGAAGAAAGGCGACCGCCCTTTCCCTCGTTCCGCTTTTATCCTCTGATGCATAACCCCGTTCTAGCGCCGCTGCCCACCGCTGTTCCTCGGGAAAATACCTGCGGTAAATGCCCTGGAAGAGAAGCAGGAAATCCTGCACCCTCTGCCGTTCGATCCGCTTAAAATACAGCCGGTTCTCCCAATCCAGGAAGGTCACCCTTCCGTCCTGCCACGTAATGTCCCGAGGCGCCGGCCTTCCGTGAGCGATGCCCGCATTGTGAAGACGGGCCAACCCTCGTCCCACCTCATAGAGCATATGCTCCTTGTCCTCTCCGCTGACATCCTCCTCGTCCAGCCAGTCCTCGATAGATTCACCAGTATCCTTTGTCACCATATACGACGGTGTCAGCACCACGATTTGTGGCACCAGCTCGGGAAGAACTGCCGCCGCGATGGTGATGCGGGCCACCTCGCTTTGAAATTCGATGGCCGGAGAATATTTCACCAGCCGATTGCGCCCATTGGACCGCCTGCGTTTGATCCAGTAGATCGCACCGTCCGCGGCAAACCGTATTATTTTTTCTGACCGGTGCAGAGCTATTTCCCGCTCCGCTGCTTCCTGCAGTACACTGTCATTCATTCTGCCGCCTCCTCAAATAATCATTCACCGCTATTGTACCACGAGGAAACACCTCCATAAGCTGTAAAAAAAGCGAACCCTCCGGTCCGCTTTTTATTCCTTGTGCTGACACAAAAAAGGATTCCTCCGTGTCAGGATTTCTTTTCGTCCTTGGGCAAGCTGTTGTTGTAGGTGTCTATTACGTGCTGCGCCTTCTGTGCGGCGTCGTTTCTTTTTGTGATGATGGTATTGGCATCGTTGGTGGCATTGTCGATGTAGGTCTGGGCCGCCTTGATGTAGGCATTCACCGCATCCACGTATTTCAAAAAGTTTTCATAATCCTTGACGCCTTTCTCCGGCGGCATGGGCTCTGCCGGAAGAAATCCATCTGCTGCCGGATAGGGTTCCTTCAAATTTGTGGCGGGAGACGCCTTCGCTTCCTCTGCGGACGCAGAAAAGGGCGAACTAAGAAGAGCAACCAGCGCCAATGCAAAGCATACCTGTTTCATAGAATCCTCCCCTCTATGTTTTCTTACTCATGGAGATAAAATTTAAAGGGAATGGTGATGCGGCAGGGCGACGGCTGTCCGTACCGGTCCAGCGCCGGACTGAAACGCCATTGATACGCCGCCTCCACAGCGGCTCTGTCCAGCGCCGCATTTCCTGTGGAGCCCACCACCTCCGCATAGACCACGGTGCCCCCGGTGTCTACAGAAAGGGCCACGTAGGCTACGCCCTTGACCTCTGCTTCTCTGGCAGAATGAGGGTAGTCAGGCTTGGCTGATGAGAGCACTACCGGTGCCGTGATGGCCACGCTGCTTCCCTCGCCAACGCTTTCACCGTTTCCATTTCCTTTTCCCGTGCCGGATCCGCTTCCTTCCCTAGAGCTGCTGCCTTCACCCTCTCCGCTTCCTGCGGTTTCGCTCTTCCCCTGCCCGGAGGGAGTACCCTGCCTTGGGCTTGACGAGGCAGGACGATTTTCTTTTGGCTTCTCCTGATCCTGTTTTGTCTTGTCCAATATGTCATCAGGGCGCGGGAACTCGATCTCATTTTTGTCTGCCGGAATATCCTCCCCGGGGGAAGCAGGCGCTTCACCGCTCTTTCCCCCACCACCTCCGCTGGCGAGAGTGATTTCGATCACCTTAGGCGGCAGCTGCTTCATAAACTGCATGCCAATGAGCCCCAGCACGGCCGCCGCCGCAAGGTGGAACACCGAGGCACAGGCGAGAGCCTGAGCCCGTCTTTTATTTCTGCTGCCCATAAGCATCCCCTGCGCTTGTAGCCAGACCAAAGCGACTCACACCAGCCCCCTTCAGCGCATCCAAAAGGGTAATCACCGTCTTATAGGAAGCGTCCTCCTCAGCCCTGATGATCACGGAGAATGACGCATCCTGCTGACTCCGCAGAGCCGCATTGATGACCAGCGTTTTCAAATCCATCGCCGTTTCGCCCAAAAACAGAGAGCCGTCCTTTTTCACGGTCACTGAAAAGCTGCTGTTGCTGACCGATTCTGAATTGGCCGCCATTGGAAGCCGCACGGGAACAGTGCGGATATCGCTCATATACATGGTGCTGACGATGAAAAATACAAGGCAGAGAAACATCATGTCAATCATGGGGCTCAGCATGAGCGTTGGCTCCTTGTCCCGAATCCGATAGCTTCGTCTCCTCATGATTCCCTCAGCCCTTTCCTTTTTCCGCTTCCGCCTCGTCAATCATGGCTCCGGCCATTTCATCCATGTCCAGCGTCGCCCCCTTGATGCGAGCCGACAGATAGGCATGAATACACATGCCCGCAACTGCGATGCAAAGACCAAAGACAGTGGTAATCAGCGCCTCGCCGATGCCTGCGGTCACGCCAATGGGATTTTCCAGCCGTTCATTCAACGCGTTGAAGGAGGCCATCATGCCCGTAATAGTCCCCAAAAGCCCCAACATAGGCGACAGGCCGATGATGACGGACAGGAAATCCATATACCGGTTCATCTCATTGATGGCCCGATCCACCCGAGCATACACCACTGACGCAAACCGCCCTCCAAACTGCTTTTTCTCCGGCAGCATAGCCTCCGCGATACGGGCAGCGCTCCCCTTCGATGACTCCGCCAGCTCCTGCGCCTCGTCAGGCTTCGATTCATTCAGAAGGCGACAGAACTCGAGAATAAACTTCGTATCCGACACATCGCTCCGATAGTACAAATACCGCTCCACGCCAATAAACACCACCGCCAGCGAGCAAAGAAGAAGAGGCCACATACACAGACCACCCCGCTGAAAATAATCCGCTGCCACTGAAAAAATACCCATATGACGCCTCCGCCCGCTGCAAAAAATAAAACAGTCGCCTCAAAGCCAATGCTACGCTCGATTTATGCCATAAATCACAAAAGGGAACCGCTTCTATCAGCCCTTCCACATCGCCGCTAGTGTAAACCATATGATCGTCATACAGTCAAGAAAAGCCCCCGCAGCCGAAAAAATAACTCCCTCCGGCACATTTTTATAATCACCTGTACCAATACTTCATCTCGCCTTTTCTTCCTTCCTCATTCCAACTTTGTCATCGCTGTTCATTTCCCTATTACACACCTTTATTTTTCATCGCTTTGTCTTTCTTCAAACGTAGCACATAAAAATCCCCGCAGTCTTTGCTGCGGGGATTGCTTGTTATTTTTGTATTGATGACGCTCGAATATTATTCCCACTCGATGGTACTCGGCGGTTTGGAGGTAATGTCGTAGACGACGCGATTGACTCCGGCTACTTCGTTGCAGATGCGGCGGCTCATTTCGTCCAGCACGTCCCAGGGGAAGCGGAAGTAGTCTGCAGTCATGCCATCGGAACTAGTGACGGCGCGGATGCCTACGGTGTAGTCATAGGTCCGTTCGTCACCCATGACACCCACGGAGCGGATCGCTGCGGGGAGTATGGCGAAGGACTGCCAGATTTCATTATAAAGACCTCTTTCCTTGATGACCTCCCGCACAATGGCATCGGCCGTGCGCAAAATAGCAAGCCGCTCTTCTGTGACTTCTCCGACGATGCGGATCGCAAGACCGGGGCCGGGGAAAGGTTGCCGATTGATGACGTCCTCAGGAAGCCCAAGCTCGCGGCCGAGCTGACGCACCTCGTCCTTGAAGAGCTCCCGAAGCGGTTCGATAAGTGAAAATTTCATGTCCTTCGGCAAGCCGCCCACGTTGTGATGGGATTTGATGGTCGATGCGGTATCGGTGCCGCTTTCTACCACGTCCGGATAGAGGGTGCCCTGTACGAGGAACTTCACATCAGACAGCTTATTGGCTTCCTCTTGAAAGGTATGAATAAATTCTGCTCCAATGGTCTTGCGTTTTTTTTCCGGCTCAGTGACATCCTTCAAAAGGGAGAGGAAGTGCTTCGATGCGTCTATGTGAACTAGCTTGATATTAAATTTATTGGTGAATGTATCCACCACCTGTTCAGCCTCCCCCTGACGGAGAAAGCCGTGGTCCACAAATACGCAGGTGAGCTGATCGCCGATGGCTTTATGCACGAGAACTGCCGCCACGGAGGAATCCACGCCGCCGGACAGGGCGCAAATCACATTGTGAGAGCCTATCTTTTCACGGATTTCCTTCACTGCGATGTCGATATAGCTCCCCATGGACCAGCCTCCTTCACAGCCGCTGACATGGAAGATGAAATTTTTCAGCATGGTCATGCCTTCCGGGGTATGCACCACCTCCGGGTGAAATTGCACGCCGTAGAAGCGCCGCGCTTCATCGGCCATAGCCGCGCAGGGTGTGAGTGCGGTATGGCCAATAAGACCAAATCCGGCAGGCATGTCGGTCACTGCATCGCCGTGGCTCATCCAGACCGTCGTTTTATTTGATACACCTTCAAATAGAGCACTGCTTCCGTTCCGGAAGAATTCAGTGTGGCCGTATTCCCGTTTTTCCGGCTTCGCCACTTGTCCGCCCAAGGCTTTTGCCATGATCTGCATGCCATAGCAGATGCCCAGAATGGGAAGTCCTGCCTTGAAAATATTTGGATCGATGGTGGGTGCTCCTTCTCCATTTACGCTGGCAGGCCCACCGGAAAAAATAATCGCCTTCGGGTTCTTTTCTAAAATTTCTTCTGCTGATTTTGTGTAGGGAAGTATTTCGCAATACACGCCGCATTCTCGTACGCGCCGGGCAATGAGCTGAGCATACTGCCCGCCAAAATCCACAATCATAACGATTTCCTGATGCTTCATAATTTCCTCCTATGAAAGCCGCTCTGCAAGAGTCCCGCCGGGTGGGATTTTTACATATTATAGCATGACTTATGCGTGGGTGAGCGCTTTTTCTATGGCCTCAAAGGAGGCGGAAAAGGAGCCCTGCACCAACTCCGGCTTGCCGCCGCCGCGCCCCGAGAGGAGTGCGTTCCATTCCTTGAGCTTAGGCCGGATGTCTTCGCCGCTGCTTCCGATCACATAATTCCAGGACACCTCGTCCTTGACGGAAAGCACGGCCACCAGAGGATATCCGGCGGTATCGATGAGGTATTCGCAAAATTTTCGGATCTCGTAAGGATTCATTTCATCCTCTCGGAATATCACAAGGCCTTCTCTTTTTTCCATGCTCGCTGCCCGGAGAAAGAAATATTTCTGATTGATCCGGGCGATCCGTTCCTTGAGCGCTGCCTCATCTGATAGGATCCGCTCCACGGCTACCTTCGTTTCATAAGGCCTAGCTGAAAGAAGGCGCGCCAGGTCTCGATTATTCTCGGTCAGCGTGCCGTAATCGAGAAGAGCCCTCCGCCCGCAGCGAAGCTCCAGACGCACGCCGCCCCGATGATTAACCAGCGAGATGACTTTAATCATGCCGATCTCGCCGCTCCGTTTCACATGGGTGCCGCAGCAGGCACAAAGGTCGCCCTCGGGGAATTCTACGATCCGCACAGTGCCATGAAGCTCTTTTTTACTGCGAAAGTCCATGCTTGCCAGCTCTTCCTCTGAGGGGTAAAAGATACGACATTCTTTATTTTCATAAATCAGATCATTTGCCTGTTTCTCAATGTCCAGTGCCCCATCCCATGTCATGGGGCCGTTGAAATCGATGAGGACTGTTTCTTCATTCATGTGAAAACCCACATTGTCATAGCCAAACAGCTTGTGAACCAGACCGGAAAAAATATGCTCTCCTGAGTGGTTCTGCATGAAGTCAAAGCGACGAGCCCAGTCGATCATGCCCCGCACAGCAGTCCCTTCGGGAATCGGCTCATTCGTCCGGTGAATAATCCGGCCTTCTCTTTCCTTCACATCGATGACGGCCACGTTATTCAGCGTTCCATGATCTGCCGGCTGCCCACCGCCTTCAGGATAAAAAGCGGTGCGGGACAGAATGATTTCATATCCACCCTTTCCTTTGGCGCAGGATAAAACGACGGCGTCAAATTCTTTTATATACGGGTCCTGATAAAACAGGGCTTGTATATCCATAGCTTCCCCCTTATTCGGCTTCAAACAGCGGAAGAGCTTCCAGATAAATAATATCCTTTCGCTCTGCTGCATCGCCCTCAGCAAGAATAGCTGCTTCTCCTACAACCTGTCCGCCTGCTTTTTCTGCCAGCTCCTTCAGCGCTTTCATAGAGCCGCCTGTGGAAATCACGTCATCTACGAGAAGCACTTTCTTCCCCTGCATACGCTGAATGTCCGCGTCCATAAGGTAGAGCCACTGCTTCCCTGCAGTGGTGATGGATTCGTCCTCTACCCAGATGGGATTTTCCATATACGCCTTCACTGATTTTCGGGCAATCACGTAGAAAGGCATATGCAAAAGGCGCGCCATGGAAGCAGCCAGCGGGATCCCTTTTGTTTCGGCAGTCATAATAATTTCCGCATCCTTGGGAATTTTTTCCGCCAACGCCTGTGCCGTTTTTTCTGTCAGCTCTGTATCGCCAAGAATAACAAACCCGGCAATCGCGATACGGTCATTCAGATTGATAACGGGAAGCCGTCTTATCACGCCTGCTACATGAAGCTCGTGATACTTTTTTGCCATGGTTCCTGCTCCTCCTAGAGATTTATTTTTCTTTTGTCACGTCCACCTGCGGATCGGCATAGCTGACAATTTCCACAACGGGATGAGAAACAATTTCCACCTTCACCTCGTCATCCTTTTTCGACGCAGTATCAGCCTGTTTGGTAGGCGGCATGTCGATGGCCTTGCCGCTGGGAGAAAGCCGGGCTGCCCGTTTGAGACGGCGATCCCGTTTCTCCCTTTCCTTTTCGATTTCCTGTTGCTTCGCTTCCTCCGCAGTCAGCACCTGCCCTTTTGCCTTCACTGCTGGCGTTTCGACAGCAGTGCTCTCCTCTTGGATGCTTTCTTCCGGGCTAGGAATATCCTCCTCTACCTCTTCCAGCCGTTTGGCTGCGTCGTGCTTTTCTGAAGAGCTCCCCTTCCCTGGCACGGGATTTATAAGTTTTTTCGGCACCACGGTTTCTTCCCTTTTATGCGCCGATGCCTTTATGAGCTGGGATAAATAGGTGGCTCTTTTACTTTTCGTGCCCATATCCTGACGAATGAGCGCCGCCGCATGCCCCATAGCATCGCCGGGGGTATCGGTTATTTCTCGGAATCCGTCCTTCTCCTCTGCCCATGACCTGCCATCATCAGCCAAACGGAGATGGATCGTTTCTTCTTTCTCTACCCCTTCTTCGTCCAAATCCTTCACGTCCGCCTTAACAGAAAGGCCATCAGAGAACACGCCTTCCACAATAACCGAGGACAGATCAAGAAATCGTCCGACACTGCCGTCATTGTAAATGCTTCCCGTGTTTTTTATCATGGGGTAATTCTGATCGCCCTTGAGATATACCGTATCAAGAGCATCCGCAGGGCCTGCCATGAGCAGAGCCAGCACAAGGCCGACGTACCAACGCTTCCACATGGTCATGCCTCCTTTCATAATTCATCACATCGTCTCAGCGATTTGATCCCATTTTTCATACAGCCTGTCCAATTTTTTCCGAGCCTCCTCGTAGAGCGCCGCGAGGTCCTCTAAGTGCTCTGGATCCTGATTCATTTGGGCGATGTACATAGCAAGAGTCGCTTCCAACCGAGCGATTTCCATTTCCGTTTTCTCAAGGTCTGCCTTTTCTCTGATGGTGGGCTCTTCTTTTTTTACAGGCTCCGGTGCGTTCTCTTGAGGGATTTCTTTTTTCACCGGCTCGTCGTCATCATCAACTGCCCCTTGCCGGTCCCGCTGAAATTCCTCAAGGTCCTTTTTCTTTTCCTTGTAGTAGGTATAGTTGCCAAGGTATTCTGTCAGCTTCCCCTGCTCCATTTCAAGGATACGGGTCGCCACCTTGTCCAGGAAATACCGGTCATGGGAGACCACCAGCACTGTCCCGCCGAAGGCAGCCAGCGCATCCTCCATAATTTCCCGGGTAGGAATGTCCAAATGGTTGGTCGGCTCATCCAGTATGAGAAAGTTTGGCTTTTCAAGGAAAAGACAGAGCAGAGAGAGTCTTGCTTTTTCCCCGCCTGATAAAAGGGCCACTTCTTTAAATACATCGTCGCCACGGAAAAGGAACATGCCAAGCTTGTTTCTCGCTTCCCGCTCACCCATATGGAATCGGTCGGTGATTTCCTCCAACACCGTATGATTGTCGGTGAGCGTCCCCTGTTCCTGCGAATAGTAGCCGGGCTTTACATTATTTCCTAAACGGATATATCCTGCCTCGCTCTCTTTGTCGCCGGTGATCAGCTTGAGGAGCGTCGTTTTTCCGCAACCATTGGCCCCGATCACCCCCACTGCCTCGCCCTTACGTATTTCAAGGGACAGATCCGAAAAAATAACATGCGCTCCGTAAGAGGCTTTCGTCCGTATGACGTCCAGTACCTTTCCTGCTGAGCTGATGGGCGAATCAAAATGAAATTTAAGAGTCACCAACTTCTCCGGCTTTTCCAAACGCTCCAGCCGGTTCAACTGAGACTGCCTGCCTCTGGCCTGCTTGGATTTAATGCCTGCCTTGTACCGCCGTATATATTCCTCTGTCTCCCGGATATGCTCCTGCTGTTTTTCGTAAGCCTTTTCATAGGCCGCAGACTCTATAGATTTTGTTTCCATAAAGCGGGAGTACCCGCCGCGATACATAGTCAGCTTATGGTGCTCCAGATCAGCAATGCCTGTGGCGGCGTGATCAAGAAAGTATCGGTCGTGGGAAATCATGAGGATGCCGCCCCGGTAGGAGCGGAGAAAATCCTCCAGCCATTCCAGCATGCCTGTGTCCAGATGGTTTGTAGGCTCGTCAAGGAGAAGGAAATCAGGGTGCCTCGCAAAGGCAGCGGCCAAATTGATGCGCACCTTCTGACCGCCGGAGAAGGAATGAATGTCTCTGTCCCAATCGTTATCAGTAAACCCCAGCGCAGTAAGGACTTTCCTTGTTTCCTGCTCATAATTGTAGCCGCCTAAAAATTCAAATCGTTCCTCTGTGCGGCCGTATTCATGCAGAAGTGCTTCGTCACCTCGGTCCTTTTCAAGAGCCCGCATTAGTTCTTCCATGCGGTCCCTGTAATGCAGCACGTCGTGCCAGGCCTCTTCCATCTCCTTTCGGATACTGCCGGTGGTGTAGTCAAAATCCTGCCGCAGGTAGCCAATGATGGCACCGTTATCTGCCTTCACAGAGCCACTGTCATATTCCTCGGTGCCCATAATACATTTAAGGAGCGTCGTTTTTCCTGCACCGTTGGCGCCTACAAGACCGACGCGTTGCCCCGTCCGCACCTCAAAGGACACATTGTCAAATATTGTATGAATGCCAAAGGATTTTGACAGTCCGCTGATTTTTAATACTGCCATGAAACCGCTATAACTCCTTTGCCGGCGGATCAGGAATAATGTCCGCCTTGATGATAATAATAATTTCTGACTCTTCCACAGATTTCGACGAGCTCCGGAACAGATAACCAAGAATCGGGATATCTCCCAAAATCGGCACCTTCCTAAAGGTATGACTCTCTTCCTTGTCGATGAGCCCGCCGATGGTCAGCATGTCGCCGCTGGCCAGACGGACCAGCGTATTCGCCTGCCTTGTAATAATCCGGTACGCCTTCATCTCCGGCACAAGATAGGGCGTCGACACCTCTGCCTGCACATCCGCCGTGATTTCATCCTTGCGGCTGATGCGGGGCGTGTAGGTCAGCTTGATTCCCGCGTCTCTGTACTCGGTAGCCGTCGTTTTGACACCGTTCTCCATATGCTCCACGATAACAGGGATTTTGCTTCCGATTAAAATTTCCGCCTTATGTCCGTTCATGGTGACCACGTTCGGCTTGGCCAACACCTTCGCCTTTCCCTTGGAAATGAGCGCATTTAATCTTGCTTGAAAGAAAAAGGTATACGGATGACCGGCGATGCTATTCCCATAGGAAATACCCGCATAGCCCTCGGGCACCGTCACCTGCCATCCGCTCCGCTCAATATTCCGGATCCGCGGATTACCGTCACTGTCATAAAGAATATTTCCAGCCTGATCAGTGACGTAATGCTGCTCGCTCCAGCTGTCCCGGTCATAGGAAGCGCTCCCTGTGAGAGACTTAAAATCCCAGTCAATGCCGATGTCCTTCGCATCACTTTTATTGACTGCCAGTACCTCGGCTTCTACCTTCACCTGTCTTTCCGGCACATCCAGCGCTGAAATAATCGACGCAGCATGCATCAGCTCCAACGGCGTCCCATAGGCCACCACAGTATTGGCCTCCTCATTGGCCGATACATGGCCGTCCTGAATAACAGAGCGCAAATTTTCCGCGACCCGCTCCGCATCGGCATAAGACAGGCGAAATGCTTTCGCTCCCTTGCCGGAGGGCGATTTTTCTTTTCCCTCAAAAACGATCAGCGTTGAGCCTTCCTTTCGCGCCACCAGACCGCACGACGCCAGCACTGCTGACAATGCCTCATCACTGCTGACATCATCAAGGTCAGCAGTGACCGTGCCGGAGAGCTCGCCCGAAAAGGAAATATTCATCCCTGTCATATCGGCTAGTGTCTCCAGCACCGAATGAATCGGAGCCTGACACACATGGAGCGTGACTGTCTGTCCGCCTTCCTTAGCTGGCTCCGCTGCTGCTCCCACAAAAGGACATAGCACACAGGCCGCCAGCACCCATGCGGCTACCTGACGGATATGGTTTTTCTTCTCCCCCCTCGCATGAGAGTTGCTGTTTTGTCTCCAATCGCCGCGATTATCCATGAGTCTGCCGCCCCTCCTTCCTCTGCCATCACTGTCTGACCCCGTACTTCTAAAATAGCTCGCTTTGTATTTCCTGACGTAATAACGCCTTTCAGCACCGGCATCGGAGCTTCCGGTGCGCCTCTTTGTATCTTAGATAGATCGCTATTCCCGTCAGCCGGTACCGCTGAAGACGCTTTCGCTTGCTTGATTCCTTCCGCATGAAAAGGATCCTTCAACGGTTTTCCGCGCAAATGAAGAGCGGCATCGTACCTTTTTACAACGCCGCTCCCCTCCTCAGAAAGAGAAGCCTCCTCTTCCTGCATATGTTGTGAAACTGGAGACGCGCTCGGCGCTTCCTCCGGGAAAAAGCGGCGGAATCCCCCGCTTGCGTTTCCCCAGAGGGCGCATACCAGAGCAACAGCCACAAGGCCAAGGACTGTTCGTTGTCTCGTCTCCATAATCCCTCTCTTACAAAAAATAGCGCCGGCTTTCCTTTAGCTTGCACGCTTTAGAATGAGAAATCCTTAGGCGCCAGCATGACTCTTGTTTTCTGTTCTACCGTATCGTAGGAAATCCAGCTGTAGAATGAGTGCAGGTCCCGATAGTACGTGTAGTACCGATGGGTCAGATCCCCATTCACCGTGTCTATGGTCCAGCTGATACTGACTGCGTCCAGCGGGGTAAGCTGCACCTTAAAGCCTGCCGTCAGCGGGCTTTCCGTGGTATACGTATCATAGAAGAAAGGCGTCCGGTCCCGACTCATATTCCGGTCGGTGTAATGGATCCAGCCGGAGAAGGCACGGTAGCTCCCATTCAGTTTCAGCGCATAATACCAATTGTTCCGGACTCGATCGTCCTGCCTGACACCGTCGATGGAAAGATTTTTATAATAATCCTTCATGTACCCGATCCGCCATTCAAAGCTCAGATAGGGGGACAGCTTGACCGGGTCCCGGGCCAGATATATATCGTAGCCAATATGGGTCGCCTTGACCGAGCGGGCATCGTAGGATTCATTCCACCGCCCCACATCTGCCTTGGCCGCCACATAGACAGGTCCGCCTCCGATGGGCATCCGATGACTTTCAAACTCAAGAGACGGCTGCTTTTTGATCCATACCGAATCATACTCATCATTAGTGGTGCTCCGTTTCTGCCCATGATGCAGAGTAAGCTGCCCCAGCGGATTGACCCACACCGCGCCGATGTCCGGCTTGTACCCCGCCTTTGAATACAGCCGGTTTTCCAAATACATGTATGTGTTTGGATTACGAGCGATGGGTACCACAATGCGGTTATGAAGACCGATACCGTCACTGCTGTCATAGGTTGGACGGGGGATCAGTGTCCACAGCTGCACCTTGCCTGTATTCTTCCGGAGGGACCCGGTATAACTGGACAAGGTGATAAGGGTTGTGTTTTTCGCTAAGAGCCGCAGATTTTTCGCCACATATCGGTCATTGGGATAAATATCTATCTGATCTGCCTCAATGCGGTAGTCCGGCACCTTAGCCATGGCGTGACGGGTTGTGAAATACCCCTTCTCCACGATTACGTGATTACTGTTCCTGCCATAGACGCCTCTGGCACCCTGATAGTAATACACGCCCTGCTCCCATCCGTTCAGATCCTCAAAATGGGCGATGCCTGCTTTCGCATCGTAGTCAGCTCTTGCCGCCTTCAGATCTGTAGTCGGCCCTTTCCAAGTAATTTCGCCGGGAGCAATATACTTCCCTGTGAGGGTGTTCCCATACAGATACTCTGTCTGGTACCGGTCCATCACGTGGCGGGCATCTACATTCCCCTTGGCGGATACGTCACCGGTGCTGTCGCTGTATTTCATATAGTCCGCGCTGATATACAGCGGGGTCTCTGCAGAAATTGCAGCGGCACCATTCGTATCCCCTGCCTTGTCCTTTTTCTTCTCCTTTTGTTCCGATTGGGGCAAAGACCTTGGGCGGAGCGCTTTATCCACATCGTCCCACACCCACTCCTCGCCGGAATCAAGAGGAGCCCCGCCGATAAGGGACAGATGGGCGGACTCATTGTCTCCCGGCGCTGCCCCGAAGGCGGTCATGGTGCCGGCCGTCACAAGAAGGGCAAGGCATAGATTTTTTTTCATAGTCCTATCAGTCATTTCTTACGATAACAACAGAGGCCTCTTCGTTAGAATTATCTTCCTCATCAGCTGTGCCGCCTTCCCGGATCGTTTTGAGCTCCTCCCTTGCAGCATCGCTGAAGGTACCTGCCGGGACGGTTTCCTCCACAACGGTTTCTTCCATTACCGTTTTCGTTCTTTCCGATGTGTCCGTAGCGGACTTGGAAACGGTTTTGCGGAGCGTCACGTTCGGCACACCGGATACCATGACCATGCCCTTGGTAGTCACATCACTCTGAGTCTGGATATAGAGCTGAGAACCGGCGGGCATATCCACGTCCTTGCCCTTGACAAAGAGACCGCCTACCAACCCGATGGGGCCCAGTGCCAGCGCGCCAATAGCAGAGGCGCCGATGGCAGCGGCTTCCATTTTCAGCTTTTCCTTGGATTCCGGCCCCAGCACAGTAGGAATGACCTCGTCATCAATGGAAAAGACCTGATCGAAAGAAATATCCAACGCCCCGCTCCGGCCGAACATTTTCGGACGGGACACCTTTGTAATCACGCCACTTCCCTGCGCGCCCCGAGGGAGAACGAGAACGTTATCTACCTGCACGTCCTCCTCCACGGTGAAGGTAACCGCATCGCCCACCTTGCTCGTTCTGCTGCTCACGTCTTCATTTAAGGAAATTTTGAACACCGTATCCTTGGGCAGCGTGACATCCTTCATTTCATAATGGGAATCGCCGTACACCGCTTTTTCCAAATTTACCATACGGGAATTGAGAGCGCCGGTTTTTGCCTGCCCGTTCACCGCTGTTTCCAGCTGGCTCATGCGTGTTTCCAACGGTTCCTGCTTGATCTCATCAGTGAGATAGTATTCCAATGCATTCAGACGGGTGGCAATGGACGGCTCCTTATCGTTTCCGCTATGTATTACATCACTGTATAGATTGGATACCCGATCGTCCAGACCACTCCCGCTGGTGTTTCCTTTTCCGTAAATCACCGTATCTGCCGCATCTACCCGATGAAGCAGGGAACCGCTCTGTACATCACCGTATACTACCTGGTCAAGACGGTCTATTTTTTCCGTCAGTGTAGCCGGCTCAGCGGCGGACACGCCCGCCATAAGAAGAAACGACAGCGAGGCAGAAAGAATTGCTTTTTTCATAGGCCCTCCCTCTTATACCCGGACGTCAATGACGGCCGATACGCCTACCCCCTGCACGCGAGAGAAGGATGTCGGATTCTTGCTGTCCATAGGAATCATG
The DNA here is from genome assembly GCA_034180505.1 of Dialister sp. Lineage (GTDB taxonomy): Bacteria > Bacillota > Negativicutes > Veillonellales > Dialisteraceae > Dialister. The sequence goes on from JAXFOE010000024.1 coordinate 77,309, forward strand.
CCCTTAATGCGGAAAAGCTTGTCATTCCAGCTGATTTCAAGCTGACCTACGGCCTCTACCTTTTCTACTTGGTCCGCATCGCCGATGACCTGCGCCGCGCCGATATATCCGCTATTACCAAGGCTGACAATGGGCACTACCTTTGTGGCGTAATTGGTGCCGGCCCCTTCCTTCATCATGACCTTGTTGATGGCCGCGTTCACCTGTTCACCATATTTATCTACCAGAAATCCGATGCCCCCAACCTTTACCACGCCGCCCAAAACACTTCCCAGATTGAAGGCGGATACGCTGGAAGCCGCACCTGCGCCAATCATAGCAGCTGCCAAGAGACACATGGCTATACGTTTCATTTTCATAATGGATTCCTCCTCGATACATATACAAATTTACATGAGTAAAAAAGACCCTGCCATACCTCTTTAATTATAAGGTAAAAGGGAACCCCGCGCAAACCGGAGTTCCCTCGTGATTTCTTCGTTTTATCTGACCTTGCCGACGCTTGAAATTTTACCCTTCTCTCTCCATTCTTGCTTCCCGGAGAGCATCAAAGGTTCCCGGCTGAGTCATGGGCCGAAGATTTTTCATTTTGTTGTACGCCTGTATCATCATAGAGCACTCGATACGCTTCTTCTGAATCTCGCAGGTGATATGGTAGGGCTTATGAATATCTCCCGCATAGGCCCTATTATTGGCATGGCAGCCGCCGGAGCAATAAAATTTCGCCCAACACCTGACGCAGTCCGGTTTGCTGAATACATGGTTCACTCGGAAATCATGCATGAGCTTGAAATTTTTCAGCCCCTCGTAAATATTTCCGATCACAAACTCATCTTGCCCTACAAACTGGTGACACGGATAAATATCCCCGTTGGGCACCACCGCGATGTATTCATGGCCCGCGCCACAGCCCCGAAGACGTTTCGGAAGGCAGGGACCTCGCCACAGGTCCATATTGAAATGGAAGAAGAAGAAGGGCTTTCCTTCCTTTTCTCTGTCCAAATACAGATTGGCCAGCCGATCATATTCCGCCTGGACCCTAGGCAAGTCCTCTTCACGAATAGCGTAGTTTTCATTTTCATCGCCCACCACCGGCTCCATAGAGAGCGCTTTAAAGCCGTGATCTACCATATCCATCACGTCGGTAGCAAAATCCAGATTGTACCGCGTGTAGGTTCCCCGGACATAGTATTCCTCGCCATGGCGGTTGGCCACGCAATACTCCAGATTTTTTACGATCTGGTCATAGGTACCTTCACCATGTACGCCGGGACGCATGCGGTCATGCATTTCCCTCCGCCCGTCCAAGGAAAGAATGAGGGAAACATGGTTGTCGTTCAGGTATTTCACCTTTTCCTTGTCCAAGAGCATGCCGTTTGTGGTGAGAGACAGCTTGATTTTTTTATGATGCTTTCGCTCCTGCTGGTGGACGTAGTCCACGGTCTGCCGCACCACATGCCAATTCATCAGCGGCTCGCCGCCAAAGAAATCCATCTCGCAATGCTCCCGCGGCCCGCTGTGGGCGATCAGGAAATCTACTGCCCGCCTTGCCACGTCGAAGGGCATGAGCATGCGCCACTGGCCGTAGCCACCTTGGCCGGCAAAGCAATATTGACAGCGAAGGTTGCAATCATGAGCAATATTAACACAGAGCGCCTTGATGATGGGCTTGTCCTCAATAGCCATTTCATAATTTTTGTCCATCGGCGCATAGAGAGAGCCTTGCTGTATCAGCTCATCGATGTCATCCATCACCTCGTCCAGCTCCTGCCGCTCATATCTTTCGGACAGAGCCGCATAGGTGCTGTCCCGCTCGTCTCCCTTGTACGTGCCCAGCGTGTCATAGGTGATGTTATCCACCACATGAACGATGCCGCTGTTCACGTCCATGACCACATTCATCCCGTTCTGACGAAACCGGTGAATCATGGGCTCGATATGGTAATCCATCTGCTTCTCCTTTATGCTGAATAGAAAAGCCCCCGGGTCAGAGACCGGGGGCCGGGCCTAATCGGTTGTCTTATGCCCTTTTAGCTTCTCTTTCTTCTTCCTCTGTAGTGCAGATCAGGTTGCCGATGGTGCAGCTTGTTTTGCAGGCGGACTGGCAAGAGGTCTGACATTCGCTGCAGCCTTCGAATTTCAAGGAGTCCTGCAGAGATTTTTCATTGATTGTAACGATATGCTTGGACATGGTACGCCTCCTGATAAAAAAGATTCTTCGTGGTTATTCTACCATAGGGAGCCGCCGCTGCACAAGGGAGAACCCTGTGAGGCTGTCCTTATACGATAGCTGTAATCAAGGTATATAAGCCATAGGCCGCGCCCAGCGGGAGCAGAAGCAGCACCGACGCCGCCGCAAAGCAGCCGCCCCCCTTGCCATGCACCGCGAACCAGTCATCCGCCAGTCGGGTCATCTCGGCGTATTCTCTATCCAGTCCCTGAATGATCCGCCACAGCTCCCGGCAGTCCGCCTCAGTCATGTCCTCGCTGTCATCGGGCACAAGGGGCTCTTCTTTTTTTTCGGACCGGACCTTGTCCTCCAAAGCCTTCCTTTCTTCGGCCGCTCTCATTTCCTGCTTGATGTCCTTCGTCCAGTCGCCGGAGGATTGTTTTTTCTCCGGCTCTGCTTCTTCCTTTTTCTCCTTGGCCTCCTCATAGGACTGCTTCATTGCACCTTCGTCCACCGCCTTCAGGAGGAGCGCCTTCAGTTCGTCCATATCCTGGGTATATTTATGGAGCGCCGCATCCCAAAGGGCATAGTCCAATTTTTTCTTGAAATCATACAGGCTGCCCATGGTGGCCTGATTTAAAAGATATTGGGTATTGTCCATGTCAAAAAAAATCTCGCCGATCCGCCCCTTATGGCGAAATTTGTTTTTCCCCAATTTCACAAAGTACATGTACGTCCCGATGTGGGAACGAATTTTTCCCATCGGGCTTTCTTCTTCATGCTGCTGGTCAAAAAATCCCATGCTCTGCTCCTTTTCACTGCTGTTTCTCTTAATTATAAAGGGTAAACAAAAAGAGCGCAAAGATCTACCACATTGCTTCCGCTCCGTGGCGCAGCGACAAAAGAGAAAGCTTCCGCTCCGAAAGAAATGGCTTCACCGCTCCGAGGTCCCGTAGGAATCTGTCTCTTTGCTTCATGTCCTCCGGCAGTATGATCCGTCCCTCCAGCCCGCTGTCCTCAGGAAGAGAAAAGGCGGCGGCCAATTTTTTTACATCTGTGCGCCGCACATGCGCAGCAGTCCTCAGGGCAGCAGAAAGGAGCGTATCCTCAGGCCACGGCAACTCCATGAGACGGATCAATGAATAGGACGCAAAGGGTGTCACGCTTTTATCATACAGAAGAAGCGAGGGGCGCACTGCATATCCCCTGCCCCGATCGTAAAAAAGGACAGCCCCATCAAGCACCCGCCCGAAGGGTGGTAAGAAACCCTGCCGCCGTATATCTCGAAAGGGGAGCGCCACCTCTGCCGTGTGAAGCCGCACACCGGAAAGAACCTCCGGCATGGCTCTGTCTGTCCTGTTCCATATGTCCCGATGAAGCACGAGCCATTCCGAGACGATCCGCGCCACCGGCACGTCACCTTCTGCAACGAGCCCCTCCCGTTTCATCAGAGGATGCTTCCATAAATTGCCCGGCGCTGCTGCCACGCTCATCAGGGTCCGTTTTATTTCCTCCTCCGACAGCCCCTCCAGCAAGGTGCCCAGCGGCTCTCCATAGAACCCTTGATAGAGATACCGCTTCTGATTTCCTAGAAGAGGGGCCAGCTTCAAAAGGGGAATGGCAGTGGTACCCACCTTATCCTTTTGGTACCGCTCATCCGGCGCCCCCGCCAGCAATGTCATCGTAGTGACTCTTGTCCCCTCGGGAATACCTGGAAGGCGATACACTGCAACGGACCGGGCCATTGTATAATTGCGGAGCATCCTCGCCAGATCGCCCTCGGTATCATTAGCAGGCCGTATTTCCACAAGGCGGAGCTCTCCTGCTTCGCCACGCTTTGTAAAAATGCCAAACTCATACACCCCGCAGATTCGCATCATGCCATCAGTCACGGTGACCCGATGGGGCCAGACCGTTCCATGATAGAACCGACCCTCCTTTTTTATGTTTGAAAGCTCTCTTTCCCAAGGAGAGTCCTTCCCTTCCATGGGTTCTACCCGGGTGTGATACATGCCCCAGCGAGAGGATTCCTCGCTGAACTTGTCCATGTGCTCTACCAGCCATGCCGCGGCCACCTCCTGCAGCGCCCGACCGGTGTCCTCCGCCTGTCCGCCATGTATATAAGGCTTTATGTAAAGCTCATCTGGTCTTTCTATGTCCCGGGAAAGCTGCCTTTGCATCTCCGCTTCTGTCATCGCATTACCTCCTTTTTTATCTTACCATGGCAACGCATGAGCGGCGCCTCATGCCGTTGATTGCTTCACGGGCGCTTTTTTTATATTTACAATCGTCTTTGTAGTTTGAAAAGGCTTTTAATAAAAGTCCTGCGCCGTGCTATACTTGAAGTCGAAAGGAGATGTGCCTGTGATTCCAAACACTCTTTCATCAGGGGGACAAATAATGCAGCGCCCCGACCATATATCCATCACCTTTGAAACGCCCCACCGCTCTCTTTCTACGGCGATTTACGGCGGAGGCTTTAGAAATATCCGACATGCGGTCAATCAGAAGCTCACCACTTGGTACGGAAAGGACCGCCAGTTTCCCGGCGGCTCGGTGCCTGCCTATCTAAGACTCTGTCTTGAAAAGCTGGGCATGAACCCGGAAGAGGGCTGCGCCCTTCTCACCTCGGCTCGCATGGAATGGGCCACCTATCATAAGGAAGAAAAAAACAATCTCGTCGTGGAGTCAATCACTACCGGCGGCGTTGAAAAAACAGCATGCCGCGCAGCATCTCCGGCGCTCTACGAGGAATGGAACGGCAAGTATGTGCAGGTGGGCACCATCAATATGATGATTTCTATCAACGGCCATTTGCCGGACGCTATCATGGCTCGGTCTCTCATCACTGCTACCGAAGGAAAAGCGGCAGCCCTTTCCGATCTGGGCATTGCCGATGTAAATACCGGCCGCCCTGCCACCGGCACCTGCACTGACGGCATCACTCTCATTACCGACCCCTCCGGCCCCCGATACAGAGATGCAGGTACCTTTGCCTTGCTAGGCTCCTTTATTGCCAAGGCGGCCTATGAGACAGTATACGAATGTATCAGCCGCTTTGACCGCCCCTGGAATCGGTTCCCGGAGCTGGAAACGCCGGCTCCTGTTGATTTAGATGGCAAGAGACCTTCGGACTCATAAGTTTTTTACACCTCATCAAACAAGCTGCCATATGATTATTTCATGAACACCCCATTAGACAAAGCGCATTGACTTTGCTATGATGGGGTAAATTTATGGATTGATAAAGGAGATGGTACGGCCATGCCCTATGACGAGCGGACGATACAAGCACTGAACGATTCCGCTGAAATCACCCCTATGGGTATACAGCTTGAAGTGAATGCAGAAATATTTTCCACGATTTTTAACCTGCTCTCTACCGCTAAGCGGTCTATGGACGTGGCGTTGTCCGATCTGGAGACCCTCCGGTCTCTCCGGCAGACCACGATTCAGGCCATGGCCAAGGTAGAGCTCCGGCAGAGCTTTGGACTTCCTATGGGATCCCAGCTGTCCATGCTGGACGAGGCCAGCGGCATCCACGACAAATATATCCGGGGCTGCCTCTTTGAAGAGACTTCGGACCTGCCCTGTACTGAGGAAGCTGCCCAAAATGAGCAGGTGATTTCCCCAAAAGACATGGAGCAGTTCTTTGCCAACATCGTCTGGCCCTCCATCATAACGGGGAAAACCGGAGGCCTTTCAAAGCCGATGGCCTACATCATCGCCGGCCAGCCGGGATCGGGAAAAACAAGAATGTCTTCCATCATCATTAACAAATACCAAGGGAATATCATTCAGTCCATGAGTGATAATTTCCGGGGCTTTCACCCCCATTTTCAGGACATGATACGCCAATACGGCTGTTACATTCCCGCCTTCACTACCGAGCAGGGCCAGTATTATTCCGATCTGGCTAAAAGAAGAACCATTAAGGAACGATACCATCTGCTGCAGGAGGGCTCCTTTGAAAATATTGACCGCTCCCTGTCTCTCATCGAACGGTTGAAAGAAAACGGCTATCAGGTCACAGTCATTCTGCGCGCCTGTCCCAAGAAAGAAAGCTGGACGGCAATCAAGCAAACTTTTGAGCAGCAGCACTTGAAGGCACCGGGTCTCTCCCGCCAAATCACAAAGGAATTTCACGACAAGGCATGCCTTCATTTCCTCTCTGCCACAGAGCAGCTGGTGCAGCAGCATATGGCAGACCGACTCATCATCAAAAGCCCGAAAGGACTCATGTATGACAGTGACGACATGCCCACGGAAAACGTGATGGACCTGCTCCGCCGACGCATGAAAAAACAATGATTCACAGCCCGCCGACGCGGGCTTTTTTACAAAGGTTCCTATGAATTTACCCGCTGCCATTCAAGACGCCTGCCGCGCCCTAAGGCTTGATGCCGCAGGCTTTGTGTCTCTCCCGCTTTCCCCCGATCTGCCCAAGCGACTAGAGCATGCCGGGCCGGTTCCCTTTGCGCCGGAGGACATAAAAAGAAGAGTCTCCCCCGAGGCTCTTCTTCCGGGCTGCCAAGGCGCGGTGGTTATTCTTTTTCCATATTCGACAGGACAAAACGAGACGGGAAATATTTCTCTCTACGCCCGGGCCAAGGATTACCATCGGATCATTCATCGCTATCTGGCCGCACTGATTGACACCTTCCACACCTTGGATCCGTCCGCCTCCTTTTATCCCCTTGCAGACACGTCGCCCTTAGTGGATCGCTGGCTTGCCTATGAAGCAGGTCTTGGCTTCTTCGGGAAAAACCATCTGCTCATTCATCCAAAATACGGCTCCTGGTTTACCATCGGCGCTATTCTGACTACGTGGACGCTGCCAAAAGCATCGCCTATGGGATGCTGCTGCGGTGAATGCCGGCAGTGCATCAATGCCTGCATCGGCGGCGCGCTATCGGATCATGGTTTTAACCCGTGGCGATGCAAATCCTTTATCACACAAAAAAAAGAAGACCTTTCCGCGGAAGAAATCAAGATATTGAAACGGTCGCCTTTAATTTTTGGCTGCGATGCTTGCCAGAGCTGTTGTCCCTTTAACAAAAACGCCGCTCCCTCTCCGCTGCCTTCCCTGTACACCGACAGAGTCACTAGCCTGTCCAAGGACGACCTGTCTCTTTCTCACCGGCAGTTTGAAAAAAAATATAGGGACTATGCCTTTGCGTGGCGAGGGAAAAAAGTGCTCCTAAGAAATTTTACGCTCCTTACATCCTCTCATGATCCAACTCCTTCTTTTTCAAAGAACGGTAAAGAAAGATAAAGAGACCTTGCAAATAGTTTGCCCGCCCATGGTCCGGCAGGAATACCTGCCACAAGTAGGTAATAAAAGACTCTCGTATATCTGCGTTCAGATATACGAGAGTCTTTTATTACTACAAAGAGAACAAACTGATTTGTTCCTCATCAGGAAGCCCCTTGAGAACTCCCATGTCCTCCAACGTATCCACAATGGCCTGACTGACCTTGCCTCTCTTTTTCAGATCCTCCTTGGATGTGAAGGGATGATCCTCTCTTGCCTTAACGATTTCTCCTGCCACCGCATTGCCAAGAGCCGGCACGGTATTAAATGGCGGGAGAAGCTTTCCGTCTACCATTAAAAATTCAGACGGCGCTGACCGGTTCAGATCGATATTCAAAAACTCAAATCCTCGCAAATACATTTCCGCAGCCACCTCAATGACAGTGGCGCTGCTCTTGTCTACTGCCGAAGGCCTGTCCAGCGCATTCAGCCGGGCAAGCTCCGCCTTCTGCGCGTCCAGTCCCTTCAAAATGACCGGCGCATTGAAGGATCCTTCCGCACGGATCGTAAAGTATGCCGCATAGTATGCCAGCGGATAATATACCTTGAACCAAGCCACACGGAAAGCCATCATCACGTAGGCCACCGCATGAGCTCTCGGGAAAAGATATCCGATTTTAAGACAAGACTCGATGAACCAGCGGGGCACCCTCTTTTTCTCCAGCTCGTCCCGGTTATGAGAGTCTCCCTTTTCCAGTCCCTTGCCCTTACGGACATTTTCCATGACCTTAAAGGCAGTGATCGGGGTGACCTTATGTTGAATGAGATAGTTCATGATGTCATCTCTGGTGGAAATCGCTTCCTCCAGCTTGATTCTCCCTGACTGAATCAGATCTCGCGCATTATCCAGCCACACATTGGTCCCGTGGGAAAACCCGGAGATGCGGACCAGCTCGGAAAAATTCTTCGGCCTTGTTTCCTCCAGCATGCCTCGCACGAAGGGAGTGCCGAATTCGGGAAGACCGATGGTTCCCACAGTGAGCGCCTTGCTCATGATGTATTTCGAAAAGGTTTCCGGCGTCACTCCAAGAGCCTCGGTGGAGCTGAACAGAGACAACACCTTCGGATCATCAAAGGGAATTTTCAGCGGATCAATGTGAGTCAGCTCCTGAAGCATGCGGATCACCTTAGGATCTTCATGGCCCAGAATGTCCAGCTTGAGCATGCGCCCCGAAATAGAATGATAATCAAAGTGGGTCGTAATGGTGCCGGGCACCTTATTTCCGTTGTCATCCTTGATGTATTTTTTATTGGCCGCATACTGGAGGGGCGTGAAGTTATGGATGTCCATATCCCGCGGGCAGACCATGATCCCTGCAGGATGCTGCCCGGTGGTACGCTTCACGCCGGCCACGCCGGCAGATAATTTTTCTATAAAGATATCGTTAAAGTGCAGCCCCCGATTCTCGGCGTATTTTTTTACAAAACCGAAGGCGGTCTTGTCCTGAATGCCTGCGATGGTTCCGGCACGGAACACGTTGTCCCGTCCAAAGAGCTCCTCTGTATATTTGTGAGCCACTCCTTGATCGTCGCCAGAGGAAAAATTCAAATCAATATCAGGCACCTTGTCTCCATCAAAACCAAGGAAAACCGCAAAAGGAATATTGTGCCCGTCCTTATTGAGCGCATGTCCGCATTTGGGGCAGGCCTTGTCCTTCAGGTCAAACCCTCCGCCTACAGACCCATCATCAAAGAACTGGCTGTAGTGGCAGTGGGGGCATACATAGTGAGGCGGAAGAGGATTCACCTCGGTGATGCCTGCCATGGTCGCCGCGAAAGAGGAGCCTACCGAGCCCCGGGAGCCCACCAGATAGCCCCGGTCATTGGAGCTTTTTACCAGCTTGTGGGCGATGTAGTACAGGACGCCATAGCCGTGATTGATGATAGGCGTCAATTCCTCCTTAAGGCGGTCGTCCACTTCCTTTGGCAGAGGGTCGCCGTAAATTGCCCTTGCGTTGGCATAGCACATATCCATCAGCTTTTGATCAGCGCCGGCAATTTTCGGGTTGTACGATTTATATTCCGGCGCCAGCGGCTCAATGACCTCGCACCGGGAAGCAATTTCTCTCGTATTGGTCACAACGATTTCTATGGCCTTCTCCTTGGGAATATAACTAAATTCATCTAGCATTTCCCGGGTAGTCCGTACATAAACCGGCGGATGGGACTCAATGCGCCCCGGTTTCTCCCAGTTAGAAAGAAGGATGTCCCTGTTCCGGCTGTCCTCAGCAAACAAATAATGCGCATCCGAGGTGGCGCAAACAGGAACGCCAGCGGCCTCGCCGATCTCGATAACCTTTTTATTCAGCCGCTCTAAATCCTCCCTCGTCCTGATAGAAGGATGTTTATCATCGTGGATAAGAAATTCGTTATTTCCCAGAGGCTGCACCTCCAAGTAATCATAAAATTTTGCTCTTGCTATGAGCTGCTCATCGCTTTCGCCGTCAAGAACAGCCCGAAAAAATTCTCCCATCACACAGGCAGAGCCATAAATCAGCCCGTCCCGCATTTCTTCCAAAATCGGTTTGGGAATCAATGGTCGCTTGCGATAAAATTCCAGATGAGACAGGGTCACCATGCGGTACAGATTGCGAAGGCCGGTCATATTTTTGGCAAGGATAATAATGTGATCATACCGCTGGCGGTCCTGATCGGGATCCTCCGGGATATGCTCGATCATGTAGCCTTCCATGCCATAAATGACCTTCTGCTTGTACTTGGCGGCCAGCTCCTGAATTTTAGGGAATGACTGAATCACACCGTGATCAGTAATGGCTACAGCGGGGTGCTTCCATTTTTTTGCGGTCTTTATAATTTCCTCATTATCAATAAGACCGTCCAGACTCATTTTTGTATGGAGATGGAGCTCCACCCTCGGTGTGGGGTAATCATCGTCGTGCTCAATGGTTTTCGTTTCGCCCCGCTCCATTTGAAGAATTGTGACGGTCAATTCCTCGGTGTACTTGTCCAGCCCCGCATGCCCCCGAACCTTGACCTCCACGCCCGGATGAAGGCCGTCCAGTGCCGCAGCGTCCTCGGGGCGATCGAAAAACTTTTTGCACCAGATCCCATTCGTATCATCAGCGATGCTCATGACCAGAAGCTTCTTGCCGCCCCGCAAATCTCTGGCATCTGCCCGGATCACGGTTCCTGCAATAATTACATTGTCTCTTTCTTCCTTAATCTCTCCAATGGGTATAGGCTTTCCCTTAATTGGCTTCTTTCCGATCAAAATATTAGTAGTCATCTTTTTTTTAGCAGGCGGTGCTGCGGAGCAGGCGACCACAGGCATAACGCTGGCAATATCCGGAAGTCCTTCAGGCAGCTTGGCCGTGACAATCCTTTCTACAGTAAGAGGCTCGCTCGCCCGACTTTCTGCCAGAGCCGCATCGATAGCAGCCGCATCGGTACCGGGAAATGAACTTTCCTCCCCTTTTTTGGGAAGCGGTACGTCAAAGGAAGACGCTTCTGTCAATTCCTCAGGTGCCTCCTGCTGTGCCGGAAACAGCACGTCTCCGGTCACGTCCCTTCCGTTAACCGTAATTTCTCGCAGCGCTGCCAGCTCGCTTCCCATGGAGCGGAGCGCTTCCACTGCGGCTCTCTCGTCCTCGGCGGTAATGCACCATGCAGAGCATTCGGTATCCACTTCAAGAAGGGTGATCGGTATATTTTTGTTTTTAATCTGTAATCTGTATTTTCCCATGACTATCCCTTGGCATTAACAATCAGCGTGCCACCGGGGCTTTCCTTTCCTGTTTTTCTTTTTTGGCGGCAACGTCCTTGCTTGTATCCCTTTTGCTCTTCTTTTTTTCCGCCTTCGCCTGCTTCGGAGCCTTGTTGAGGGTGACCACCGTGTCTACCGGATCATACCAAGAGGTAAACGTGTCCTCCCGCACACGCCCGTCACGCCAACGCACGGATTGAAAAATCACTGCGTGATAGCCCGGATGGCCTTCCTCTACAATTTTCTCTTCCTTCTGGGACGGATCAATGACGGTGACTACATTGAAGGGAAGCATCCCACTGCTAACCAGTCCGACACTTGCTGCCTCCGACCCGTCCTCCCGGTTTCCCAAAATCCATGTGGTAATCGATTGGTCATCCGCCTCGGCATAAATAAAAATAGAGTGCTTCAAATCATTGCGGAAACAGAAATCAAGGGTTCCAAAGGAAACGGTCGCATCCTGCCCGATAGGCACATAGGACACCGGTGAGAAATGACAGGTTCTCTCTGTAATGGTAAGGCCCGCCAGCATGGCCGCATTAAAGAGAGTGGAGCTTGCCTGACATACACCGCCACCTACACCGGGCACCGCTTTTCCGTTCACAATCACCGGTGCGTCCATATATCCCTTTTCCGGCGCCCGTTCTCCTGTAGTTTCATTGAACGAGAATATTTCTCCCGGCCGAACCACCCAGCCGGAAATGGTCCCCGCCGCGATTTTTATATTTCTGACCCGGTTTGGATTGCTTCCGTAATAGGTCGTATATTTTCCAAGCACTGCATTGATGGATTTGTACTCCTCTGCGGACAGGTTGAGGTTATTTTCCTCTGTGACGGGAATGGTTACCTCCCCTGCCTCACCGGTGCGAAGAACCGCCTCCACCGCTTCCTTGAGCCGCTCTTTATCTATTTTCAGATACGGCCGCCCCGGCGTGAGCGTTACTGATCCGTCAGCATTCCATACGGGGCGCGAGCCTTCCGCATCCTGCCCATAGGTTCTTGCCATCTGCCGCACCCTGCCGATGAGAGCCTGCTCATCATACGCGGGGTGCAAATGGAGCGCCACCCCGGTCAGCACAGCCTCCCAGCGGGTCAGCCAATCCTTTACTAGGTTTCCGCTGCGGCCTGCTGCCAGGATCTGATCCTCCATGTCCGCCTCGTAATGGACATGAATATCCTTAAAAGCCAGCTCTTCCCTGACGTCTCCGTAGCGGGCTGTAAGGGAAAGCGTATTCAGCCGGTTATCGCTTTCCTCCCGCAGCGCTGCCAGCGTGTCCCGGCTCATGCCGCCTACGGAGATACCGTTCACCCGAAGGCCTGGCATGGCACTATTTCCCTGCATCCATACAAAAGGAGCCGCCCCGGCAACAGCCAAAACGCAGATAGCGGCTCCCGCGATATATTTTGTCAGTCGTTTCATGCATGTCCCTTCAAAAAACCTAGCCTGTCAGGCAAACTCAAATTATTTTACCCTCGCCTCCCTCCCGGAGAGGCAAAACTTCAAAAGCACCTCCGTGATGGATGCTTCCCTATCTCCCATTCTCTTTCTGTACTGATACTCAAAAAGCGCCAGAAGAAAATCCTCCGTCTCCTTCTCGGTCACCTTGCCCGCATCCTGTTCCAGAAAGGTAAAGGCCCAATTATTTTTTACACTGGTCATATCTTGTATCACGCTGCGGGGCTTGTGAAACCGAGTCAGTTCCTTATACATTTTTATTTTTCTGAATTTGGACGATAAAAAGCCGATATTTCTTATTTCGTCCTCTACCGTGCCAAATACCTTGCCTGCACTGTCCAAAACCGTTCGGGCATCTCTGTTCAAGAGGCAATCGGCAAAATGGAAAATGCCCTGTCCCATGTAGGTAGGAAGCGAGTTTTCCAGCAGCTCTCTTGTCACATAGGGCGCATCGCCGGTCATCAGTATAATCTTATCACATTCCGTCTGAAGCAGCGGACGGGATATGGCGTCCCACGCGGGAAGCACCTCCTCCAGATAGGCTCTCGCTCCGGGATCTACCCGCTTGCCTGCCTCATAAATCATGCGGGCAAGAATTCCTGCCGCTTCCTTTGGCTTTAGAAGGCTCACTTCCTCAGAAACGCAGGTTTTAAACAAGCGAGCCCCCGCTTTCGTCCGCCGATCCACCTTGCCGTCCACAAGAAATATAGCCAGCGTCTCCGGCGGAAGCTGTTTAAGGAGCGTGAAAAAGGCTTCCATCTGTGCTCCTGCCTTGGCAGACGTATTTTTTTTCAAAAACGACGGGTTTTGTATAATCACCGCGGTTTCCTTCTGAAACAGGGACTGCCCCTCCAGCGCTGCCCTGTACGCCTCCAGCGGCGCCGCCTCGTCAAAGATCGCCGGCTCCGGTGGGTTCCCATGAAAATAGGCCGCCATGACCTGCTCCTTCCGAAGGCTCATGGACACCGGATCGTCTCCGTAAAACAAAAGACAGTTTGCTTTTTTTATGTCAACCATGACCAGCTCTCCTTATCCCATCGGTTGGTGAAGGCAAAAACAAGAAGACCCTCCCGATTTACATCATATACATCAATATCCCGTTCGTGAAATCGGTCCATATCCTCGCCGGAGGCCTCTGTTTTGCCTCCCGCATAGGCTGCCGCCGCAGGATGAAGCCGATTTAATACGGCATCGGACACGCCGCTTCCAAAACGTTGGCTCCCGCCAATGAAAAGAATTTCCTTCCCCGAAAGCGCCTCTGAAATATACGGACGGCTTCCGGATATGTATACCACTGCCTTTCCGTTTTCAATGCCCCAGCTGCTTCCATTGGTGATGATCCTCATGTCCCCAGCGGTCCACGAGCGAACGCCCTCCCCGCCGCTCGTCACCACAGAGACCGCAGAAATATCCGGCAGCGCCTTTATCTCCCTAGATGCATGTTCCCTGTCGTGAATAAAAAGAAGCGGCGACAGGCCGAGATATTCCACAAAGGACTCCATTTCTCGCACGCTTTGCATCGAAAGAGTCCCATTGTTTTTATAGTATACAATCCCGCCCGCATCGGATACAAGAACAGCTCCTCGGGCTATGCCAAGTTGAGGCACGTACACCACAAGGGAGGGCGCGTAAAAAATCTGCCCCGCCACAATTCCTATCATCGCCACCCAAAGAAAAACCAGCGAATATAAAAGGCCCTTGCGCTTTGAAATTTCATGCCACCCATACACAGAAAACAAGAGCACATACCACGCGGCAGAGCGGATCATGCCAAGCCCTCCCACGGCAATGGACGCATAGGGCAGATGAGATAAAAAGAAATTGATTCGAAGTGCAGCAAAAAGCATGCCGTCTGTCAAAAAAAGCAGCGCCCCTGCCAGCGGAAGAAGCATCAACGAAAGCAGGGCTGCAAAAAGTCCTGCGATGATAACCCATTCTAAAATCGGCGTCACCAGAAGGTTGGCAAAAACCGAGTACAGCGGAAGCCGATGAAAATCATAGAGTACCACCGGAATAGCGAGCAGTTGCGCCGCCAAGCAAAGCGCCGTCCCCTCCCGGATAAAGCCCGGGAGCGGGGCATGCTCTGCCAGCCACTCTGACAGGGGCTGGTAAAAAATTAAAATACCTGCCGATGCCAACGCTGACAGCTGGAAGCTCACATCGTAAATATACATCGGGTCATAAAGAAGCATGCCAAAGATGGCCGCCCCTAGAATATTAAGAGACGTCCTTTGCCGATCTAAAAATAAACCGCCCATGGACAGCACACCCATGACAGAGGCACGCACCACCGGAGGCACCCAACCGGACAGAGTAGCGTAGAAAAGCACCAGCAAAACGGAAAGAATCAGCGTGATCCGCCTTGGAAGTGAAAACCATTTCCCGAGCAGACAGAGAAAGCCAAAGAGAAGAGCAATATGGGAACCGGACACGGACAAAATATGAATGATCCCTGTCACGGAAAAGGATTCCATAATATGTTGAGAAATGTCCTGATAGTTGCCGCCAAAGAGAAGGGTCATCACGATGGACGCCCGCACTGGATCCATGTAGGTCATGACAAGCTGACGAAGCCTTCCATGAATATAATCGGACAGCTTCGTGACAACGGAGGAGAAATCTCTCCCTTCATAGGTGATGCTTCCTGGCTCCGCATATATGCGTCCGATAAGCTCCATGCTTCGGTAGCGTCCGGCCAGATGAATTTTGCCGAGGTTGTCAAAAATAAGCGGCGCCGTTATTTTCCCGACCACTGACAAGCGGCTGCCTGTGGGATATACTGTCTCCCCATCACCATAAAGATACACGCTCCCCGAAAGAGGACGCCGATCTCCGTCCTTGTAACGGATTTCTTCAAGCCTTGCCAGATACCGCGCGTAGCCCTTGTCCTTTTGTACTAGCGGCCGCTCGGTCACGCAGACTGTATAGTTCCCGCTCTCACCAAGAATATGATGGGACATGGCCTGCCAATGATTTTCAAAAATTTCCGCCCGCGTTATGCCACAAATCACAACGAAGCAGGCTGACAGCAGGACCGCGGTCTTTATAAGCCCTCTGCTGTATAAGAAAGCAGCCAAAAGAAAAAGGACGCAAAGCGCCCCATACAAGTAGAAAGAATTCGCAACGATGTGCGGAAAAATAAGGATCCCTGCTGCCATGAGCATCGCCACGGCAATCATACTGTATTTCCGTATCATAGGGTTATTTGATTTTCTATCTTCCGATACTTTCCTTCCCCGATGGAAGGAACCTTCATGATGTCTTCCCGGGTTGTAAAGCTGCCGTGCTGGTCGCGCCAGTCTATAATTTTATCCGCCGTCACAGGGCCGATGCCGGGTAGCACAGATAATTCCTCCCGATTGGCTGTATTGATATTGATAAGAGTTCGGCCGGCGCTTTCCCTGGCAGTGATATCCAGCGGCACATAGATCCGCATGCCGTCCTCAAGGGCTCCTGCCATATCAATAGATGCAGCATCTGCGTAAGGAATCGTCCCTCCCGCTGCCTTCACCGCCTCAAACACGCGGCCGCCGTCCGACATTTCATAGACCCCGGGCGAATTGACTGCGCCTGCTACATACACAAGAATCCGAGCAGGTGCATCCTTTTTCTCCGGCTTCACCACCACAGGCTGCCCCGGACCCCCATCAAAAAACGAACCTGACAGGAAGCCCATCGCAATGAGAAGAACTACAACAATTCCTCCGATGAGTACATATCCCGGGAATATTGTTCTCCTTTCCATCTTGCCCCCCCTGCTTTGGTTCGTAACACCAGGAGCAGTAATGCCCTGTATGAAATTCATCGCCTCACAGAGCCCTATCTCCGGCTGCCATCCTCTCCTGCATCGACGGACTGGCTGTTAGAATCAATCAGGCTTTGCCGATTTTTCTTCAGACTGTCCAGCACGTTTTCCATATTGGTTTCCACATACTTCAGCACATCCGTAGCATAAGTGACCGAGCTGTTCCGAAGCTCCTCAGCAGACTGATTGGCCGAGGTGACCACCTCGTTGGCCCGTTCCTGAGCCTGCTTGACCAGCTCGCTTTCTTCCGTGATGCGGGCAATATAATCCTTGGCCTGGGCAATGGTATCGTCCGCTTTCTTTTCAGCATCCAAAAGGATCCGTTCCTTGTCCGCCACGATGCGCCGCGCGTTATCCAATTCATTGGGCAGGGACTGGTTAATAGCATCAATCAGGCGGGACACCTCTTCCCGGTCAACCATTTTTTTTGTGGTGAATGGCACATCAGCCGCATTCATAACCACATTTTCAAGCTCTTCCAGCAACTTTCTCGTATCCATAGCGAACCTCACTTTTCCCGCGTTTGCAATTTCTTTGCAATCATCTGCTGCACATAGGGGGGAACCATTTTTTCTATTTCCCCGTGAAAATAGGCAAGCTCCCGCACGCCGGTGGATGAAATATAGGAATATTTTCCATCAGTCATAAAGAATGCCGTCTCCAGCGTCGGCTCCACCTGCTTAATCATAAGGGCCCGCTGAAATTCATATTCGAAATCCGAAAACGCCCGAAGCCCGCGAATCAATAGATGGCAATTCTTTTTCTTTGCATACTCGTTCAGCAAGCCGCCGAACGCATCAACCTCCACATTGGGAATGTTCTTTGTCGTCTCCCGAAGCATGTCCAGCCGTTCCTCCTGGGTGAACATGTAATTCTTCACAGGATTCAAAAAAGCAGCCACGATCAGCTTGTCTACCAGACAGGCACTCCGTTTGATAATGTCCAGATGCCCATAGGTGACCGGGTCAAAGCTGCCCGGACAGATAGCCAGTTTCATAGTAAACTCCCTACGTGTTTTTGCAGAGCAGATACGTCACAAGGGCACGCCCCTGCCGTTTCTCCTTCCAAATCTCGCAATCCGCCGGCACAGACAGCGGCTCTGAGGAAGTATGCTCTACTACAATAATAGCATTGTATGCGGGAAGCCTGCAAGCAAGCACTAAAACAAGAACCTCTTCAATGTATCCCTTCCCATAGGGAGGATCCATGAATATGTAATCGAACTGTTCCCCTTTAAGAGAACGAAGTGCCGCCTTTACATCCCCTGCAAGGACTCTCGCCTTGTCTGCCACATGGCAGCGGACCGCATTCTGCCGGATAAGGCCCGCCGTAGCATGGTCGATCATGACCGCCCTGTCTGCCCCACGGCTGAGCGCCTCTAGTCCCATGGCCCCTGTACCGGAAAAAATATCCAGCACCCTTGTTTCCAGAAATCCCACATTGGAAAGCACATTAAATATACTTTCCCGCAGGCGGCCCAGTGTAGGCCGGGTCGACCGTCCGCTCGGCGACAGAAGAGTGGTCCCCTTCGCCGAGCCTGCAATAATTTTAATCATAGCTGTCCCCGGTCCCTATGCCCCTGTCGTGAGCCCTTGATTCGCATTGCATTATACCATATAACGCCGGTAGGCGGTATGCCACCGGGTCTGTGATACCGCAAGACTACAAATTATATTCACTGCCCGGAAGATATGACTCTTCCTCCGCTTTTTTCGCGCGGCCCATCAGAATTTCCAGCGCATCCATGGCTGAGTGCTCACCTTCCAGCACGCGACAAACCTCCTCGGTGATAGGCATGTCGATTTCATGTCGCTTTGCAATCTCATTGACTAGGAAGGCGGTGCGAATCCCTTCCACCACCATGTGGGTCCGGCTCTGTATATCTGCCGCAGTCATGCCCTTTGCCAGAAAAAGCCCCGCCTTGTGATTGCGGCTATGCTCGCTGGTACAGGTGGCGATCAGATCTCCCATGCCGGAGAGACCAAAAAAGGTGCTCATTCTTGCGCCGAAATACACGCCGAATCGGGTCATTTCCACAAGCCCTCTCGTCATGAGAGCCGCCCGGCAATTATCCCCAAGACCAAGCCCATCCTGCACGCCGCAGGCCAAGGCAATAATGTTTTTCAATGCGCCGCCATACTCCACGCCCTTGATGTCCTGACTGCGGTACACCCGAAACGAGGGGCTCATAAATAGATCCTGCGCCAGCTGCACCGCCCTCGGCACAGGAGACGCTGCCACCGTCGCCGTAGGAAGGCCGCGGCCCACCTCCTCTGCATGATTCGGGCCTGACAGGGCCACGATATTATCCGTAATGCCCGAAAGCGCGCTCTGAATCACCTCGGATAAGCGATGGGCCTTGTTGTCCGCAAGACCCTTGGACGCACATATCACCACCGCGTCCTTAGTCAGCCACGGGGCAATCCGCCTGGCAGTCTCCTCAGTAACTGCCGATGGCGTACAAAGAATCACATAGGAAGCGCCGGTGACTGTTTCCTCCAGATCACTGGAAATGGAAATGGAATCGGGTATCCGTATCCCCTCAAGGTACTCGTTATTGTAACGGGTCTCTCTTAAAATGCGGGCAGTCTCCTCATTGCGGCAATACATGACAAGCTGGTCATTTCTTTTGGACAGCTCAATCATCATCGCCGTGCCCCAGCCGCCGGAGCCGATCATAGCAATTTTCATAGCTTACCTCCTTTCTCTGGATATGGGCTTCTCTTCCCCTCGAAGAAGCCGACCAATATTATCCTTATGCTTTCCTATCACAATAACTGCCGCAAATGCGGCAAAAACGGCATATTCCAAGGGCGCGTCGGAAAAAAATATCACTAGCGGCACCACCGGTGCCGCCACAATTGACGCGAGAGACACGATTTTTTTCCAGCCCATCAGAATCAGCCACACAACGAAGGCTGCCAGCGTAGCCATAGGCGAAATAAAGGTAAATGCCCCTACGCTGCAAGCCACGCCCTTGCCACTCTTAAACCCGAGAAATACAGACCAGTCATTTCCGATCACTGCGGCCAGCGCACACGCCAGCACTGCCAGCGGTTCCGGCATGCCCAGCTGCACCGCCATAAAGCCCTTCAAAAAGTCAAGAGCAAACGTAGCTAGCCCTGCCACCGCACCCAGCTCCCGGTACGCATTGGTGGCTCCAATATTTTCGCTGCCTCTTGTCCGAAGATCCACCCGGTAAAATAATTTCCCGATGATAAATCCGAAGGGAAGAGCGCCGATCAGATAGGCAAGCCCGATCTGCCACAGGTAGCCAGTCACAGCTCATCCCCATCCTTTTTGCTTCGAACCACGATGCGGATCGGCGTGCCGGAAAAGCTGAAAGACTCTCGAAGGCGGTTTTCCAAAAAGCGCACGTAAGAAAAGTGAATCAGATTGGCATCGTTAGCAAATAAAACGAACGTAGGCGGACGGATCCCCACTTGAGTCATGTAATAAATTTTTGCCACCCGCCCCGCATGAGCCGGTGGCGGATTGACGATCTTCGCATCCTCCAGAAGATCATTCAGCACCGCTGTAGGCACCCGAAGACTCTGCTGCTCGGCCACATTGTAAATCATATCGCCCAACCGGTGAATGCGCTGCCTTGTGAGCGCCGACCCGTACAGCATTGGCGCATAGGGCGCAAAGGGAAGCGCGTCCCGGATTTCCTTATCGAACTCCACCATCGTATTATTTTCCTTTTCGATCTGATCCCACTTGTTCACAAGTAAAATCAGACCCTTGCCGGCTTCATGAATATAGCCGATGATCCGCTTGTCCTGCTCGGTCACCTTGATATTAGCATCAAGCACAAAAATCGCTACGTCGCAGTTATCAATGGCCCGGATGGACCGGATCACGCTGTAGCGCTCCAGCGGCTCGTCAATTTTGCTTTTCCGTCGCATACCGGCAGTGTCCACAAGGATAAAGGTTTTGCCCTTGTACTTCCAAACGGAATCCACCGCGTCCCGGGTGGTACCCATTTCATCTGCCACCAGCGATCGCTCGTAGCCGAGAAGGGAATTGATCAGCGTCGACTTACCCACATTCGGCCGGCCTACCACCGCCGTGCGGATGATGTCAGGGGAAATTTCTGTTTCCAGCGGCGGAAAATCCTTGGTCACTGCGTCTAAAAGCTCCCCGAAGCCGAGATGATTGACCGCTGATACAGGAATGGGATCGCCCAGACCGAGAGAATAAAACTCATACACGTCCATGTCCTGCTTATCGCTGTCCGCCTTATTCACCACTGGAATCACCGGCTTTCCGGTACGGCGAAGAAGATTGGCAATGATTTCATCATCAGCGGTCATGCCGGTTCTTGCGTCCACCACAAAAAGAATGACATCTGCCTCTTCCATGGCAAGCTCTGCCTGCTGGCGGATGCCGCTCGAAAGCTGGTCCTTTTCATTTCTGAATTCAATGCCGCCGGTGTCGATCAGCGTGAACTCCCGGTCTAGCCATCGGACATCGCAATAAATCCGGTCCCTCGTCACGCCGGGAATGTCCTCCACGATGGACACTCTCCGCTGTGCCAGTCCGTTAATCAGCGTCGATTTTCCTACATTCGGTCTGCCTACGATGGCCACAAGAGGTTTACTCATAGGCGCCTCCTTTTCTGCGTCTGCCGAAGGATCCCCTCTGCCTTTCAGCCTATAAAAAAGAATCGCCCATAAGGGCCCACTCTCCCATGCTTCATAGCCCCTCAAATTGTAGGGCATATGGCTGTGTCTGTCAAGAAAATGAGCTGGGCTGATACCTTTGAAGCGGCTGCAAATAAAAAATAACTGCTCTTGCAAAAAATAAACCTCTTTGTTTTTTGGCGCTCTTAAAAAATATCTGCATCAGCAGCTTGGCTTCGTTATAATAGAGACGTATATCAGAAAAAATTTTGTTGCGCTTGATGACTTTTGCCATCATATCAACAGGAGGCGCTATGGGACTTCATTTTATTTTTGGCCGCCCGGGCAGCGGAAAAACGAGACGGTGCTGCGAGGAAATTCGTGACTACCTCAGGGGAAATTCTTCCCGCAGGGCCATTCTCATTGTTCCCGATCAGGGCACCTACACGGCGGAATACATGCTGGCCTCCATTTTCCCCGGGAAGGGCTTCATGAATACTGATGTCCTTGGCTTCTCCCGTCTGGCCTACCGTATATGCAACGAGCTTCACTCGCCGCTGGGAGATACGCTGACCCCCTTGGGGCAGCAGCTGGTGCTGCTCCGTTTGCTGTCAGCTCATAAAAAACAATTCAAGACTATCGGCCGCGCTGCCGGTATGCCTCATTTTTCAGAAATGCTAGCTAATTTTTTTCATCAGCTCGATTTATTCTGCATCAGCCCCTCTGCTCTGTCATCGGCAGCCGAGGCGGAAGAGGACACGCCGCTGGGACAAAAATTATCCGATCTGGCTCTCCTTTATCAGGCCTACCATGATTACCTGTCGACGCATTTTTCCTACGCCGGCTCCCTGCTTGATCTTCTGGCCCGGGAGATTCATAAATCCCAAACGATTCAAAACACTCGCATATGGATCGACGGCTTCAACGGAATGCCGCCGCAAAAAATGAACGTGGTGTCCGCCCTGATTGGATCCGCCCCAGAGGTGACTGTCACAGTTCCCATGGACAGCCCTGACAGCGCCCGGGAAAACCCGTATTTCGCAAGACCTTACCATATGTATGAAATGGTTGCCACTGCGGCAGGCCACTTTGATGCGGTCACTCTGCGCACGTCCTTCCGCTTCCAAAATGAGGAAACCGCTAGCGTAGCGAAGCATTTCTTTTCCATCGGCACGCCAGCCGCGCCAAAAAAAGCGGGGCCCGCCGGGGACATCACAAAAGGTATTCACATCATTGACGCGCCGAACCGGGATGCGGAGATTGATTATATCGCAGGCGCCATTATCCGCCTCGTGCGGGACCATGGCCTTCGCTATAAGGATATTTTGATACTGCTCCGCAATCCTGATGCCTACACCGACAGCATCCGCCGCGCCTTCCGCCCCTCAAATATTCCTGTGTTTATTGATGAAAAGCGGCATATGACGAGCCACCCGCTGGTGCTTCTCATCACAAGCCTTCTTTCGTTCCTTCAGGCGGAGAAAACCAGAAGCGGCTCGGGCTATCAAAGAAAGACCATCCTGTCTCTTCTGAAAACAGGGCTCCTTCCCAATTTTTCCGATGCCGATGTGGATCGCCTTGAAAATTATCTTCGCAAATACGGCATCCGTTCCTGGCAGTGGGACTCGGAGTGGAAATTTAGAGACAGCAGAGGTCCCGATCAGGATGCGGGTCCGGTAACGGAAAAAGAGGCAGCTCTCTCCCAAGAGGCGAACCGCTGGCGCATGTCACTTCTCTCTCTTCTCTCGCCGCTGGCCAAGGACTGGGTTCATGCGTCTGTCGCCCATGATCGGTGCCGCCTTTTGTACGACTGGCTTATGAAGCAGGGCATCCCTGACAAGCTGTCTGCGCTGGATGCGGAAGAATTCAAGGAATCAAAAACAAAGCCGCACCTGCAGGTGTGGAAAAAGGTGCTGTCCCTGATGGATGAAATCGTTCATGTCAGCCGCAAGGACCCCATGGAGGAAAGCGAATTTTCATCCATTCTGCAGGACGGCCTTTCGAGCCTTACCTTCTCTATGATCCCGCCCACACTGGACCATGTGACGGTGACCTCTGCCGAGCGGGGCTACTCCATGGAGGCCGACGCCGTATTTATTCCCGGTGCGCTGGAGGGCGAATTCCCTCAGCACATTGATGAGGGAGGATTCTTCACAGAAAAGGAAATGCGCCACCTTGAGAAGGAAGAGCATCTGAGCTTTGGATCAGATCTGCTCACTGCCCTTGAACGGGAGCAATTTTATACCCAGCTGGCACTGACCCGCATGAGAAGCATGCTCTGCTTTACCTGTCCCGCCTCGGTGAGCGGCGGAAAAAATGCGGAGATGTCCTTCCTTTTATCCCGACTGGAGTCTCTCGGCTACGTATCAAGCCACCGGCAGGCGCCGCTTCCGTCCCTTACCTCCGATGCCCCCTCTTTTTTTATGAACCCGGTCAAGGCGATTTCCCTTCTGTCCCCCATTCTGTCCGAGGGC
Organism: Dialister sp.; assembly: GCA_034180505.1. Lineage (GTDB taxonomy): Bacteria > Bacillota > Negativicutes > Veillonellales > Dialisteraceae > Dialister. Next base: position 100,877 of record JAXFOE010000024.1, read on the forward strand.
GTTCCGGCAGACGATTCAAACTGGACTCACCTGAAGGACTGGATCCTCACCAGCGGCAGCGCATACGCTCCGCTCCTTCAAGAAATGAAGCGGGGCCTTTCCTATGACAATACTGCCCACCCGCTTTCCAAGGAGCTGGCAAGACGGCTCTTCAAGCCCGGCGGCCGTCTCTACGGCTCTGTCACAAGCCTTGAAGCCTACCGCAGCTGCCCTTATCAATATTTCCTCAAGCACGGCCTTTCTCTTCGAGAGCGAGATGCCGGCGAACTGGCCCCGCCGGACTTTGGCAATTATATGCACGCCGGCCTTCACCGCTTTGGCAATGAAATATTAAAGAGAAACAAGCAATGGCGAGACGCTACCGATGAAGATATTTCCGCCTTATCCGAGGAAATCGCTTCCACCATCGCGCCCCGGATCAAATCAGGCGCCCTTGACAAGGATGCGGCGTCCCGATACACGAAGCGAGCTCTCAAAAAATCCTTCAGGCGCTCCCTTGAGCAGCTCCGCGACTGGAGCCGAAGCAGCCGCTTTGACACGAAGGGGCTGGAGAAAAAATTCCTTCTTAAGCTGCAAAGCGATGAGGCCGAATCCTTTACGCTGGAGGGCACCATCGACCGAATCGATCAGAACGGGAACCGCGTGGCTATTTACGATTACAAGACAGGAACGCCTCATCTGTCTCTGGATGACATTCTGTCAGGCTATAAGCTACAGCTCATCACCTATCTTCTGGCCGTGATGGAAGCAAACCCAGAGAGCCCCCTTCTTCCGGCTGCAATCATGTATATTTACCTGTCAGAGCAGGATACGCCCCTCCCTCTTCCGCCGGATCCGGAGAATGAAAAGGCCGGTGCAGGCCCCATCACTGAGGGGTATATGGTTGATGATACCGCCGTGCTTCAGTCTCTCGAGCAATGCCCTGCAAACAAGAAAAGAAGCACCTTTATCCCGGTGAGCTATACCAAAGAAGGAGTCCCGTCCCAAAACAATCAGCGGCTTCTTTCAGAAGCGGAATTTTCCTTCCTTCTATCGCAAGCAAGGCAGAAGCTGATCCAGCTGTACCGGCAGATCGACAGCGGCCTCATCCCTATCACGCCGATTCGCATTCACGACACAAGCCCCTGCTCCTACTGCCGGTACAGGAGCATTTGCCGATTTGACCCGGACATGCCCGGCGAATCCTATGATTATGTGCCCCACCGCTCCAACACGGTCATCAAAAAGGAATGGAAGGGCCAGCTCACCCCAAAAAAGGAGGACAACCATGAGTAACATAACCTGGACCGCTGAGCAGGAGGAAGCGCTTTCCCTCAGACACAGCAGCCTGCTCCTTTCTGCCGCTGCAGGAAGCGGAAAGACAGCGGTTCTCACAGAACGAATCAAGCGGCGGCTCATGGACACCTCCGATCAGGCTGATGTAAATGAGCTCCTCGTGCTGACCTTCACCAAGGCAGCGGCTGCAGAAATGAAATCCCGCATCTCCTCCAGCCTGACAAAGGCCCTTGAGGCAGCCCATGCCTCGCATGACACATCTCTTGCAGCGCATCTGGAAAAGCAGCTGTCTTTGATGGGAACTGCCCAAATTTCTACGCTGGACTCATTTTTCCAGTCTCTGATCCGCCAATATTTTTACCTTCTCGACATGGATCCTAAGACAAGGATCATCAGCGATGAAAATGAAATGTATCTGCTGAAGGAGGAGGTCCTGTCCGCCGTGCTGGAGCGGTGGTATGAAAAAAAGGATCCCTCCTTTCAGGACTGCGTCGACCGCTTCGCAGACCGCTTTCAGGATACCCGCCTGAAGGCAACCGTCCTTGGGATTCATGATTTTTCTACGTCCATGCCCTTCCCGGAGGAGTGGATTCGCTCTCTCCCGGAGCCGTATCGGATCCCGGAGGACACCTCGCTGGACGATCTGTCATGGATGCAGCCGGTGCTTGACTCGCTAAAAAGCGAAGCCCTGTCCATTTGCGACAGTTACCGCACCATGTTCGACCTGGTGCAGCGGGACCCGCGGCTTCAACCCATTCTGGGGGACATGCTTTCCGATGAATACCAGTCCTTTCAAGCCTTTGAGTCCTGCCAGACATGGTCCTCCTTGTCGAGCATCGCGGAGCCTCTCTTCAAGCGGATGCCCAGCCACAAAAATAAGAACGCCTACCCCGCATATCCCACAGTAGCTGAGTTTGAGAAAGCCATCGAACCCATCAGGGCCACCCGGGATAAGGTAAAAAAGCGCTACACGGCTAACATGAAGGGTCTGCTGCAGGTACCGGCGGCCACATGGCTCTCCGACATGCGGGCCATGTATCCCATCGTGACTACCCTGTCTGCGCTGACTCTCGATTTTTCCCGCGCCTTTAAGGAGAGAAAAAAAGCGGATGCGGTAATGGATTTCAACGATCTGGAGCATTATGCGCTGGACGTACTCATCGATCGGGAGAACCCTGATTTTTCCCCGGACCATGCCGCTGACTTTCCTTCCAAGGCAGCGCTGGCGCTGCGGGAGAAATATAAAGAGGTCATGATCGACGAGTATCAGGATACAAACGGCGTGCAGGAGCTGATTGCCTGCCTCATTTCAAAAAAAGACAACCGCTTCATGGTAGGCGACATTAAGCAGAGCATCTACCGGTTCCGGCAGGCAGACCCCACGATTTTCCTGGAGAAGTACGAGACCTATTCTCTGGAGCCGAAAAGCCTTTTGCACCGCATCGATTTAAATAAAAATTTCAGAAGCGACCACACCATTCTTTCGTCCATCAATTTCCTGTTCCGCCAGTTTATGACAAAGTCGGACACCGAGCTGAATTACAGTGACGCGGAAGCGCTGTACGCCGGCCGGCACGAGGAGCCGCGCCCCGCGGATTATGTAGGCGGATCTGTGGATATTGATCTCATTGACCAGAGCGAAATCAAAACAAACGAGAGCCCGCAGGAGCTGCGAGAGCTGGCAGGCATCGAAATGGAAGGCCGCCTCATCGCGCAAAAAATTGAAGCGATGGTGAATGGAAAGCAACAGGTCATGAACAGCGATGGCAGCTTCCGGCCCATCCGCTATAACGACATCGTCATTCTGCTTCGGTCCACTCAAGGCAAGGCGCCAATTATTCTGAAGGCGCTGCGGGATAAAAATATTCCTGCTGTCTCTGACAAAGAGGATGATTTCATGGACAGTACCGAGGGCAGGACTCTTTATTCGCTGCTGCAAATTTTAGACAATCCCCGGCAGGACATTCCCCTTGCGGCGCTTCTCCGCTCCTTCTTCGGCGGATTTTCCGAGGAGGATCTGGCCTGTCTCGCCCTTTGCAAGCGGAACCGGTCCGATGAAACTCTCTGGGACACCCTCTGCGGCGCTGACCCTTCCCAATGGCTGTCAAAGGACAAGGCGGACTCGCTCTCGTTCCTTCTGCAGCGGCTATCCGTATGGCGGACCAAGGCCAAGCAGGATGGCGTGGCCCCGCTGATTCAGCTCATTCTGGAGGATACCGGCTTTATGACCTATGTGTCCGCCCTTCCCGGCGGTGTTTTCCGGCAGGCTCACGTTCTCGCACTGTACCAGACCGCGCTGGAAAGAGACCGCTCCTCGGGAAACAGCCTGTTTCTGTTCCTTGATTATTTGGAAAAGCTGCATCAATCCGGCCGAAGCTGTAAATCCGACGTGGCTCTCCTTCAGGAAAGCAATGCGGTGCGGATCATGACCATTCACAAAAGCAAGGGCCTTGAATTTCCTGTGGTCTTTCTGTCAGATACGGCGAAATCCTTCAATAAGCAGGACACATCGGGCCGGGTCATCTGTCACAAAGAACTCGGTCTGGGCATACAGATGATCGATCTGGCTCGCCATCTTCGATGGCCCACGCTGTATTACAAGGCCATTTCAGAAACGCTGCAGCGGGAAAGCCGCGCCGAGGAAGCCCGCCTGCTGTACGTAGCCATGACGAGAGCCAGAGACAAGCTCATCATCACCGGCATAAAAAAGAATCTCTCCGCCGAGTTGGAGCGCTGGACCATTCCCCTTTTCGAGGGCACTATTAAAGACTGCCCGACTCCGCTGCCATCCTACCTCATCGCTGGCGCATCGTCCTATCTGGACTGGATCATGCCCGCCGCAGCCTGCCATAAAACCATGGCCGACCTGTGGCAGCTCCTTGAAAAGGAGCAGGCTCTCAAAAAGGATGCCCCCTCCGATGAAGCCCGATTTGTTTTGAACCGGATCAATCAGAAGGATCTTCTCTCAAAGGATGAGCTAGCCCTGCTGTCTGAGGGCGAAGCCATTGATGAAATTGTGACAGGGCAGGGCGCTGTGAAAGACAAAGCAGCAGTGGAAAAAGAGAAGGCCCTGGCAGCCTTCTTCACGCCCTCTGCCTCACCGGTGCCGGATTGGCTTTCATCGGCTATGCTCTGGACCTATCCCTACGAGGATGCCAGCCGGATTCCCGCAAAAATGACAGCCACCTCTGCGTTGAAACTGTTGCAGGAAACTGCAGACAATGCAGCCGAGCAGGCACCCCTTCCGTCATCGGTTCTCGCGGAGACTTTGCCCGATGAAACAGCGGAGGACACATCCCTCTCGCCGGATTTTGCTGAGCCGCCGCTCTTCCTTTCAGAGAATAAAAAGCCTCTGTCCGGCGCGTCCTACGGCATGCTGATACACAAGGCCATGCAGGCTCTTGATTTTTCATCGTTGCCTCCAAAGGCGGGGGCCGTCTATAATGCGTTGCAGAATCTTCATGACGAGGGTGTCTTTACCGACGAGGAAGCAACTGTGCTTCTGACGGACACTTCACACCGTCACCCTGCAAGAGACATCGCCCGCTTCCTTTCAAGCCCGCTCGGCAAGGAAGCCGCCGCTGCAGAACAGTTAAAGAAGGAACTTCCTTTCTCTATTCTTCTTCCGGCGCATACCTTTTATAAAAACAATCTCGAGGACCCGATTTTTTTGCAAGGTGTCATCGACTGTTTATTTGAAAGCAGCGGGCAGCTTACCATCGTGGATTATAAAACCGATCATGTATCAGACGGAGAGGTTCTTGCCAGCCACTACGCGATGCAGCTTTCCATTTATGGCAAGGCCGCGTCCATCATTCTTGGCCGGCCGGTGCATCGCCTCTGCCTCTGGTCCTTCCATTTGGGAGAAGCCATTGAAATAAAACCGATCGCGTAATGCTTTTTCATTGGCCGGGCTCCTAAAAAAATGACTCTTGCCTTGGAAATCATCAGACCGCTCTGTTTTCATCCTCACGATTCATAAAAAGTAGCATTAAAAAATCTCTGCCCGGGGAGCAACCCCGCAGGCAAAGATTTTTTGTCAAGCTTTTTATTCTTCTTGGCGGAACTGATCTACAATGGTTGCGCAGGCCGCGTCTCCGGTGATGTTGACTGCGGTGCGGAGCATATCAAATATACGGTCCACCCCAAAAAGAATGGGCAGCGCTTCAATGGGAATGCCCGCCGCTACAAGGACGGCCACCACCAGAAGAGTCGGACCGGGCACGCCGGCCTGTCCCACAGCACCAAGGGTGGAGGTGACTACGATGGCAATGTACTGGCCCATGGAAAGCTCCATGCCATACATCTGAGCGATGAAGAGAGCCGCCATGGCATAGTATGCCGCGTTGCCGTTCATGTTGATCGTAGCCCCCAGCGGCAGAGCGAAGGAGGTCGTTTCCTTGGACACACCCAGCTCATTTTGAGTAGTCGCCATATTCAAGGGAAGAGTCGCCATGGACGAAGCAGTGGAGAAAGCGAAAACCTGCACCTTCCACATGGCTTTAAAAAAATGCACATAGCTGGTGCATTTGGAGAACAGCGCCACAGTACCGCCAATCATGACGTAGGTGACAATCGCGAGAGCCGCCACATACAGAATGATGAGGTACATGATCTTCACCAGCACATCATAGCCGAAGCTTCCTGTAGCATCAGCCATCAGACAAAACACACCGATCGGCGCCACGCACATGATCGCCATCATGACCTTGATGCACATCTCGGTGCAGCAGTCCACGATGCGAGTCATAAACTCCTTATTGCCCTCGGACAGAAGGGACATGGCAAAGCCTATGAACAGAGAAAAGGTGATAATCTGCAAAATATTTCCATCCACCATGGCCTGAAACGGATTGGCCGGAACGAAGCCGATGATGGTATCCCAGAATCCCGGCAGCTCGCCTGCCTTGGACAGGTCGCCTACATTGATGGCTGCGCTGGATAGAGAAGCCATATCAATGCCCGCGCCGGGCTTGAAAATCACCGCAAAGGCGATCCCAATACCTACCGAGACCGCTGTGGTCACACCGTAGTAGGCGAACGTAAGCAGCCCGATTTTTCCCGCACCGTTGGAACGGCCAAGAGCGGCTGCACCGCCGATCAATGAGAAAAAGACCATAGGCACTACAATCATTTTAATGAGCTGCATGAACAGCGTGCCCACCGGCGCGATGACATGCGCCTTTTCTCCCAGTATCAGCCCTGCAACCGCCCCGGCGATGGTGGCAATAATAATCCACATGCCGAGATGGGCAAGCAGTCCGCCTGTTTTCTCCTTTGCCATTGAGGCACCCCCTTGCAAACTGGCCGCCCTCCCCAGAGGCAGCATCACAATGATACGTAAAAGTTGTGTATCCTTTCTTTTAACACATGCCTTGCATTCAGTCTATCACCCTGCAGTTCATTTTGCTATATTTTTAATCGACTTCTTTAGATATAGTTTATATCAATTATGCATAAAAGCACTTATGTATACGTTTAAATCATTTTACGTGTACACAAGTGCTTTTTGAATGCCTATGCGGGAAGAACGGACAGCACCGCTTTGCAGCACAGCGCCACTGCCTTATCCATGTCCTCTTTTTCAATGGTCAGGGGCGGGTTGAAATAAATCACGTCCCCCATGGGGCGAAGCACGAGGCCGTCCTCCATGGCCTGCCGGAAAATATGCCAACCGATCCGCCTCTTTGGATCAAAGGCCTGCTTTGTATCCCGATCCTCTACCAGTTCGATGGCGTTGATGAGGCCGATGTGGCGGATTTCTCCCACATGAGGATGAGCACCCAAAGCGGCTACGAGCCGGTCATGAAGGTATTTTCCGTTCTCGTTTACCCTTTCTAGGATATGATCCCGCTTCATAATTTTCAAAACCGTGAGGGCGATGGCGCAGCCCATGGGATTTCCCGCATAGGTGTGGCTGTGGACAAAGGCTTTATGCTTGCCGTAATCGTCGTAGAACGCATTATATATTTCATCGGTAGTGATGGTAAGCGACATGGGCATATAACCTGCGGTGAGCCCCTTAGAGGTGCAAAGAATATCCGGGGACACACCGGCATGCTCGATGGCAAATAATTTTCCTGTTCGGCCAAAGCCCGCCGCGATTTCATCATCAATCAGGAGCACGCCGTACGCATCACAGAGCTTTCTGAGCCGCCGCAGGTACTCTGCCGGATAGATCCGCATACCGGCGGCGCCCTGCAGAATAGGCTCCACAATCAGCGCCGCCGTTTCCCTGCCGTATTTTTCAAAGGCCTCCCTCGCGCTTGCAAAGCATTCCATATTGCAGTTCTTCCGGTCTCTGCCGTAGGGACAGCGGTAGCAGTCGAGTCCCTTGAGATGGATGGTGTCCACCATGAGGGGATGAAAAATCTTTGCGTAAAAATCCATGGACCCCACCGACAGAGCGCCGATGGTTTCACCGTGATAAGAATCATTGAGACACATGAACCGTTTTCTTTCAGGGTGCCCGGTTTGAAAATGGTACTGGAAAGCCATTTTAAGTGCCGCTTCTACTGCAGACGATCCGTTGTCATGGAAATTGAATTTTGTCAGCCCTTTGGGAACCACCTTTGCCAACTCCCGGGCCAGCTCAATCGCCGGCTTGTGAGAAAAATTGGTAAAGATAACATGCTCCAGCCGATCCAGTTGCTCCTTCAGAGCCTCGTTGATTTCCGGATGACAATGCCCTAAAAGATTGCACCACCACGAGGAAATAATATCCAGATACGCTTTCCCCTTCGTATCATACAGATACATGCCCTTTCCGTGATCGATAACCACCGGAGGAAAAACCTCATTGTCCTTCATTTGCATCGCCGGATGCCAAATATATTTCTGATCCTCTTTTTGCCAATCTATGATCTCCTGCTCCATTGCACTCCTACCCATCCCTTACTTAAATAATGAAATCAGTCGCTCCACGTCCGCGTCCAGCAGGGTATCTCCCTCTTTCACCCTGCCAAGAACGGGTACGCCGGTAATTTCCTCGATCATTTTTACATTGTCTTCTTCCATGGTACCGCCGGTCCAATGGTTGAGCAGGATGCCCTGCACCGGAATATTTCGGCTCCTGCAATATTCCCGGGTGGTCACCACATGATTGATCGTGCCAAGGCCCGCCTCAGCTACAATCAGCACGGGAAGAGACAGCCAGTGAATAACATCCTCCAGATAGTACGCCGCCTTGTCATCATGACGAATCGGGCAGACGATGCCTCCAGATCCCTCCATCGCTACAAAAGGATACGCCTCAGTCACTCTGTCCCAAGCCCTCAGAATCACCTCCTTTTCCAGCGGATGCCCTTCCATACGCGCCGCCAGATGAGGTGACACCGCATGCTGATACAGATAGGACAGAAGCATGTCCTCCGGCTCGCCGATGTCCGCAAAGGCATTGACGAAACCCGCATCAGACGCCGACACAGAAGGCGCGCCGCTGATGGCCGCCTTATAATAGCCCACGTCATACCCCGCCTTGCGTAGAGTTTTCACCAACAGCGCAGTCACGTAGGTCTTCCCAATATCCGTATCGGTTCCTGTAATAAAAAGCCCTTTCCCTTTTCCCATAAGTCCCTCCTTATTTCACGCCAGAGGCTGCCCGCTGACGCGAAGCAGCTTCCTTGACAGGCCCGCTGCCAGAATGCACAGGCAGATATCGCCGGGCACTGCCAGAATGAAGCAATATAAAACGATGGGCCAGATCCCGATAGGCGTGCCCAAATAATACGTATTGATAATGTACACATAGACCATCCCGAAAAGGTAAACGATCATAAGGCCTGTCAAATTGGCCAAAAGAATCCTGCCAAAGGAACGGCTCCTTGCCCGCTCCGCCATGTAGCCTGTCACATAGGCGCCGGCTATAAAGCCGATCAAATAGCCAAAGGTGGGCTGAAAAATATAGGACGGCCCACCGCCGGAAGTAAAAACAGGGATGCCCAGAAGGCCCAAGCCCACATAGAGCGCCACTGACAGCGCACCCCGTTTGCTTCCCAGTATGAGCCCTGCCAGCATAGTAAACAAAAGCTGCAGCGTAAAGGGGCATACCGGCACCGGTACGCGAATGAATGCGCCGATGGCAATCAATGCGGTAAAGAGCGCAAATAATACTGTCTCCTTTACAGTGAAAATGCTTTCTGTTTTTTGAATGCTTCCGATCATAGAGTTTTCCCCCCCCCTTGCTATATGTACTACTTTATATCAACCAATTTATTTTTTCAAGGTTTACATTAGATTGCATACAGCTTTACAAGAGGCCCCCTACATTTTTGCCAACAAAAAAGAGACTATCCTGAGATAGCCTCTTTTTTCCTGTGACTAGTCCTTATACTGCGGCGGGATCTCCTTCACTCTGGCAACGCCTGACCGAATCGCGGCCTCAGCCACTGCCTTAGCTACTACCTTCGGCACCCGGGGATCAAATACGTCAACCACTACATGATCCGGATCCGCATGGCACTGGGTGGCAAGATCTGCCAGCGCATGCGCCGCGGCAAGCTTCATTTCCTCATTGATTTCATGAGCCCGCACATCCAGCGCCCCTCTGAACAGGCCCGGGAACACTGAGGAATTGTTTACCTGATTGGGCATGTCCGAGCGGCCGGAGCCGTAAATGTATATGCCCTTTTCCTTGGCTTCCTCGTACATGATTTCCGGCACCGGGTTAGCCATAGCAAAAACGATACTCTTGTCTGCCATGGTGCAGATGGCTTCATTGTTGAATACCCCCGGCGCAGAGCAGCCAATCAGCACGTCGGCCCCCTTCACCGCATCTGCCAGAGATCCCTGCCGGTTTTCCGGGTTCACCTGCTTCACCAGAGCCAGCTGCACCCGGTCAAGGCGGCCATTGTCATAAAGAATGCCTTTAGAATTCAGAATGGTCATATGTTCCGGCTTCACGCCATCCTCAAGGAGCAGTCTGGCAATAGCGGTGCCCGCCGCGCCAGCACCGTTCATGACGACCTTCACATCCTCGATTTTTTTGCCTGCCACCTTGAGCGCTCCCAGAAGAGCCCCCAGAGCGGCGATCGCTGTGCCGTGCTGGTCATCATGGAAAATCGGGATGTCCATGATTTTTTTCAGCTCATCCTCAATGTCATAGCATTTCGGCGAGGAAATATCCTCCAGATTGATGCCGGCAAAATTCTTTTCCAGAAGCTTGACGGTATGGATAAATTCATCCTTATCCTTCGTGTCCAGCACGATAGGAATCGCGTCGATGTCGCCAAACCGTTTGTAAAGAGCGCATTTGCCTTCCATAACCGGCATTGCCGCAGCGGCTCCGATATCGCCTAAGCCCAGCACCCGGGTGCCGTCAGAAATGACTGCCACCACATTGCCCCGCCAGGTCAGCTCCAGCGACAGCTCCTCATCCTTTTTGATTTCAAGGCAAGGCGCCGACACGCCCGGCGTGTATACGATCGCCAGATCATGGCCGTCCTTCATATCCGCATTCAGCATGGTGTGGATCATCTGATGCTTTTCTCTGCGAAGCGCAAGGGCTTCTTCTTTTAATTTTGCCGTATTCATTGGTTGCCTCCTGAAATTAATCCTTAACCGCCGGCATGTTCCGGCCGTTAAATATCTCATACATCTCCTGCCTCAGAAGCCGCCGGATCCTGCGAACCTCCTTTTGGGATAATTGTTGTTCTGTAGTGTCAAACAGGTAATCATCCAGCTTGAAATCATGGAGAAGCATATTGGTATGGAAAATGTTTTCCGCATACACGTTTACGTCCACCATGTCATACATGTTCCGAAGCTTGGGAGACATATAATTCTGTATGGAATTGATTCTGTGATCGATGAAAATTTTCTTTCCCCGAATATCCCGGGTAAACCCCCGCACCCGGTAATCCGCATTGACGATATCCGCGTCAAATGAGGTAAGAAGGAAATTTAACGCATTCAGCGGCGAAATCTGGCCGCAGGTGGACACATCAATATCGGCGCGGAAGGTACATATACCGTCCTGAGGATGCATTTCCGGGTAGGTATGCACCGTGATATGGCTCTTATCCAGATGAGCCACCACATCCTCTTTCTGGATGCCTGTTTCCTCTTCCGCAATGAGCATGGTCACGCTGGCGCCCTGGGGATCATAGTCCTGCTGCGCGATATTCAGCACCGTGGCTCCGATGATGTCCGCTACGTTTTTCAAAATTTCCGTCAGACGAGCGGCGCTGTATTCCTCATCAATGTAGGAAATATACTTTCGCCGCTCCTGTTCCGTGCTGGCATAGCAGATATCGTACATATTGAAGGAAAGAGTTTTTGTCAGATTGTTAAATCCGATCAGCTTTAATTTCCTCCGCTTCATAGTACCCCCTTCCTACAAGTAAAACCCGGGAATGGACACAACGTTCCCGGGCCGTACCAGTTTAATTATAGCATTCTGCACAATGATACAAGCCCTTCGGCTCGAGTGTATGACAAATCTATATAGACCTCGCTGTATATGCTTTTTTTGTATAGCAATCCGCTAGCGCTCGTCCTCTATCAGTCCCTGCTGCTTGAGCTTCTTCAGCAGTGCCTTCACGGCGCGTCCCCGGTGACTGATTTTATTTTTCTCCTCCATGGTGAGCTCCGCCATGGTTTTGCCAAAGGCAGGCAAATAAAACAGCGGGTCATACCCGAAGCCGCCATCGCCCTTGTAGAAATCCCGAATGATACCCTCGCAGGTACCCTCAGCGGTAACCTCCCGTCCATCGGGCCACACCACCGCGGTGACACAGACGTAGCGTCCCCTCCGTTCGTCCCCCGTATAAGGCGCCAGCTCCCTCACCAGCTTCTGATTATTCCCCTCATCATCGCCATGAACGCCGGCATACCGGGCCGAATACACGCCGGGACGGTCTCCCAGCGCCTCTGCAATGATACCGGAGTCATCGGACATGACCGGAAGGCCGGTAGCCCTTGCGTAATACCTCGCCTTCAAAAGAGCATTCTCCTCGAAGGTAGCTCCCGTCTCCTCCGGGTCAGGCGCATCAGTGACCTCCGCCACCGGGACCGCCTCCCAGCCAATATCGGAAAAGACCTTCTTAAACTCCCGAATTTTCCCCGCGTTATGAGTTGCTAAAATAATTTTCATGAGTTCCGCCTCCCTGTCATCTGCTCCGCCGCTCTGCGCGCCGCCTGCCGCCAGTCCTCCTCCGCCTTGGCCAGCTCCCGGGCAGTACGGTCAAATTGTTTTGTAATATCTGCCACGGTTTCCTCCGGAAGCAAAGGCATCGGGAACCGGAGCAACCGCTCAGGAATCACCGAAAGACCCGCATCAGTCCGCAGCGTCTCCATGAGAAGCTGCCCGAAGGGGCCGTGCAAAAACATGGCCAGCACCTCTGCTGTGACTGCTCCTGTGGGACGAAGGACAATCCAGTTCTCGCCGTAAACTGCCCGATCCGAAACGACGGAGAATGTCCGGCCTGAGGGATCCATCACAAAATCACCGGGCCGCATGGAAATGAGCGTACTGTCTCTTGTAACCATGCCCTCCTGCAACAAATCCGCCCGAATGCCCGAGTCCCGCACTGCTCCCGCCGGAAGAAGCGTAATCGGCGTACCGCTTGACACCGTCTCCGGCGCAGGAGCTGTAAAAAAATCGCCTGCCCGGTATTCCATAGAAAGACACCCCTCTGTCAACGCCGAGGCCAGCGGCGGAATCCCATTGAAGGCATACATTTCAAAGCTCCAATCCCCGGCCCGGGCAAACTCACCCTTGGACAAAGAAAGCATCTCGTGAAACGACAGCCCCTCCAAGGAAGCCCGCATATTTCCGATGGACACCGAGCCGTCCAAAGCAGGAGCCCCGATGGAAAGAAGAACATACTCCCGTCCCGAAATGTCTCCGTCATAATATGACACAAGCCGTCCCTCATCAGCCACAGTCCTGCGGAACGCCTCCGTCTCCTCTTCCTCCCTCGCAAGCAGCTCATACGGCACAAGTGCCAAAAGCTGCCCGCCCTCATTCAATCTGCCCCAAAGCGCAGAGAGATTCGCAAGAGACGACTCCTCCATAGTGAAAATAAAATCATACCGCTCTGTATCGGCACAGCCCTCGCTTCCATCCATAATGCGGCCCCGCGGGAGAAGGAGCGTCAGTTTGTCCTTCCACGCCGCCTCGTCCACAATGACAGCAATCCGTTTTTTCGGCAGCTTGTAGAATATTTCATACATGCAGGACATATAAGCGTCAGCGCCGCTAAAGCAGACCGTGTCGCCGCCCTGCTCCGCCCGGGCGATCATCTCCCGAATCAGGCCGTGCAGGGTATCGCTGGCTCTGACAGCGCCCATGGCAAAGGCCATGGGATCAATGTGAAGCGCCAGCGTATACACCGCCGCATAGCTGTCCGCATCGCCAGCGACAGCGCCGAACAAATCCTCCGTCTGCTTGGCGCTCTTGTATAAATCCTCCCGGGACACGCCGTACTCCGAATTGCCCGGGTCCATAAATAAGCCGTAATCCAGCTGATGGGCCCGCATGGTCTCATTAAAAATCTGCGCTTCTGACACGCCCAGTCGCCGGAAGGCATCCACAATTTCTTTACGCTCTGCTTCTGTCATAGCCATCTCCTCCGCCTGTGATACCCCAATTATAGCATTGCGTCGGGCAAACAAAAAAGCACACGGTTTCCCATGTGCTCTGTTTGTATTAACGCTTGGAGAACTGGCTTGCCTTTCTTGCTTTCTTGAGGCCGTACTTCTTACGTTCCTTCATTCTCGGATCGCGGGTCAAAAGCCCTGCGCTCTTGAGAACCTTTCTGTAATCGCCGTCCACCTCGAGGAGCGCCCGGCTGATGCCGTGACGGATCGCGCCGGCCTGTCCCGTACGGCCGCCGCCCTTTACACTGGCAACCACATCGTATACTGCCGTGGTTCCGGTCAGCTCCAGCGGCTGCTTTACGATCAGCTCAAGCGTGGGAAGGTCGAAATATTCCTTCAGATCTCTTCCATTGATAGTAATTGTTCCCTGCCCCGGTACCAGACGGACTCTGGCAACGGATGTTTTTCTGCGGCCTGTGCCGTAGTATGTAGCTTCTGCCATTTCTATTTCCTTCCCTTCTGGTTAACGGATGTCAAGTACTAATTCTTCCGGCTTCTGTGCCTGATGAGGATGCTCGCTGCCTGCGTACACGTGCAGCTTGCGGTACATCTGATCTCCCAGCTTTGTCTTCGGGAGCATGCCGCGGACCGCGTGTTCAATCACCCATTCGGGCTTCTTGCGAAAAACATCGCCCGCCTTTTCATAGCGGTCCCCGCCGATATATCCGGTATAGTGGAAATATTCTTTCTTAAGCAGCTTTTTTCCGGTCATGACGACCTTGTCAGCATTGATAACGATCACGAAATCCCCGGTATCAACATGAGGCGTGAACGTCGGTTTATGTTTGCCGCTGAGGACCTCGGCCACCTTCGCAGCCAGACGTCCAAGGGTCTTCCCTTCAGCGTCAACGATATACCATTTGCGGGTTACGTTGCCCGCATTGGCCATGAATGTGCTTTTCATTATGAAGGACTCCTTTTACAAAAAACAGACACGCAAGACTCCGTCCTTCCTCCGGGGCTAGTGGTTTCCGGACAAATCTCACAAGGAATATTGTACCTGTTTCACCAAGACAAGTCAAGAAAAATCTGCTTTTCTTCTCTGTATTTTGACGCGGCCGGTTAAAATACGGACGCCTTTTCTAAATATGGACAGCCCTTCAGGATACAATCACCGCTTCTCCTGCAGGCTCAACCTGAAAAATTTCAGCCACTTCGGCTCGCTCATCCTGTTTGCATGAAGGTCTGCCTGTTATTTTACGTCCTCTCCTTTTGTAGAAGGAGTGCGCTTCTTTCTTGCACCACCTCGGCGCGTCTTAAAACGGCACACAAAAGGGAAGACCCCTTCGAGTCTTCCCTTTTGCGTGTCTCTTACCCGAGTCAGATAAAAGTCCTGCTCAGGATTAACGCTTATCCAGCAGCTCCCGAACCAGTTTTTCCAGCTCGTCGATCCGCTTATTGGCTGCTGCGTTTTCCGCCCGCAGCGATGTGATTTCTTCCTGCATCACATATACCGAGGTGAGGGGCCCTTCCTGATAGCGTTTCGGTAATTTTTCCCGATCGCCGCTCTTACCAAAGCGCCATGTCACGCCCGCATTGAACATAGCCGATGATGATCCGCCGTAAGCAATGCCTGCATGAAACAGGGTATGCTCGTTCGTATAGTACGCAAGGCCCAGCGCCGCTGCAGTCTTGCTCTTGTAGTAGCCGACGCCTGCCATGATCTGGCTCCGTTCATAAGGATCATACTGGATCGGCTTCAATGCCGCCAATGCCGCTCCCATCGAATCGCCTTCACGGCTTTCATCGCGCAGGCTATTCAGCTCGCGTCCCACATTGATGATCTGGTTGCCAATCTGGGTGATATTGGCGGTATTTTGCTCCACCTTCTGATTGGTAGCAAAGAGCTGAGAGCCATTCACTGCATCCTTGCTGCCATTGCCGATCTCTCCGTCTGCTACGTTGGTGATCTTCTGCGAGTTAGCATTAAGACCGTCCTTATCGATGTAGGTCTTGTCATCCACCTTGTAAGCATTTGCCGCTACGCTGTTAACCTCGATATCATCTTTCAGAGAAACAACCGTCATCGCCGGATTAGTTTTGTTTACTGCGATGTTTTTACCAGCTTCCATATTAGCGCCGCCATCCTTGCCGGGATCACCCTTGTCTCCTTTGTCGCCCTTCGGTCCTTCCGGTCCTGGGATACCCTGTTCTCCCTGCTCACCAGGATCACCCTTGAAGGCGTTCTTGTAATCTGGATCGACGGTGATAAAATCCTTGTCCAAACCAACAAGCAGACGTTTTTCGCCATTCGTCTCTACCGCCTGCGCCTTAAGTCCTTCGCCAAAATCAATCTTCAGCGAATTGATGGACATCGTCATAGCTTGATTGCCGCTGGTATAAATATTCCCTGCACCGAGCTTGCCGCCGGAGTAGAGAAACGCATCTGTATTGGCCAGCGCTTTCAGCTGGCGCAGGTTGACTGCGTCGGTTGCTTCCGTTGCGTCGCCCACGTTGATGATCTGTCGCAGTTTGTCCACCGTGCCTACAGAAATAGCCCCAGCCGTTTTGCCGTTCAATTCAAAATCACTAAGTGCCCCCTTTGTGGAGACGGTAAAAGCGCCCCTATCGGCCAGTGACCCACTGCCAAGGGCGACGCCGCCTTCTTTTTGCACGTTGGCGTTATGGCCGAGAACAGTCGCATCGGCGACTTTCGTTTCCACGCCCGTATCGGAAGAGCCGAAAACGAGGCTTCCATTTGCTCCTGTCAGTTTCCTTTTATCACCGAGGACAATGGCCCCATTTGTATCTTTCACTTCGTTTTCAGCGCCAATGACGGATATGTGCTGTACATTAGAAGCCGTATTTTTGAAACCCGTAATGGAATTATAGACACTTACAGCGCTACTGGTACCGCTCACATTGTTATTGATACCAATGATAGCAGTCTTCTGCGTATAATCGGCTTTATTGCCGCCGCCAATGGCCAAAGTCGCGCCGCCGCCTTCAGCAGCGGTAATCACCGTTCTCAATTTATCTGCAAACTCCTTTGCCGAAGAACCACTATCAGTGGGCACACTAGATAAACTGGTTACGGAATTGGTGATTTCATTCCCGGCGCCATACACGAGGGCTCCATTGGAATTGAAGGTGCGGTTTGCCACACCGCTCACCGTATTGGCTATGCCCGAATGAGAGCTTCCTGTTTTGGATTCAATACTGTTCAAAGCACCATTGATGGTGGCACCCAGGTTCTTCACCGGATTTGCCAAACGTCCGCCGTTATACTCGCTGGATATGATATTATACACGCCGGTACTCGTAGTAAATGCTCCGTTGCTGAAGCTATTGGCGCCGATGGTCGTAGCATAGACATTCATTGCATCTGTTCCGGTAGAAGCACTGTCTACCGTAGTGTCGCCCAACTCGCCTTTATAATTGTGGGAACCAATCATCGTACTGCCGGTACGGGCAAAGGTATTATCACCAATAGCAACACTTCCGACAACTTTTGTCGGATCCGCAGGGATTCTTGCCGAAGAGAGCCAGTTCCCACTATAGGTCGTCTGTCCGAAAGCAAAGCTGGCTTCCACGCCGCCTGCCATATTTTCTACTTTTGCATTTTTGCCGATAGCAACGCTTCCGCCCTGGCTGACATAGTTATCGATCTTGGCTCCATTCCCTACTACAATATCGCCGGTAGCATTGCTGGCCCCACGGGAATAGGAAATCCCAGCCCCTTTACCGATCGCCACATTTTCCGCTTTCGGCGCATTGCTGCCCGTGCCGTAAGCGACACCGCTGCCAGCCCCGGTGGCGGTATCAGCGGCAAATGTCAGTTTGCTTCCCCCGGCGAACAGAAGGCACAGAACAACCATGGAGGCTGCCGCACGCTTTGCGCCACGCGATGAGACTCTGCCGCAGGATCTGGAGATCTCTGGATCCACGCCCCGACACTTTCTCGCCTTGCTCCAAATCACCTTGTAAATCTTGTTCATTCCACTCTCCTCCTTAGATCATGTATGTGACTACAGCATTTCACTGTACCTAACACTATGTAATATATCACCAATCCCCCCCCCGCAAATTTCTATAATATAAATTTTATTTTCTAATTGTTTCGTGCTTTTTATACGTTTATAGTTTTATTTTTCACGATCGTTTCTTTTTATATGGTAATTCAGTATGAATCTCAATGTCATCCAAAATGTTTTTGATAAAGTGTCAGGGTTTTGTTTTTTTACGCCCGAGACATGGCAGAGATCTTTCCTAGAGCTTTTGGCTCCTTCATCGATTGTACCGTCCTTTCCGCTTCATACGGGAGCTATATTTAAATTGCTTTCTTTTTTTCTTCTGTCTGCCGCCGGTTTTTCATACTCCGCCCCGGAGTATCTGCCTGACAGATTCCGGAATCAAAAAAAGGACAGGCTCCTCTGTCCTCAGTATCCCAGGTCTTCATTGATCAGAACGATTTCCATGTGGGTGTTCCGCATTTTTTTATAATACACCACTAGCGCATTGCAGATGCGATCCGGCGCGCCGCAATCATAACACCGGTTTCCGCCGTGAAGGGAGCAGCCGCATTTGTAATGATGGCGGATTACATTTTTTGGCGCCGCCACATTCCGGGCTCGCCAGACGGCTTCCTCCAGGGTGGGGCGGAGCTTATTTTTTCCCATGACGAAGTACACTTTTTTGTGTCCGAAAAGGGACCCCGCTGTCCGATTTCCGGTGCCGTCCACATTGACCATCAGCCCTGTTTCGGTGGCGCCGTTCACGGACAGGAGAAAAACGTCGGCCGTCAGCGCTTGCCGGGCCACTTCTAAAAATGCCGCATTCCCTTTTTCAAACCCGATGGTCTCCCGGTCGACGGCATGCACATCGTATACCGTATTATGCCGGGATAAAAGGCTGCAAAGTCCCAGCTCCGCCAGTGTCAGCGAGTCTCCCATACCCACAGTCACTCCGTCGATTTGCGTATCCAGATAGTGGGCGGCTTCTTCCTTTGTCTCAAATATGCTCACGTCGTACCGATTCTGGCGAAAGGCTTTCCCTACCTGTTCCAGTTCCATAAGACTCTCCTCATTTTTTCTGCTCCTGCTGTCCCCATTATATGACAGGGCTCTGCTATTTCTCAAAGTGCCCTGCTTTTTCCTGCGTAAAACATTTGCTCATCGCTCGCTGCAAATATAGCCGCTCTTTCTTTGCAACGAGCGGCTATATTTTTTCACGGTCTGTTTATTTCATCAGTCTCAGGCATAAAAAATCCGGACCCTCATGGGATCCGGATAAGTGTCTCAGTTATCAAATACGGGCGGCACGGAGAGACTCACGTTGACTCCTTCCGCAGGTGGCGCAGCCTGTGTCTCAGGCTCTTCGCCGGGGGCGTAAATGGAGTGGTATCTGAAGAGGTTTTCCACCTGCTTGTGGTTGATGGTTTCCACCTCAAGAAGGGCCTTGGCCATGGCGTGAAGCACTTCGATATTTTCAGTCAGTATCCGCATGGTATCGTTGTAGGCTTCGTCCAAATATTTGTGCATTTCTTCATCGATGATGGTGGCCACGGTTTCTCCGTAGTTTCGTTCTGATCCAAGCTGCTTGCCGAGGAAGATCTGTTCCTGGTGCTCGCCGAAAATCATCGGACCCAAGCGGTCGCTCATGCCCCATTCCATGATCATCTTGCGAAGAATGCCCGTCACCTGCTGCAGATCGCCGGAGGCGCCACTGGAAATTTCATTGAATATGATTTTCTCGGCGCACCGCCCGCCAAGGGCCACTCGGAGCTGTGCCAAAAGGTGAGATTTGGTGATGAAGGATCGTTCCTCATGAGGAAGCATCATCGTGTAGCCGCCCGCCTGTCCCCGGGGAATGATGGTAACCTTATGAACCGGGTCAGCATGCTCCTGCACTGTCGCCATGATGGCATGGCCCGATTCGTGGTAGGCCGTGATTTTCCGTTCCTCATCACTAACCCTGTGGCTTCTTCTTTCGGGACCGTAGCTGACCTTTTCGCTGGCCTCCTCCAGATCCGTCATGGTGATGATCTTGCGGTTGTCTCTTGCCGCCAGAAGAGCGGCTTCATTGAGCAGGTTTGCTATATCCGCACCGGTAAATCCGGGAATTTTTTTGGCGATAATGTTCAAATCCACGTCAGCCGACAGCGGCTTGTTTCTCGCATGCACCTTTAAAATAGCTACGCGGCCCGCCAGATCCGGTCGGCCTACGACTACCCGGCGGTCAAAGCGGCCCGGCCGGAGAAGGGCGGGATCAAGAATATCCGGGCGGTTGGTGGCTGCCAGAGTAATGATGCCTTCATTGGCACCGAAACCGTCCATTTCAACAAGCAGCTGGTTCAGGGTCTGCTCTCTTTCATCATGCCCGCCGCCGAGTCCGCTCCCGCGCTGACGGCCAACCGCATCAATTTCATCAATGAAGATAATGCAGGGCGCGTTTTTCTTCGCTTGAGCGAACAGGTCGCGCACCCGGGATGCCCCGACACCGACAAACATTTCTACAAAGTCCGATCCGGAAATGGAAAAGAAGGGAACCTTCGCTTCTCCGGCAACCGCCTTGGCCAAAAGGGTTTTGCCTGTGCCGGGGGGGCCTACGAGGAGGACGCCCTTCGGGATTTTTGCGCCGATGGCGGTATAGCGGCTGGGATTTTTCAAAAAGTCCACGACCTCGGATAATTCTTCCTTGGCCTCGTCTTCACCGGCCACGTCATTAAAGGTGACATTGACCTGTCCTTCGCCGGTCATTTTTGCCTTGGATTTCCCAAAGCTCATAACCCGTCCGCCGCCGCCTTGGGTCTGATTCATAATCCAGAGCCAGACGCCGACGAGGGCAAGAATCGGAAGAAGCGATGACAAAAGACTCATCCACCATGACGGCTGTTCCGGCGGCTTGGCGGTAATGGCCACAGCCCCTTCATTCAGCTTCGGCAAAAGCTCGGTGTCGTTATCGGGCACGTAGGTTTCAAATTCGGTGCCATCCTTCAGCTTGCCCGCGATGGAATTATTTGTCATAACTACAGAGGAAACGTTTTTCTTTTCCACCTGTCCTATGAAATCGCTGTAGGTAATCTCGGTTTTCTTCTCCCGGGGATGAACGAAAGCCTGGAATATAGACACTGCTACGACAATCAACAGCACATAGAGTGCCACATTCTTGACAAACTTATTCAACAGCTCCTCCTTCTCTGCAGAGAGTTTAGAATTGAAAAAATAGATACGTTATTTATTTTATCATACGTGGGAATCATTAGGCAATGAACCCCCCCTATATCACTTGAGATGCCTGCATATTCTAAAATGCTTCTATTTCTGATAGATCTTCGGCTTCAATGTACACACGTCCGGCAGGTTTCTATACCGCTCCGCATAGTCGCAGCCGTAGCCTACAATAAATTCGTCGGGAATTTTGAAACCGATATATTTCACCGGCACTGCCACCTGCCGCCGTTCTTCCTTGTCAAGGCAAACTGCCAGCTCTACCGATGCGGCGCCCCGCTCTCTGAGAAGCGGAACGAGCTTAGACAGGGTGATTCCTGTATCAATGATGTCCTCTACTATGAGAACATGCTTCCCCTTGATGTCGATGTCAAGGTCTTTTTTTATGCGTACCTCCCCTGTAGTCTTCGTACCGGCACCGTAGCTGGACACGCTCATGGTATCTATGGCAAGGGGCAGGTCAATTTGGCGCATCAGGTCCGTCAGAAAGGGCATGGCCCCCTTGAGGATTCCTACAAGGATAAGATCCCTCCCGGCGTAGTCATTTGTGATTTCCTTACCCATCGCTGCCGCCCGGTCAGCGAGCTCGCGCTGCGTGATCAGCACCTGCTTCACGTCGTTTGTTAAATGGTTCATCTGCTATCCCTCAGTCAGTGTTAAAAGAAGAAATCGCTTCGTATGCTCGTCAGGCCGTCCAAAGCGGCTGCCCCGCAAAAGTCCGATCCAATAAATATGCTCATCATCGGCGGCCAGCGGCCATGTGTCCCGCTTTCTCGGCGGAATGTGAAGGGACTGCATGACCCGCCCCACCGGCTTTGTGCCGTCCATGCCAAGGGGGGCGAACCGGTCTCCTTCTTTCCGGTTGCGGAGGGTGATATGCCCCACCTTGTCCGCGTCCAGAAGGTATTCATGCTTGGAAAGCGTCTCCGGCCTCGTCTCCATTATACGCTGAGTCAAGGTCCATGTCTTTTTTTCTGCCTGCTTTTTCTGCCTTGTATTGCCCTTTGAAAAAAAGGCTCGGTCGTAGGAAATTTCTGCAAGGAGTCCTGCTGACGAGGTCTCATCACCTGTGGTGCCTTCTGCAATGAGGCGGCATATCCGTGCGGTACCGTCAAAGTCAGGCACTCCTCCGGTCAGTGTCTCGGAGATATTTCGTATCGCCCGGCGAGCCACAGCGGGGTGGATCTTCGAAAAAGCTTCTCGGGATAAATAAACTGTCTCGTCGTTTTCTTTTGCCTCTGCCTTTATAAATGCGTCCGCTGCCTGCGTGATAAAGGAGTCGTCTATGTCACAGCTTTCAGCAGTCTGGCAAAGAGTGGTCACCATATTCGGGTTATAACGCTCTAAAAACGGAAGCAGCTCAAGGCGGATTTTATTTCGCATACCATCAGGAATGTCATTGGTTTCATCATGGCAGGGCTGATAGGGAAAGGCGGCTACATAGGCCGCGATGTCTGCTCTCGTGACGGAAAGGAAGGGCCGGATCACGGCTCCTCGCACAGGGTGCATGCCCGACAGTCCCCGGCTTCCGCTTCCCCTGATCAGACGGTAAAGCACGGTTTCGGCCTGATCGTTTTTATGATGAGCCACAGCCAGCCGAGAATAGTTTTCCCTCTTCATGACATCATAAAGCGCCTCGTAGCGCAGTTCTCTGGCCACTGTTTCCAGAGAGCCGCCATGGGCATCTCGATAGGCGGGCACGTCAATATCCCGCACGAAGCAGGGTACGCGCAGCTCCTCGCATACCCGGCGCACCATATCTGCCTCATCGCCTGCCACATCGCGGATATGATGATTTACGCAGCAGCAGCCAAGGCGGATACCTTCCTTCTGCCGCATCGATGCCAAAAACAAAAGAAGCGCCAACGAATCAGGCCCGCCGGATACGGCAGCAAGCACAGAGTCTCCTGCCTTCCACATAGTATGGGCATGAGCGTATGCCAATACATGCCCTTCAAGCTCTGCCCTGTTCATATCAGACTCCCGGCTGCACCTTGTCCTGTTCAAGCAGGCCTTCCTGCAAATCTCTGTCGCTCACGGCAACCTCGTCCAACGCATAGTATTCCATAAGACTGTCCAGAATGGCTACTCCCGCCACGATAATATCCGCCCGCTCCGGCATGAGTCCCTTCACCTGGCAGCGCTCGTCATAGGACATGGAGGAGAGCTCCTTCAAAAGACGGGACACATCTTTCTCCTTCACCGCATATCCTTGAATTTTTTCTGCGTCGTAGGTATCCATTTGCTGCAAAATGGCAGCCACCGTGGTGGCGGTGCCGCCCACACAGACCCAGCGCTTCACCGATGACATTTGATCCGAGGTTCTGAATTGCTCGAAGCAGTATTTTTTTAATTCCCCCAGCCCTCTGGCGGAGGTGGTATCAAATTGGCTGGAGCAGCGCACGCAGCCGATGTTAAAGCTTTGTCTATAGCCGATGTCCGTGCCGTAGCCCATGCAGATCTCAGTGGATCCGCCGCCGATATCTACCACGGCGGTGACGACGCTGGCAGTTCCTGCGGCACCTACGTAGCTGTAAAAGGCTTCCTCCTGGCCGGACAAAATTTTGACGGGAACGCCGGTCTCCTTAGTCACCTCGTCCGCAAAGGCACCGGCCTCCTTCGCGTCTCGCATGATGGACGTACCGTAGGCGGAAAGATCGGTCACTCCCACCGCACGCGCTTCTTCCACGAAGGTTTTGATCGCCTTCATGGTCCGCTCCATGGCGCATGCCGAGAGGGACGCTGTATCGGTCATTCCTTCGCCCAGACGGCTGCTGCTTAATTGCTTGACCAGTGTTCTCCATTCATCACCATCGGTTTTTTCGGCAATCAAAAGACGCACTGAATTCGTGCCGATGTCAATGATGCCTCGTTTTTTCTGTTCCATATATCCTCCCGGAGAGCCAAGCCCTCCGCCCCGCTCAGGCGGGAATATTTCTTCAAAGAGAAAAGGGCATCCCCGATGCCCCTCGTATCAGTCTGACCTTCTTGATCCCCGGCCGCCCCGTTTGGATTCTACGTTTCGCCTCAAATCCAGAAGCCGCTCATCGCTGTCCTTTAAGAAGCGGCTCAGCTTGTCCTCAAAGGACGCGGGCAAATCCTGCTTGCGGGCCGATCTCGGTCCTGCAAAGGAAGGACTCTTGCGCGAGTGAGAAAACTCGGGCTTCTCTCTGGCAAGCCGCTCCTCCCGCTTGCCCTCTGCCGGGGCTGCCTGCTTGATGGAGAGAGCAATTTTCCCTCGCTCGTCAATGGAGATGACCTTGACCTTGACCTTGTCATTTACCTTCAAATATTCGTTCACATCACTGACATACTCGCTGGCCACCTCCGAAATATGAACCAGTCCCGTTTTCCGTTCCGGCAGCTCGATAAATGCACCAAACTTAGCAATGCCTGTGACCGTGCCTTCTACAATTTCTCCGATCTCTAAAGCCATGTAAAGACTCTGTCCTCCTTGGATGATGAAAAGCGATGACCCCTTTTATTCCCCATTCTCCACGATGGTCCGCTCTGTAAAGATGAAATCATTATACGAAAGTTTTTAAAGATTAGCAATGAGAAAACGCCCGCCCCGCATCATCTGACGTAGGGCACCTCTCCGGACTTCACAAGCCCTAGCTCGTCTCTTGCCTTTTTCTCCACCGTTTCATCCTGCTGGAGACTCTCTTTTTTCTCCTCCAGCTCCTGCTTTTCTGAAAGAAGCTTATCCCGCTCCTGAATAAGTGCCATTTCTTGCTGCTTCAGCTGGTAGAAATAATAGACATTCTGCACCATTAAGATCGCGCCGAGGAAAAGGCAGAGCACCGCGATGAGCCTCATGATCGGGCTCGTGGGAAACAGCCTTACAAAAAGAGGCTTCTTTTTTTTCTTACTCATGAGGCTCCTTTCCCATCAGCTGATTGATGAATTTATACACCGGCGGCTCTCTCCGCAGGGCTTCCTCGTAAGCCTTCCGCCGACGGATCATTTCAAATCCGAAATCCAGCCACACCTTTACTTCCTCAAATCGCTTTTCATCATCATACAGGCTCACAATGAGAAGCTCTCCGTCCTGCTCCGCCGATGCCACGAGACATTCTCCAGCGGCCTCAGTCATGCCTGTTTTGACTCCGTTGGCGCCGGGGTAGCCGGAGGAAAGAAATTCATTCCTGTTCTCAACGTCCCGATAGATTCCGTTCATGTAGGTCATCGGATAGGTGACCCGCTTTACAATATCTCGAAACTCCGGATTTTTCATGGCGTAGGCAGAAATTTTTACCATGTCTTCTGCCGAGGTATAGTGATCCGGATCGGTGAGACCGTTAGGATTTGCGAAATGGGAGTGAATTGCGCCGATGGCCACCGCTTTTTCATTCATCATAGCCACAAAGCGATCATAGCTTCCGCCGGTGGTTTCCGCCACAGCCACAGCAGAATCATTTCCTGATACAAGCATCATACCGTAAAGCAGCTCGCGAAGGGAAATGGGCATGTCCCTTCGAAGGCCTATATTAGTGCCGTCCTGCCGGATAGCCCGGTCGGAAATCACCGCGGGATCGTTTAATTTGTCCTGTCCCTCCTCCAGCGCGATGATACAGGTCAGAACTTTTGTGGTGCTCGCCGGATAAATCCTAAGGACCCCGTTTTTCTCCGCCAGAAGCTCGCCCCGATTCGCGTCATACAGGGCGGCCGCCTTTGCCTCGGTCGCCGGCGCGGGAAGAGGCACCGGCGGCGCCGGAGGCTCCGGCGTCAAAAGGACAAGCAGACCAAAAACAACAGCGCTCAGCACAAAAAGCATCATCACCATGATGATGCCTAATCTGATGCAGCCAATGCGGCGCTTGCTTTGCTTCCTTCTTGCCATAGCTTCTCTTTTATTCTCCCTTCATGAGGGCCCTCTCCAGACGTGACGCCTCTAGGTATCCATTATTTCCTGCGGCCGCGACGTAAACCGGGCCCGCATAAAGACCGCCCTGCTTATACTCGACCTGACCGGGCATTTTCAAATATATAATCTGAGTCAGCGCTCCAAGGGCCATAAGCTGCGCTTCGCTGCATTCGTTGTCTTTCCTGTCCGTAAAAAGCAGGTCTGTCCCATAAACAGAGATGCGCCCCCTCTTGATGCGGATCGCTTTCTCTGTGAGGGATTCCATGTAGGAAATGAGCGAGTCAAATCGTTTTTCCTCATATTTTTGCCCTTCATCGTGAAGGGCAATGAGCTTTTTCACCGTAGTCAGAGCGCCACCGGGATTATGCCCTGCCTTCATCATGAGCACGATGGCCAGCCGGTCCGCCTCCTGCTCCTGCTTGTCTGTATAGGTCCGCTCCGTTTCGTAGCGCGTCAGAAGCTCTCCTGCCAAACGCTGAGCCTCTCTGTCGCTTTTGGCCATGTAAACCGCCAGCGCCTCGTCATTGGAAATCAGATGAGCCAGTTTTTTCTCCTCATGCCCTAGCTCGCCGTGTGCCAGCTCATGAGCCAGAAGGAACGCCGCCTCGTCATCACTGAACAGCTCCATGGCCCCTCGTGTAATGCCAATCACACCGCCGGCCCGCATGAAACCGTTCACATCTTCGCTGTCAGTGACATAGCAAAGATACGCCCTAGACAAAGCGCCGGAGCAGGAAAAATTTTCATATAGCCTTATCAGCCGCTCCTTATCCGCCTCGGAATCAGATACGCCGGTTTCTTCCATGCTCTGTGCCAGCAAAAGACGGCGGGAGGCTTCATCGTCCTCTATAAAAAGATTTTCAGTCAGCATTTTTGCGGGGCCGACATATAAAAATGTTTCAATTCGGCTCGCCGCGTCTGCAGAAAAGGAAATCGATCCGAGCAAAAGAACTGCGACCATTCCCTCCTTCATTCTCATTTCGCTTCCTCCTGACTCATTATCTTACTCATAAGGTATCCCTATTGTACCACAGGGGCATTTTAGTTTTTCCCGCAGCGCGAGGAATTTTTCCGCGGCTCCTGCTGCACATTTTTTATCTCAAGGATTTTTATCTCAAGGAATTGCAAAAAACCGCGGCATTACAGTGCCGCGGTTTTTTAACCCTCTGTCATTCACTTTTTTTGCCTGCGATACGATCCAGAAGAAGGCTGCCCGCTTTTTGGGCCGCTTCCCTCATGCTGTCCTTAGATTTCGATTTATCTCCGTTCTTCTTTTTCTTTTCCTCTTCTTCCTTCTTCTTCTGGTCCTCTGCCGCCTGCTTTGCCTGCGCCGTAGCGATTTGCTGACGAACCCGCCACGGGATATCAAAGTCTGCCACCGGGTATCCGCTTTCTACCTCTCTCATGAAGTCCCGCCAGATAGCGGCCGGGATGGTACCGCCTGTATATCCCGCATTGCTTGACGCATCATCCCCGATCCATACGGCGGTAGTAAATTCCGGCGTGTATCCCACAAACCACGCATCATGCTCATCATCGGTGGTGCCCGTCTTTCCTGCGGCAGGACGCCCGATATACGCATTTCCGCCGGTACCGCGGCTGACGACCTGCTCCAAAATTGCAGTCAGGATGTAGCAGGCATTTTCGTCAATCACCTGCCGTGCCGGCTCCTCCACGTGCTGCTCCAGAATATTTCCATTCCGATCCACCACCTTCAAAATGGTCACCGGCGTAATCAGCTTGCCCCCATTGGCGAACACGCTGTAGGCCTTGGTCATATCATACACGGAAACACCGTAGGAAAGACCGCCGATAGCGGCAGACAGATTCACATCCGAATAGGATCCCTCCGTCACTAAGGTGGAAATCCCCGCAGCCTTCGCTGTATCAATCACCTTGCCCATACCCACAGAATTGGCCAGATCAATGGTAGGAAGATTCATGGAATATACCAGCGCCTCTGCCACAGGGACCTTGCCGCCGGCAGTGCCGCCGTAATTCTTCGGGTTCCACCCGCCGTAGACCTTGGTCTCATTGCTGACCATGTCATAGGGACTGACATTATTTGCAAAAGCAGTGACATAAACAAAGGGCTTGAACGCCGAGCCGGGCTGGCGAGTCATCTGGGTAGCCCGGTTGAAATGATCCTCCCCACGGCCGCCAACCATGGCCTTGATATAGCCTGTTTTATTCTCAATCGTCATCAGCGCGCCCTGCGGCTGTATCAGACCATTTGCATCCTTTCCGTCCGCCGGAAGATCCTGCCTCAGCACCGCCTCCGCTTCTCTCTGCATATCCAGATCCAGCGTGGTGTATACCTGCAGCCCCTCCTTGTAAATGGCGTCAGAGTCATATTTATCACTGATTTCAGCGATGATGTAATTTACGAAATACTGACCCAGGCTTCCGGTAGAGCGTACCGCGTCAGGCTTGGCCAGCTGAAGATCTGCCTTCTTCGCGTTATCGCAGTCCTCCTGCGAAATATAACCGTACTTTGCCATCTGATCCAGCACGATCCCCTGCCGGTACTTAGCCGCCTCCTCGCTGCGAAAGGGGGAGTAATAATTCGGACTGTTTGGAAGGCCTGCCAAAAGCGCGGACTGAGCCAGTGTCAGATCCTTCACGTCCTTATTGAAATACACCCTAGACGCGGTCTGAATGCCGTAACAGCCCTGGCCGAAATAAATCTGATTCATATACATTTCAAGAATCTGCTTCTTGGTGTACTTGTTTTCAATTTCTAAGGCAAGCACCACTTCCAGAAGCTTTCTCTTGATGGTCTGCTCCTGCGTAAGGAACGCGTTTCGTGCCAGTTGCTGGGTAATGGTAGACCCTCCCTGTCCCGTGGCATTCCCGCTGACCAGGTTATTCCAGACCGCCCGGAGAATCCCTCGGGGATCGATTCCGTGATGCTCATAAAAACGGACATCCTCTGCTGCCACAAAGGCATTCTGCAAATTCGCAGGCACCTCAGCAATCGGCACCGGTATACGGTTCTCCTCAGCGTGAACCGTGGTGATGAGCCGCCCCTTGGCATCATAAATGCGGGATGACGCCGCCGGCATGATATTGGCAGACACATCAGGCAGCCGGCTTGATACGAACATGAAAAATCCTGCCGCTGTCCCTGTGCCGGCAATGCAAAGGATGATGAAAAGAAACACCAGCACCCGTTTCCAAAGAGGGCTCCGCTTTTTCTGCAGATGCCTCCGGCGGATATCTGAATTTTTCATATAAGCTCCTGTGATAAAAACAAGCCGTGCACAAAACAAAAATAGTGGACGGCTATAAAAAAATATCTGTAGTCGTGCATAATAGTATACCACATCCGCCGCCCCCTTGACGGGCCTATACAGTCTCGCTCACCTTTTTAATGCCTTGCCTCTCAGTACAAGACGAAAATTTTCCCTCCTCTTTAAAATACTCTCTCGTCGCTTTTCTATTAGGGTCTCCATTTTTAAACCCTTGCACAACAGATATATTGAAAAAAATTGATTTATTATTTTACAATTATTATCAAATACTTATCTTTATATTTGGTAGTAAACTCTTACTACAGCTAAGGCTGTTATCATAAAGAAGTGAAGTAATGTGTAGATTGGTAATATATTTTTCATGTTACATTTACGGAGGAGTAATGCTCATGAATAAAAAGCTATAACTGCTATAATCCTTCTGAGTGCCGTCAGCTTTTCCTATGTAGCAGGTTTTTATTATGACGGGGCAAATATGGGCTATTATCCATCATTTTCTGGTTATCTATATTCATATCCCTCCGCAGAAGAGGTCGCCCGTTATGTTGATGATGGGAAAAGATATATAGAAAATTGCAACAATGATATTTGGCAGATTATAGAAGAAATAGATCACTCCATCAGAAAAGTAAGTAACGCTATCGATC
The DNA here is from genome assembly GCA_034180505.1 of Dialister sp. GTDB lineage: Bacteria > Bacillota > Negativicutes > Veillonellales > Dialisteraceae > Dialister. The sequence goes on from JAXFOE010000024.1 coordinate 130,689, forward strand.
TATATAACGCTAGCGGATAGCAAAATATAACTAACAATTACAGGCTCAGCAGTTTTATTCTTAGTTGGTATTGCCATGAAACGATACATCTGAAAAACAATGTCCACAACAATCTATTACAGAGAATATCGAGTAATATTAATATATGGTAGAAAATCAGCCTGCCTAATTAGTGAAAAGAGTGAAGCTTATGAATACTACCCAATCAAATTACTATGAAGTTCTCGATGTTTCTGAAGCTGCTACACCTGAGGAAATTCGAAAGGCATATATTCTGTTGACAAAGAAATATCATCCGGATACAACGTCTTTACCTCTAAATATTGCCCATAAAAAAATGTCAGAAATCAACAAAGCATATGCAGTCTTATCTAACTCAAAGTCAAGAGAATCGTATGACTTACACTATTCAGAAGACCCTGACCGGGAAAAACCATGAAAAGATGATACAAACCCTCATGAAGTCTTTTCTACGCTTCAAGGGAAATCAATGATCGATGTTTCTTTATTGTACAAAGACTAGTTAATGACATTAAATGTAGCGAAGGACACGAGGACTATAACCTGGCTATTTATAATGCCTTGTTTAAGATTTTTAATGGAGAGTATTAAGCTATGCCCATGAATTAAAAAATTCCTCCTTTTATAACCTTGGTACACTTGAAAGTGTTGGTTTTGTTTATCATAAATTTGGAGTCGCTTACACTTGGACTCGGCAATATAAACAGGCCATGTTTTTTTGCCAATAAATCCTTAGAGTATATATCCCCAGAATCAGAGATATATCCAGCGGTAAAACAATTTAGAGAGGAAGTACTTAAAAATATTACGATGCTTGAAAATATATCCAATTCCCAACAGGGAGGAAAGTATGAATGGCTTATCGACAAACTTGCGCAGATCGGTATTCTCCTTATTGTGACACTAGTATTTAACTTAATTGGTCATTGTTGATTTAATTGGTTACCTTAGTACTTTTTTGTGCCCGCTTATCTCTTGATTTCCTTTTCGCAGAACTGCTAAAAGGTGAGACGCATCTGGTACCAAAGGGCGTGGCCGTGAACTGATTGTGAAACGCCTTCGTTTACAAAACCGAAGGTCTTGTAGTAATGGAGGAGCTTGTCCTTACAGGTGAGAACCAGTCCTTTTCTTCCTTCGAGCCTTGCGTCCTCTATGGCCTGACGGAGTAGCCTTCCCGCATATCCCCGCTTCCGGCAGGATGGAATCGTATTGACGCCGAAAATCATCTGCCACGCTCCGTTTTCCTGATGCAGGTCTGCCTTCTCATACATCTCGTCAGCCAGATCCTTTTCATCGGTCACCATGCCGTCCACAAAGGAAACGAGATGGCCGCTGTCATCAAAAAGGAGCCAGAAATGATTGCCATAGCTGGCAATCCGGTCGCGAAGCCTCTCCTTAGTAGCCGCCTCCGCCGACGGGAAACATTCCGCCTCTACCCGCGCCACTGCGTCTACATCCTCTATTGCTGCCTTACGTATGTGCAAAATATACCTCCTGTGTTTTTTCTCCCTGTGCCTATAAGAAAAGCATCCGCCCTTCGGTGAAGAGGCAGATGCTTTTTAACTTATTCCTTATTGCTGTCCGCTTTCTTTTCTGCCTTGTCCGGCATGTTTTCCGGCTTCATCGCCGGGAAGAGAAGTACGTCGCGGATACTGGAGGAGTCGGTCATTATCATGAACAAACGATCCAAACCAATGCCGAGCCCGCCGGTAGGGGGCATGCCGTATTCGAGAGCGGTCAGGAAATCCTCATCAATCGGATGGGCCTCATCGTCACCATGCTCCCGTTCCTCCGCCTGCATTTCAAAGCGGTGACGCTGATCGATGGGGTCATTTAGCTCAGAGAAGCCGTTAGCCAGCTCGCGGCCGTAAATGTACGACTCGAAGCGGATGGTATAGCGGGGATCCTTTTCATCCAGCTTGGACAGCGGCGATACCTCGATGGGGTGCTGGGTAATATGCACCGGCTGAATCAGCTTAGCCTCGCAATACTCATCAAAAGCAGCGGCCAATATTTTTCCAAAACCGTCAAATTCGCCGTATTCCACATGAATGGAGTCTGCCAGCTTTCTGGCGTCCTCGATGGTCTTGCAGGCATCAAAGTCTACGCCGGCATATTTCTTCACCGCTTCTGCCATGGTCAGTCTCGGCCAAGGTGGGGTCACGTCGATTTCTGTACCCTCGTAGGTAAATTTCGTTGTGCCGTAGGATGCTATGGCGCAGGCGGCCACCACCTGCTCGGTCTGCTCAATGACATCTTCAATGTCACCGTAGGCCTGATAGGTTTCAATGGCGGTAAATTCCGGGTTATGCTTGGCGTCCATGCCTTCATTTCTGAAGTTGCGGGTAATTTCAAATATCCGTTCATAGCCGCCTACCAGAAGACGCTTTAAATAGAGCTCCGGCGCGATGCGGAGATACATAGTCATGTCCAGCGCATTGAAATGAGTCATGAAGGGTCTTGCATTGGCTCCGCCGTAGAGAGGCTGAAGCACCGGCGTTTCCACTTCAAGAAATCCATGATCCTCATACCATTTGCGGATCGCTGAAAGCATTTTTGCCCGGCGCACGAAGGTTTTTCTCACGTCCGGATTGACGATGAGATCCAGATACCGCTGGCGATAGCGCTGCTCTACGTCAGTCAGACCGTGCCACTTTTCAGGCAGCGGCCGGAGAGATTTGGCCAGCATTGTGAAATGAACCACCCGCACGGTCAGCTCGCCGGTATGCGTGGTAAATACGTTGCCAGTCACGCCTAAAATATCGCCCAAATCTACCAGTTTGAACAGGTCCCATTCCTTTTCAGACAATTCATCCTTGCGGAAATACAGCTGAATATCCCCGGACTGATCCCGAAGCACGCAGAACGCAGTTTTCCCCTGTCCTCGGCGAATCATAATACGGCCCACGATTTTTACAGTCTCGCCGGACTCCTCCAGCTCCTTGGCATCTTTGCGGATATCCTCTGCATGATAATCCCAATCAAAGCGCTGTCCGTAGGGCTCGATACCGAGGGCGCGGATTTTTTCCAGCTTCTCCCGGCGGACCAGCATCTGATCATTGAGCTTGACTTCCTGATTCTTCGGCTGCTTGCTGTTATTCTCTTCCATATTCCTATTCCTTTCGTCTATAAACTATGACGGACTTTTTACCCGTTAATTTTGCCGATTTTGTACTTGATCACTCCGTATGGCGCATCTACCTCGACGATCTGACCGACCTTCGCATTCATGAGCTGCATGCCCAGCGGGGATTCATTGGAAATCCTTCCGGAAAACGGGTCTGACTCGGTGGAGCCCACGATGGTGATTTCCATCTCGCTGCCATCCTCCAAATCGGTGACAATCACCTTGGATCCGAGCTGCACCCGATTTTTCTTCCCTTTTACTGTGGGAATAATTTCAGCGGTGCGGATTTTCTGTTCCAGCTCGAGGATCTCCCCTTCAAGAAAGGCCTGCGCTGTCTTAGCTTCATCATATTCAGAATTCTCTGACAGGTCGCCCATGGCAATAGCTTCTTTAAGTCGCTGCGCAACGGCAGGACGTTCCACTGACCGTTTGTGATCCAGTTTCCGTTTCAGCTCTTCCAGCCCTTCCTTTGTAACCAATGTGCGTTTTGCTTCTGCCATGATTCTTACTCCTTTATATATTTTAAATGTATAGATACATACACAAGTATAAGCAAATCAGGCCTTAAAGTCAATTAACACGGGCATTGCGGGACAATCCCTGCTCCTTGTCGCTTAAAAAATATCAGCTTCCTCATGCAGTGAGCCGCTTTACTTTTCTTCGCGCTTCTTCTTTTTCACTCACTCTATTTTTCTTGGACATGCCTTCATGTTTTGCTCACTCTGTTTTTTGCACGCCACTCTGAAAAATTTCATAGACTCTTTCTTCTCAAAAGCACTCCTTCTTTCGTTGCGTCGAAGCCGTAAGCTATAAAACAATTCTTTACAGGTTGGCAGAAAAAATATATCGCCAGCTCTTCAAAAACAGTGGCCGTTTATTTGGGGTGCTGAGAGGCAATCAGGGACCGTCTCCGATCATTTGCTTTTCACCGCGATTTTCTCTTTTCTTTATGTTTAGTATATCTCATGAATATATATACAGTACTTCAGTCTCGATTTTTTGCGCGTGAAATCCCAAAAACAGTACTGTAACGCCCCTGCAGGGAACGCTTCAATTTGACCCTTATATTTCCTATTCATTCCGTATCCATCATTCCAATCCGTTGCTATCTGGAATAGGCACCATTTTTCTATAAATTTCTTCACTTTTCATTTAAATCCTTTGAAGTCCTCCATGCTCCTCGAGGAAAACTTGTCTTTATTTTTTGAAAAAAGGCTTGTACATTCTCGAGATGTGTGTTATATTGCAGTCGACGATAATGAAATGCGCCCTGCAATATCATGCAGTCGAGCAGCATAACGCCCCTGAGGCGTACGGTTTTCTTTTTTACCCTGTTTCTTTCTCCGCTATGAAAGTAAATGGGGTTCCTGCATGCCCTGACTTTTTTCAGGGTGGAAAACCGGCTCAACCGGGACAAATATCTTCCCCTGAGGGTAAAACCTTCGGTACAAAGAAAGAAGGGAACTACATTGTCTAACAGCAAAAAAATGGGTGTTTTCCAACTGACCACCACCACCGCGATCAATATGATGGGGTCTGGCATCATTCTCCTTCCGGCCACATTGGCCGAGATCGGGACCGTTTCCATTTTTGCCTGGGTACTGGCCTCCCTGGGCGCTACGATCCTTGCCTACGCCTTTGCCAAGTGCGGCATGTTTACCAAAAAAATTGGCGGCATGGGAGGATATGCGGAGTACCGCTTCGGTAAAGCAGGAAATTTTGTTTCTAATTTCTGCTACACCGTGTCTCTCATCATTGCCAATGCAGCCATCGCTGCCGGAGTCGTAAGCTACGGATCCTATGTTTTCGGCTTTCATTTAAATCCGGTCGAGGTGTGCCTTGCAACGATCGGCGTGCTGCTTCTGGCAGCGTCCATCAGCCTGGTAGGTCCTCAGAAATTCGGTCGCTTTACGTCAGTCGGCATTGCCTGCGTGCTGATTCCTGTCATCGGGCTTCTTGCGTTCGGCTGGTATTTCTTTGACAGCAGCATCTACATGGCAGGGTGGAACCCCGGCAATCAGCCGTTCTACTCCACCATGAAGGATTCCATCGCAGTCATTCTCTGGGCCTTCCTTGGACTGGAAACGGCCTGCGCTAATTCCAACACCGTAGAGGAGCCGGAAAAAAATGTGCCTCGCGCCGTTTTGGCAGGCACGCTTCTGGCAGGAGCTTGCTACACAAGCTCCACCGCTATCATCGGCGGTCTTGTGCCTTACACAGATCTCATGGCCGCAGGCGCTCCCTTTGGTCTTGCCTATGCCGCCATGTTTGGCGACACTGTGGGCTACGTTGTGTCGTGCATGCTGGTGGTGTCCTGCTTCGTATCTCTCACCGCATGGCAGTTCACCGTGTCCGAGGTAGCAAGAGAAGCGTCCTCCATCGGTCTCTTCCCTGCCTTCCTTCAGAAGGTAAATCGTTTCGCTTCGCCCTATCTGGCCATCGACACTCTGGTTCTCATTCAGTCGCTTTTGACGCTCTCTACCATGAGCCCGACCCTGCTGAAGCAGTTCCATGTGCTGATCAATCTGGCAGTCATGATCAATCTGGTGCCTTACCTCCTTGCCATGGCGTCTGTGCCGGATTTGCAACGAGTGGAGCAAGTGCCGGTGTCTCAGGTCCGCCTGACCAATCTGGCAGCTCTCGTAGGCGGCATCTACAGCGTCTATGCAGTGTACGGCTGCGGCTGGTCTGTCATCGCCGAGGGCACCTTCGTATCTGTGATGGGACTGATCATCTACATGGTGAAGATCGCACCCACTCATGTGCCGACCAGACTCTCTACCTACCCGCCGATGAACAAAAAATAATACGCACTAAAAATAGCAGATTCATGATGAATCTGCTATTTTTTATGTCCGGTTACTTTCTTTTGCTCAGCCTGTCCTCTATCTCCTCCTTGACCCGGCGAACAAAGGAAAGCATGGCCGGATCAAGGGGATAGCGAATGACACAGCCCGGGGAAATAATGAGGTGTCTTCCTTTGGTCTGGCGAATAGTCTCGTACAGAGTGTGCTCAATTTCATTTTTTTGTCCCGCCGTAATATGCCTGCGGTCGATGCCGGTCATAACGCATTTTCCGCTCAGCGCCTCGCCCTCGCCCGGCTCGGGCAGCGATTCAAAGGCATGCCAATTGTATATCTGGGCCGGATATTTCCGCAAAATGGAAAACATGGTGTCCTCTCCGTGAGCATGAATTGCGTTGCACCAGCCGCTGGATGCGGAAAGCACTGCCGTATCATAGGGAACGCCGTATTCTTTATACATGGTGTCGCTCATTTTTTTGTACGATGCCAGCTGGGTTGCGAAAAAAATACCGTCCGCTCCCATTTCGATGACCCGCTGTACCAGATGACAAGTGGTCTCAGTGATGATGCTTAGCGCCTGCTTGACCTCCTTGTCCCATCCGCCCTGAATATGGGCGAGGAAATCAGGGCACAGCTTCGCCGCCGTAGTAAGAGGGCTAAATACGGTAAACAGCACCGGCACCTCATGATTCGTTTCCTTCAGGAGTGCGTCCAAATACGCCAGCTCCCGGGCAAGAGCTCCCTTGTTCACGGAAAGGGGCTGAATCCGTTCCCAGTCCTGCGGCCTTTGGATCGGCGAGCGTGTGACTGCCGCCACGCCGCCTTGGTTGATGGCGGAATAATCCACGGACACCCCGTAATCCTCCACACTGTACATTCCGTTATTCATGGTTTTTACCAAATCAAGGTCATAGGCCTTGTACATACTGCAGGTGTGTTCTGCGTTTTTTATAGGATCCATATCCACGTCAGGGAAATGGGACCAGAAGGAAAAGGGAATCCAGTCCACCTCTCTCCCGCGCACTGCCGCTTCGACCCTTTCTTTTTTTGTCATACCCGCCTGTTTTTTCATAGCTCGCCCCTCTGTTTCATACCACACCGGTTTGATCGGATAAAAAAACGGCAGTGCCCTTGCGCTGCCGTTTTGCTGTACCTTACCTCTGCTGCGCCTTGGCCCAGTCCGTTTGAAAACGGGCAATGCCGGCATCCGTCAAAGGATGCTTCATGGCATCCATGAGCACCCGAAAGGGAACCGTTGCAATATCTGCTCCGGCCAGCGCACATTCTGCAATATCCTGCGGTTTTCTGATCGATGCCGCAATAATTTTTGTTTTGATATTGTGGAGAGAAAAAACTTCTGCAATAGACCGGACCAACTCCACCCCGTCCCAGCCGATGTCATTTATACGGCCCACGAAGGGACTCACGAAGGTGGCCCCTGCCCGCGCTGCAATCAGCGCCTGATTTATCGAAAACACAAGAGTCACATTGGTTCGGATCCCAAGCTTTGCAAGGGCTCGTACCGCCGCCATACCCGCCAGGGTCATCGGAATTTTAACGACCACATTCGGATCCAGCGCCGACAGAGCGCGGCCTTCCTTGACCATGCCCTCCGTATCATCGGCCAGCACCTCCGCCGAGATGGGACCATCCACGATGGAGGCAATCTCTCTTATAGTTTCATGAAAATCTCGCCCCTCTTTGGCAATCAGCGACGGGTTCGTGGTCACGCCGGAAATAAATCCCATCCCGTTTGCCTTGCGGATGGTTTCTACATCTGCAGTATCTATAAAAAACTCCATGATTCTCCTCTTTTCCATCGTACCTGCTATGAGCAGCTACGGCTTTATGTAATAAGTCTTACACGTTTGGTCAAAAATGTCAATTTCACCCCAGTGGCACGGCTAAAAGCAGAGTATAATCAATTGCAGAATAACTAACCCCTAATGCATGAAAGACGCAATTTATTGCCAATTCATAGAAGAACGAGTATAATTCATAAAAAGAGATTTTGAGTCTTTTATCACGTACTTCCGTCATCATGATGGATCTGTTTCCCCTCGGGAGGCAACTATGAAAATCACATTGCTTGCTCTGTCATATTTTCAGAAGACTGCCGAATTGTCCCACCTCACAAGGGCGGCGGAGGCGCTTCATATTTCTCAGCCCTCCCTGTCCCACACGATCAAGGTGCTGGAAACGGAGCTGGGCGTTCCCCTCTTTGCCCGAAGCGGGCGCAATATAGTGATCACGAAATATGGCGAAATTCTTCTTCGCCATACGAATCGGATCATGCAGGAGCTGTCGCTGGCAAAAAAGGAATTGGCCGACACCAGAGAGGCCCAGAAGCTGACGGTCACCATTTCTCTCTTCGCCGCGTCCATGATTATCCCTGCGTTCCTTACGAAATTCAGGCAGGATCATCCGGACATCCGCTTTGAAATTTTGCAGCAGCACACCAAGCCGGGCCAACAGAACCAGACCCACATTGATCTGTATCTGTCATCCAGCATCAATCCCATCGAAAACGATCACTCCGTGACCCTTCTGAAGGAGGATATCATGCTAGCCATGCCTGACACGGACCCGCATGCAAAAAAATCCTCGGTCAATCTGGATGAATTTGAAAAAGCGGGCTTCATTTCTCTTGAGGCCGGCGCCAGCCTTCGGACCATTACTGATTTTTACTGCCGCATGGCAGGCTTTGTACCCCACGTGGTGCTGGAAAGCGACAGCCCCATGACGGTGCGGGAATTTATTCGGGCCGGGCTGGGCGTGTCCTTTGCGCCCCGCATTACATGGCACGGCGTAGGCGGAGATCACGTGGCCATGGTGCCTATTGCATCACCCAACTGCCAGCGCTACATCAGCCTCGCTTGGAAAAAAGGAGAAAAACTTTCCCCGCCGGCGGAGCTGTTAAAAAATTTCATTGTAGATCATTTTTCAGATTTTGCGAGAGCTTATGCCGGACTGCCGCCTGAAAAGAGGTAGGCCAGAGCCGTGAATGGGATCACCCTTCACGGCTTTCTTTTTTATTTCTATTTCTTACAAACACGCACATCATTTTTATGTAACCGGGAGAACCTCCATGAAAAAACTGTTGACCTTTCTTTTTATTTTGCTCACCGGCCTGTTTTTTGCCACCGGCTGCGGCGGACAAAGCACTGCCCCAAGCATACCGCCATCCCAGCCCGCCCTTTCCCACACCGCAGACACCGCTGCCGAGCAGAAAAAAAAAGAGAATCCCTATACCGATTCAGCGTACGCACCCATTCAAGTGGAGCAAGGCAGCTCCTATACGGACAGGGACCATGTGGCGTTGTACATTCATCAGTACGGGACTCTCCCGCCGAATTACATTACAAAAAAGGAGGCGCAGCAGCTGGGTTGGAAGACCCGGGGCCCCCTTGATCAGGTAGCGCCGGGAAAAAGCATCGGCGGCGACCGGTTCAGCAACTACGAGAAGGTCCTGCCCGAAAAAAGCGGGCGCAGCTGGAGAGAATGCGACATCGATTATAAAAGAGGAAGCCGCAACGGGAAACGGATCTGCTACTCCAGCGACGGGCTGATCTATTACACCGACTCCCATTATGAACGATTTGAAAGACTCTATTGAGGACTTCTATGACTATCACATTGGACGAAAGTAAATTCATATCAAAGCAGGCGGCTCACAGCTATCTGAAAGCAGCCCTCGCCCTGCCGGAATGGTACGGTGCCAATCTGGACGCTCTCCATGACGCGCTGAGTGAGATTTCCGAGGACACGTTGCTGATCGTTCCCAAAAGCATCGCCGCTGAAAACAGACTGGGCAGCTATGGAGAAACTATGCTGACTGTATTTCAAGACAGCAGTCAGGAAAATCCTTTCCTGTCGGTCCGCTTCATTCCCTGATGGCCTGCGCCGTGATATGATACAGCCAAGGAGGGCGTATGCCGGACACATCAGATATGACAGAGCTCAGCCTCTTTGACATGGCTTCCTCAGCGCCTGCGCCGGGCCATAAAAAAGAAGGGCCTGCGAAAAAAGAGGCCGAGCCGATACTAAAAACAAAGGCGGCTTCCCCGCATCTCCCTTCTTTTTCGCCGGAGACTGCATGGAGTGAAAAATTTTGGGAATTTGATATTACCCATCCCAGCGCCGCCATCAAAGCAGCTATTAAGGAAGCGCTGCTGACCGAGGGCTTTTCAAAGCGGGAGGCCAATCGCCTTTTCAAAGGCCTTTTCTTTAAGGAAAAAATTTTTAATACAAAAAAGCAGGCGGAGGAATATTTAAAAGCTCTGCCTCATACCTACGCGGTAAAATATAAAATCGGCATACAGCCATCGCCGCAAATGGTACGGCTCAAGAAACGGCTCGCAGAGAAGCAGGATCGGCTCCGGCGATTGCAGGCAGAGCAACAGGAAAAGAAATTCTCCGGCCCATTCCTCACCTGCCCGGTTTGCAAATCAAGGGTGAACGCAGCATACATCAAGCCGCCCACCTGTCCTGTCTGTGCCGGCGATATGCGCTCCCCCGCAGCGGTTAAGGTGATGGGCACGCTGGAGAAAACCATCACGGAGCTGTCTAAGCGCTACGAGGACACGTCCCGCAAATATAACAGCCGCTTCACCGGCGGTGAAAAATGGATCATCCGTCTGGTTAATTCATTAAAGAACGGCGGCATAAAATAAAGCCTGCCCTTTTTGAGTCGGGCTTTTTTATTGCCTTCTTTCCTAATGAGCGGCGGCTCTATAAAAAGCATGCCTCTCAGCGGGACAGACCGATATTTTTTGCGGCCCTTTTTCTTTGGAATAAGAAAAATTTCTTCCCTTATCAATAGTTTTATTGAAAGGTAACCGAAAAATAAATAAAGCCTGCTCGCTAATAACAACTATGTTATAATGATAGTAGGAAGATTCTTTTTTACTGTCGCCGAAATAGAGGGAGTCTATGAAACTTACCTTTTCTTCTCTCAAATACTTTCAGAAGGTGGCTGAGCTGGAGCATATGACCCAAGCTGCCAATGCGCTTCACATCGCACAGCCCGCTCTGTCCCGCACCATACGGAGCTTGGAAAACGAGCTGGACGTGAAGCTCTTTGACCGGCAGGGGCGCAGCATTCGTCTCACCCGGGACGGCCATATCCTGCTGAAGCATGCGGAAAGCTTTTTGAAGGAATACGCAGAAATGCAGCAGGAGTTCAAGGACTCCCGGGATCTGCAGCAGATGACAGTCCGCCTGTTTATTCAAACCGCGACGAAGCTGATCCCATCATTCCTGAAGGAGTTTAAGCGGGAGCACCCCGAGGCCATCGTAGAGCTAGTGAATCCGAATCTGGCAGCCCAGACCAATGAGCCGGATCTCTTTCTGTACTCCAGCACGAACCACATCGAGAAGGACAACTCCATCATGCTCTTCAGGGAAAGCCTTGTCATGGTCCTTCCCAAAACGAATCGCCATGCCCGACTGCCCTATATCAACCTAGCTGATTTTGCGTCCATGAAGTATATCGCCCCGCCAAAGGGCTTCGTTCTTCGGGATACGCTGGAATTTTTCTGCAAGAAGGTAGGCTTTACGCCAAGGGTGGTCATGGAAAGCGACAACCCGGAGACAATCCGTGAATTTGTCATGGCCGGCCTCGGCATTGCTCTTGTGCCACAAATGACCTGGTACAACGCATTCAAGGATCTGGCTGCCCTTGCGATCGGTGACATTGATTGCCACCGCTATCTCAACCTGTCATGGAAAACTGACGGGCGGCTGTCTCTCACCACGGTGCTGCTGAGAGAATTTATTGTGGATCATTTCTGGGCCTATGTCCGGGAAAAAGCAAACAGCGACTTCCCCATGTAGCTCTTGTAACCCATTCATACCATTAAAAAGCATTAATCATAACAAAAATGTTATGATTAATGCTTTTTAATTTGCTTTCTTCTGTGCCTGTTCTCTCACAAAAGACCCCTTTCAAAATTGACTAGCCTCGGATCAGTTATGCCCCTTTTTCAAAAAGATATTCCCATCCGTTTACGCTGTTTTTTTCTTTCCCCCCCTTCCTTTCCCATTGCCATCCTTTAAATTTATGCGTTTTTCCTCACTGAACGCCCTCCATTCCCGATGAATTTTTCTTTGTAAAGCTTTTATCCTATTTAATATCATTTATGATATTAATTCTGCTTATTTCGTCATTTTTGCTGGTATTTGTTATTAATTAATTAGAATTCTGATTTGCCATTGTATTGGTATTGGAGTAATTTATCTCGTTTAATTAGAATGAATGTAAGTGGGAGAGTCGTTCCCGAGAGGAATTCAGCAAACAGGTGAAGTGCACGCACCGGTTTTTCCTCTATTCATATCATTTATCGCATAGGAGGTATACATCGTGAAACACTTGAAGATTGCTTACACTGATAGAGCTCTCGAAATTTTTGGCAAGATTCCTAACCGCGAAATTATCGGCATCAATGACACAGATTACACTGATGTGGCTGCCGTGGTCATCACTGACAGCGATCGCGATGTGCTCAGCAAAGAAATGATTTTTGCGTTTAACATCCCGGTTCTTTTGATCCACACCGAAAGCGGACCTGTATCTGACGAGGTCATCAGTAAGGTATATCGTGTCATCGATCTCAATGACACGGATCATGATTTTTACAGCCGTCAAATCGAAAGCGCTGCCTCGGCGTACGAGGACTCTATCCTCCCGCCTTTCTTCAAGGATCTGGAAAAATACGTAGAAAACGGCTACTCTCAGTTTGACTGCCCAGGCCATCAGGGCGGCGCTTTCTTCAGAAAGCATCCGGCCGGCCGCGCGTTCTATGATTTCTTCGGCGAAAACACCTTCAGGGCTGACCTGTGCAACGCAGACGTTGCCATGGGTGACCTTCTGATTCATGAGGGCCCGGCGCTGGCGGCGCAGAAGCATGCGGCCCGCGTATACAACGCTGACAAGACCTACTTTGTTCTGAACGGCACCTCCACGTCTAATAAGGTGGTGCTCAATGCCTGCCTCACACCGGGCGATATCGTTCTCTACGACAGGAACAACCATAAATCCATCGACCATGGCGCTCTTGTTCTGGCAGGGGCTACCCCGGTGTATCTGGAAACCGAAAGAAACGGCTTCGGCTCTATCGGCGGCATTCCGGAACATTGCTTCGAGGAGGATTACATTCGCAAGCTGATCGCTGAAAAGGATCCGGCCAAGGCAAAGGAAAAACGGCCGATCCGTCTCGCGGTGATTCAGCTGGGCACCTATGACGGCTGCATTTACAACGCTCGTCAGGTTGTTGACAAGATCGGTCACCTCTGCGATTACATTTTCTTCGACTCCGCGTGGGTCGGCTACGAACAGTTCATCCCGATGATGAAGGACTGCTCGCCGCTGCTCCTTGATCTGGGACCGGAGGACCCCGGCATTTTCGTTAGCCAGTCTGTTCATAAGCAGCAGGCCGGTTTCTCCATGACCTCCCAGATTCATAAGAAGGACTCCCACATCAAGGGACAGGCTCGCTATATTCCGCATAAACGCGTGAACAACGCATTCATGATGCACGCATCCACCTCGCCGCTGTATCAGCTCTTTGCAGCGCTGGACGTGAACGCTAAGATGCATGAAGGCGAAGCAGGCAAGAAGCTCTGGAGAGATGCGGTGAAGCTGGTTATTGAAACAAGAAAGCAGATCCTCCGCAACTGCCACTACATTCGTCCGCTCGTTCCGCCCACAGTATACGGAAAGAAATGGGAAGACGGCGACACCGAGAAGATGGCCGATGATATCAATTACTGGGCCTTTGAACCGGGTGCTAAGTGGCACGGCTTTGAAGGCTACGGCAAGGGACAGTATTTCATCGATCCCATGAAGCTGCAGTTCGTAACCGTCGGCATCGATGTTGAAAACGGCGGCTATGAAAAATTCGGCATCCCTGGAAACATTCTGGCCAACTATCTCCGCGAAAACGGCATCATTCCAGAAAAATGCGACCTGAATGACATTCTCTTCCTCATGACCCCGGCAGAAAATGAAACGAAGATGAACGATCTGGTAGCAAAATTGATTCGCTTCGAACAGCTCATCGATGCTGATGCTCCCATGTCCGAGGTTCTGCCGTCCATCTACCATGCGTATGAAGAAAAATACAGAGGCTACACCATCAGAAGACTCTGCCAGGAAATGCATGATTTCTACAAGGATCGTGAGGTTTCCACCCTGCAGAAGCAGCTCTTCAAGAAAGACTACTTCCCTGAATTCGTAATGAATCCGCAGGAAGCGCAGTTTGAATTCATGAGAGGCCACGGCAAGCTGGTCGACCTGACAGAAGCAGAGGGCAAGATTGCTCTGGAAGGCGCTCTCCCCTATCCGCCCGGAGTGCTCTGCGTACATCCCGGTGAAAGATGGTCCAAGACAGCAGTGACTTACTTCCTCGATCTGGTGGAAGGCATCAACCAGCTGCCTGGATTTGCTCCTGAAATTCAGGGCGTATATGTACAGGAAGGCCCCGACGGCTTGAAGCATGCCTACGGCTACATTCTTGATAAATAAGTAACCCAACGTACCGTGAGGAACAAGGGAGCGGCTCCCGCTCCCTTCCCCTTCCTTACATAAAAAGGAGACTATTATGAGCAAAAGTGTAAATAAAATGAGCGTCTTCCAGCTCACCATATTGACCGCTGTTAATATGATGGGCTCCGGAATCATTATGCTCCCCTCGAAGCTGGCCCAGGTAGGTGCTTTGTCTATCGTGTCCTGGCTGGTTACCGCGGTAGGATCCATGGCGCTGGCCTATGTCTTTGCCAAATGCGGCATGTACAGCAAAAAAAGCGGCGGCATGGGCGGCTATGCGGAATACTCCTTCGGCAAGGCAGGCAACTTCTTGGCCAACTACACCTACGGAGTGTCCCTGATTTTTGCGAATACCGCTATTGCGATTTCCGCTGTAGGCTATGCGCTGGGCTTCCTTGGCACAACCCTAGACCCGGTCATGACCTGCGCAGCTACCATCTTCACCCTGTGGCTTGCTACAGTTCTTAACTTCGGCGGCGCCCGGTATACCGGCCGCGTTTCGTCAGTGACCGTATGGGGCGTTATTATTCCCTGTATCGGTCTCGCCTTCGTAGGCTGGTTTTGGTTCTCTCCATCCCTCTATGCCGCAAATTGGAATATTCATAATCTGGGATTCGGTGAGGCAGCGATCAACGCCATTACTATGACCCTGTGGGCCTTCCTCGGCATGGAGTCTGCCTGCGCCAATGCGGATGCGGTAGATAATCCTGAAAAGAACGTGCCGAAAGCCGTTCTCGGCGGGACCCTGCTGGCTGCAGCCTGCTACATCGTTTCCACAAACATCATTTTCGGTATCGTACCGGCATCTGATCTGGTAGCAAGCTCTGCACCCTTCGGACTCGTATTTGCTCACATGTTCGGCGGCACCATAGGCAGAGCTGTCATGGGGCTCATGGTCTGCTCCTGCTTCGGCTCCCTTCTGGGTTGGCAATTCACCATTGCCAACGTATTCAAGGCAGGCAGTGACGAAGGCTACTTCCCGGCATTCCTCAAAAGGGTTACCTCTCACGGAGCGCCTATCGTCGGCATGGTAGTTATCACCATCATTCAGTCTCTCTTCTCACTCATGACCATCAGCCCGTCCTTGAACGAACAGTTCGAAACACTGGTTAACCTAGCAGTTATCACCAACATCATGCCCTACCTCCTCTGCATGGCAGCAGTGGTAGTCATCATGAAGGCGGCCAACCATGTAGGCTCCGAGCTGAGCACCACCAAGTTCATCGCCTTCATCGCATCGGTATACAGTCTCTATGCATGCTATGCGTCCGGCTTTGATGCTATGACCTACGGCGCGTTGGTTACCTTCTTCGGCTGGACCCTCTACGGCTTCGTATCTGATCGGTTTGACCTCGAAAAAGCAAGATCTGACAACCAAGCCATCACCGAGGCGCAGGAAGCAACTGACAAATAAGTCATCCTCCCGGCAGGATGAGCGACACATCCTGCCTTACCATATAACATCCTCTTAAAAAGGAAAACACCGCTCCCGATGAGCGGCGTTTTCCTTTGCTTCCGTTTATTTAAAATAGAGAGCCGCCGCGATTCGCCCCCCTTCAATTCATCGCGCCAGCTTACAAAATTTTCTCCACGCTTCGGCCCCTGTATGGAGAAAGAAAGCACAGCAAAAAGCCTTCCCATTATTATGGGGAAGGCTTTTTTATTTGCCATCGTCTATTTTTTCTTGTACAGCTTCTCATACTCTTTTTTGAGCACGTACCCGTAGGCTTCTACCCGGCCGCTTCCATTTCTTTCGGGATAGACCCCCTGCAGCTCCGGCGAAAAGCCGGGAAGAATATTTGCGGTCTCTACGAAGTCAAGGAAGTAATCAAGCGCGATCCGAGACCAACGCTCGCCGGGCTGAATGCAGGTGACTCCCGGCGGATAGGGGACAGCGCCCTGCAGCGCGATGCGCCCCTCTGCCTCTGCCAGCGGAAGCAACTCGCCCTCGCCCCGCACAAGAGCCCAATTTGCTTCCTGCGGACTCATCACATATTCCGGGAAATACGCCCTAAGGAACATGCGCTTCTGCAGCACGTTGATTTTCCGCGCCTTGTAAAAATCATGAAGCTCCTGACAAAGCTGGCGGATATGGTAGCCCTCGTACCGCTCCTCATACCTGCGATACACCGTAGGCAGCACCAGCTCCATAGGAGAATTTTTGTCGATATGCATCTCAAACTGCACCAGCTTCGTAATCAGATTGTCCAGCTTAGTCTGCGTCTCGCCGGGAGTCATCAGAAAAAGAATATCATTGAGATCGCATTTTTCCGGAACGATTTCATTATCCCGCAGATAGTCTGCCAATATAATCCCGGGAATGCCGAAGTCCTCATACTCGCCGGTTTCAATATTAATGCCCGGCGTCATGAGCTGCAGCTTCATAGGATCGATGAAATACTGCCCTTTGGCGTAGCCCTGGAAAGAATGCCATTTCCCACCAGGCTCGAAGGCGAAATAGGACAGATCCTTGGCCATGTCCTCGGTCTTTCCATCCTCCCATTTTTTGCCATGCACCAGCGGCGGCACGATGGGACGGAGACACTTGCAGTATTTCAATACCTTCTTTCTCGCCTCAATGACCCGAACCAAACACTCATGCCACAAATATTTTCCCCCGTCTCCTTCCTGCATTTTTGCATTCATATCGAGAGAGGCGAAGATCTGGTAATTCGGCGACGTGGAAGCGTTCACCATGAAGGAATTGTTGAAAATTTTATGAGTCACGTACCGGTCCTGTCCCTTGATGTGAGCGTCCTTTTTTAGGATCTGGGAAGCACCAGAAAAACCGGCCTGCTGCTTATGCACCGACTGGGTGACGATGATCCCAGGATCCTCCGGCCCAAGGGTCAGCAAAAGTGGCGAGCAGTCCTTCATCATCGGGATGAACTGCTCGTATCCCACCCACGCGGAGTCAAACACGATGTAATCACAAAGATGGCCAATTTTTTCAACCACCTGACGAGCGTTGTAAATGCAGCCGTCATAATTGCCCAGCTGAATCACTGCCGCCCGAAGCGGCCGGTCGATGCGGGCCTTTTTCGGATCCCTCTCAGCGATGAGCATGCGGATATACTCCTCATTGAGGCAATGGTCCAGCACGCCGCCGATGAGGCCGAAAGGATTGCGCGCCGTTTCTAAATAAATCGGGATAGCGCCGGCCTGAATGAGCGCGCCGTAGCCCACGGATTTATGATTGTTCCGTTCATACAGCACCAGATCCCCCGGCGCAAGGAGCGCATTCAGCGCCGCTTTATTGGCCCCCGAGGTACCGTTCAACACAAAGTACGCCTTGTCCGCATTAAATACCCGGGCCGCATGCTTCTGCGCCGCCAGCGCCGGCCCCTCATGGATCAGCAGATCCCCCATGGCCACGTCAGCGTTGCACAGATCCGACCGGAAAGTATTTTCTCCATAAAAATCATAAAACAGACGGCCTGCGGGATGCCTGCGGAAGTAAGCGCCTCCCTGATGACCGGGGCAGTCAAACTGGGAATTGCCCCGCTCCACATATTCCATCAGCCCCTTGAAAAAAGGCGGCAGAATAAACGCCTCGTATGCCGAGGCAGCGCTTTCGATCTGCCTTTCATACAGCTTCCGTGCCGAGGGCAGCGTATCAATCACGCTGCACGCATCGCCTACAAGACCGTCCGGGTCCTCCCCAGGATCGGCCAGCACAAGAAAAACAGGAATACCGAAGGCCTTCACCTGCTCATGAAACAAATACTGCTTGTCCTCTCTTGTAATTACAAGAGCCGCCACGTCAGTATAGTCGCAGTTCTCTGCCATGACCGCTTCCCGGGTAGCAATGGGGCCAAACAAATCAAGCGCTTTTTTTGAATAGGCGATACGCAATTTTCTTTGCATCACTGCCTCCTGATTGATGTGTCGTTGTGGTATTAGTTTCTCTTTAAGTATATCAAATTTGCCCGATTTCTTCACGAAAAAATCCATCGCTGTTTTATTTTTTATCACGATAGGGAACAGGAACTCCCTGTATACATTTACCCTTGCTTCTGCTCACAGTTTTCATGGCGCAAAAAAGCAGCGAAATGAAACATTTCGTTGCTTTTTTAATTTCCTCTTACCAGGTTCTGAACTTGGCAGGCGGGTTGTACAGTCCGCCGGACCAGTCTACCAGCTCCTTCATATTTTTGGCTGCTAGCAGGTCTCTTGTAGCCTCGGCCGGATTGATGCCCAGGTCCTCCGACAGCTTCACGATGCCTTCCTTGCGGAGACGCTTGGTGATCTCCGGGTCCTCCTGCTTGCCTACCTCAGTCTGTCCTGCTACGGCGCGGATCGCATCCATACGCTCTTCCATGTCATGACATTTATGGAGGTACGCGATGCCCACCTCAGATACGATGTGAGTCAGATCGTCAGAGTAAATCATGATCGGTTCCAGATCCAGATTGGCGTTTTTCTTGAGGGCTACTGCGTCGAGCTGATCCACAAAGCCCGGGAACCCCTTCGCCGATACGGTGGTGATCATCTGAACAACGAGTTTCTTACCCCTGTTTCTATCACCCATGAGCTCGTAGCGGTTCGCCACCTCAAGGCCTGTCTTTCTCCACGCCTCAGTCACATGACGGCGTCCCTTGGGATCGCAGCCCATATTCGGCGCACCGCCAAAGCCGGCCACGTTGTTCTTTGTGGCGGTGGAGCTGTTGCCAAAACGGTCGATCTGCATGGTGGAGCCTATAAACATATCTGCCGCATAGTGCCCCGCAGCCTGACAGAAGGCGCGGTTGGAGCGCATGGTTCCATCGGGACCGATAGCAAAAATATCCGGTCTTGCCTTGATGTATTCCTCCATGCCCACCTCAGAGCCAAAGGAATAAATCGCCTGCACCCAGCCCGTTTCAATAGCAGGGATCAAGGTGGGATGCGGGTTCAGAACCCAGTGGGTACATATTTTCCCCCGAAGGCCCAGCTCTTCGCCGAAGGTGGGGAGAATGAGCTCTACTGCAGCGGTATCAAAGCCTACGCCATGATTCAGCACCTTGACACCGTATTCCGCATATATGCCTTTGATCGCCATCATAGCCTTCATAATTCTGTCATCGGTGATCTTGGCAGGATCTCTCGTGAAGAGAGGATTCAGCATGTACGGTGTCGGGCTTTCGATGACGAAGTCCACCCAATCGGAAGGAATATCCACCCGAGATACCTTGTCCACGATCTTGTTGACCTGGAAAATCACGATCCCTTGATTAAACTTGGTCGCCTCTACGATAGCCGGCGTATCTTCTGTGGAGTAGCCGGTGTAAATATTTCCATCCCTGTCTGCCGCATCGGCTGTCACAAGGGAAACCCGAGGCGGCAGATCGATGAAGTAGCGGGAATACATTTCAAGGTAGGTATGGATAGCGCCGAGCTCAATCCTGCCGTTCTGCACCATCTGCGCCAGCCGCTTGCCTTGACTGCCGGCATAGGCGAAGTCCAGCTTTCTGGCTATACCCTTGTCAAATACGTCCAGATGCTCCGGAATGGAAAGGGTGGACTGGATCATGTGCAGGTCGTGCACCTTTTCCGGATCTACCTCACAAAGCTTTTTTGCAAGGAAGTCAGCCTGTTTCTGGTTATCTCCTTCGATATTGACCTTGTCTCCCGGACGGAGGACGGCTTCCAGAAGCGCTACTGTACTGGCCGCATCTACAATTTTCCCTTTTGCAAGACCCTTGGCGGCATTCAAGCGGAGTGCCGTATCATCTCCGCGGGTGTGCCAATTTCTTGTGCTTGGTTTAATTTTCAACATAGCTTTTCCCTTCTTTTATAACATACAGAGAAAAATGAATTCGATCCCTTTTATGTTGTAAAGGGATCATTTACTCGCATACCGATGACCAATATATGACAAAAATACAACCTCCCAGAAAACGTATTTTGTTATTAGAAGAACGCAGCTACCGCAAAGTAGAATATTGACGGAAAGAGCAGGCATCCAAGTCCAGTGTAAAAGGTGGCTGTCATTGCTGCATAAGGCACCAGCTTCGGATTGACTGCAGCCATACCCGCAGCGGTCCCCGATGTGGTTCCCATGATGCCGCCAAAGGCCATGGCAGACTGGGGATTATCGATGCCAAGGGGTTTCGCCACGAAGGGAGTGACCACCATGACGAGCACCGATTTCACAACCCCTGCCGCAATAGAGATGGCGATGACCTCAGACGACGCGCCCAGCGCCGCGCCGGTAACAGGCCCCACTACGAAGGTCGCAATGCCTGCACCGATGGTGACCAGATCCACCGCAGAGGTATATCCCAAGGGATACGCTACCGCAAGACCTGCTACGAGGCAGATGAACTCACCGATAAACAGGGAGGCCACGCCTCTCCAGCCGATTTTTTTTATTTCTCGAAGGTCTGCGCCAAAGGCTGTGGACACGATGGCGAAATCTCTGAACATCGCGCCGCCTACAAGACCCATGCCCGCAAAAAGAGGCACGTCAGCAATCCCCTTGGAGCCGCCGGAAATAGTGCCGCCGATATACGCCAGCACAAGACCGAGGAAAATCGCGATAGCTGAGCCGTGAACCCGTCCCTTTGTAAGCTTAGCTATATTATATGCGATATACATCACGATACCGATCACCATGAAGGAGGCAACCATTCCGTTTTTCATAAAAAGCTTGATTGCATCCGCTACGATCGCGTCCATTCTATATCCCTCCCGTTATTTCTTATCAGAAGCCAAATCTTTCTCAGAAACCGGCGCGTCCTTGCGCTTCGGTGCAAGAATAGGAATCAGCATGAAGCCTACTACCACCGCCAGCACACCGCCTGCAATGGCAACCACACCGCCGGACAAAGCGGCCGCTACATTTTGAATGGAGCTCATAGCTACAACGATGGGAATGTACATCGCTGCCCAGAACTTAATGCCCTGTTCCTCAGGTGCCTTCATGTACCCCTTTTCCTGTGCCCAGGTGGATACAATAATCAGGAGCAGCATCGCAAAGCCGACACCGCCTATATTTGCCTTGACCCCGAGAAGCAATCCGAGAATGTCACCGATAAAACTGCCCACCACGTAACAGGCTGCTAACAGAGCAACACCATAAATAACCATGCCAAACACTTCCCTTCCCTTTCAATCCGCCGTACCCTTCGGCCATCCACTAAAAATTTGTTATAATGAGTGCAGAAGAAATATTGAACCTCATTCAATCTTTCCACATTCATTATATAAAAATAAATCTTGCAAGCCGACATTTTTTCGGTAAGATGCGGATTTCCGCCAGTAAGTTGCATTAAAGCCCAATTAACCTGCAAGCTGCGGCGGCTCTCGTCTCTCCCGTTACAAACGAAACAGGGTGATGGTATGTATGACACTTGGATCATCGGTATCCAGCATGTGTGGTTCGGCATCTCTATTTTTTTCCTGATCCTGCTTCTGATCAGCCGCACTGAAACATTCCGGGGCGCTCTCAGTCTGAAACGCTTCTCCACAAAGAACCTCGTGATTTTCACGCTTTTCTTTACCATCATGGCCCTCTGCGGCACCTATTGGAACGTGCGAGCCGGCGAAGGCATCATCAATTTCCGCGCCGTCGGCATCGTGCTGGCCGGCTTCATCGGCGGTCCTCTGGCAGGCACCATCACCGGCATTGTGGCCGGGCTTCACCGGGCCTTTTTCATTCACACCGATGCCGCCTTCATTCATGGTGGGCTGTCTATTATTCAGGGCATCGCCGCCGGCTTTCTGTGCCGTCGTTTTAAGAGCCACCACCGCAAGCTCTGGCTGTGGGCTCTGATTTACGGCTTCATTCTGGAAATACTTTTCTGGGTCTTTTTTGCCTTCCTCACATGGCCTCAAACCATTGCGAACCTGAATGATTTCGCCGTGCTCTCTCTCCCGATCATACTGACAAACTCCGCTGCGATCAGCGTCTTTGTGGGCATCCTTGAGGTCACCGTTCATCAGCAGGACAGCGAAAAAACAGAAACCACAAAAATCGCGTTTAATGCAGTGAACATGCTCTTTGATACCTTTCGGGCAGGCTTCAAGGATTTCAATATTTCCCGGGTCACCGACATTATCATCACCGCCCTTCCCACGCTCCTTTGGACCGCAGTGGTGTACAAGGGACAGGTCTATACTCGGACCAATTACGTGTCCGAGTCCGATAAAAATCAGGGCGATGCCGAAGTGGCCATCCTGCAGTTGCAACAAGACCTGCCTCACATGCCGCACCTGATGATGCTCCCCATCAAAAGCAAGGACGAGCAGTTGGGAAAAATTATTGCCGCCAAGGCAAAGGGCGACAGCCTGACTCACATGGGCATTGAGTTTCTCACCGGCATCTGCCATTTGATGGAAGCCTTGAACGAATACGAACGGCTGAAGGAAGAGGAAAGCCTTCTGGCCGAGGCGGAAATCCGTGCGCTGCAGGCCCAGATCAATCCTCATTTTTTGTATAATACCTTAAACACCATCAGCTACTATGTGCGAAGCGACCCGGATACGGCACGAAAACTCATCAAGTACATGTCCGATTATTTTCGGCACAGCTTAAGCAATCCGTCCAAGCTGATCCCCCTTGCCGAGGAGGTTCACGTCATTCATTGCTACGTGGAACTAGAGAAGGCCCGCTTCACGGACCGTCTCACCATTCATTACAGACTGCCCGAAGAAGGCATCGACCGCATCAAGGTCCCGCCGCTTCTTTTGCAGCCCCTCGTAGAAAATGCGGTCATTCATGGCGTGCTGGGATCGCCTGATGGCGGAGACATCACGGTGGGACTCATTGAGCATGACAGCTATTATAAAATTTATGTAGCCGACACCGGCACGGGCATTCCCAAGGACAAGCTGGATAAGCTGCTCATTCCTCACAAACGACGGGATCATATCGGACTCATCAATGTCCATCAGCGGCTGCAATCCATGTTTGGAAGCGCCAGCGGTCTTCATTTGCTGTCCCGTCCGGGCAAAGGCACCATCGTTTACGCAAAAATTCCAAAAATTACAGTCCCTGAGGAAGTGCCCGTAGCCTCAGCGCCTGCAGAAGCAGAATAATATCACGGAGGCATTATGGTAGAAATCAAGGCACTCATTGCAGACGACGAGCTCCCCGCCAGGGGAGAGCTGAAATATGAGCTGTCCTCCATCCCCGGAGTCAAGGTCGTAGGCGAATGTGCCAATGGCCGGGAGGTCATTGAATTTTTACGGACCCACCCCAATGTGGATCTTCTCTTTCTAGATATTGAGATGCCCATCATGAACGGGCTGGAAGCGGCCGAAGAAATTACCCGGATGGACTTGCCGGTAAAAATTGTTTTTGCCACTGGCTACAGCCAATTTGCAGTGCAAGCCTTTGATCTGGAAGCCTTCGATTACATTTTGAAGCCCTACGACGAGGAACGGATCGGCCGCACCATTCAGCGCCTCGCTGACAGCATCAGCGCCCGGGAACAGGCCCGGACCCCCGGCGAAATTGTCACGTTCTATCAAAAAATTTCCCTTCAAACCAAAGACAGGACCATTATGATCTCGCCATCAAGGGAAATTGTTCTGATCTCCACCGAAAAAAGCGACCGGTCCCTGTTCTATACCACCAATGGCATCATAGAGTCGAAAATGACACTTCGCGATGTAGAAACGCTCCTGTCGCCGCTCGGCTTTTTCCGAAGCCACAAGGGCTACATCGTAAATCTATCCATGATTCAGGAAATCTTGCCTCAGGACAATGGCACCCTGCTTCTTTCCATGAATTACTACCCCAAGGAAAAGGTGCCCGTGTCGCGGCACTACATCAGAGACTTCAAGCAAAAGCTGCATTTATAAAAAAACGGCCTCCATGAGAGGGCCGTGTTTTTATTTCCGTTTGTAAGACATTATCATAAATGGCCGAGGAGCGCCAGCATGATGCCGCCGGAAACGGCAGTGCCAAAGACACCGGCCAGATTCGGTCCCATGGCATGCATGAGAAGAAATACGCTGCGGCTTTCCTGCTGTCCCACCATGTGAGATACTCTTGCAGCGATGGGAACCGATGCGATACCGGCGGAGCCGATAAGGGGATTGATTTTCCCATGGCTGAGACGGCTCATGAGACGTGCAAAAAGAATGCCTGATCCGGTGCCTACTGCAAAGGCTACAAGGCCGAGGAGGACAATGAGAAGTGTCTTCGTGGTCAGGAAGGAATCTGCCTGCATGGTGGATCCGATGGCCACCGTCAGCACGAGAGTCACGATATTGATCAGCGTGTTGGACGCGGTCTCTGCCAGCTTGGTCACCACTAAGCATTCCCGAAGAAGATTGCCCAGCATGAGTATCGTAATCAGCGGCGCTACCGGCGGCAAAAACAGATTGACCACCACTGCCATCACGATGGGAAACGCGATTTTTTCAAGCCGCGATACAAAGCGGGGCTGCTTCATAATGATCCGCCGCTCCTCCTTTGTGGTGAGGAGCTTCATAATCGGCGGCTGAATGAGCGGCATCAGCGCCATGTAAGAGTAGGCCGCCACCGATACCTGAGGCAGCAGATCCGGCGCCAGCTTCATGGTGGCGTAAATCGCCATAGGCCCGTCAGCGCCGCCGATGATTCCGATGGAAGCCGCCTCATTTAACGTAAAACCAATGGTCTGCGCCCCGATAAGAGCCACAAAGATCCCAAGATGAGCCGCGGCCCCAAGGATGACGAGACTGGGATTGGCAATCATCGGGCCAAAGTCGGTCATAGCTCCCACGCCGAGAAAAATCAAGGGCGGCAAAATTAATTTTTCCACGCCCTGATAAGAATACCAGAAGAGTCCCCCTTCGGAGGTCAGCGTAGACGGCGGAATATTGGCAACGATACAGGAAAAGCCGATCCCCACCAGAAGGAAGGGCTCATATTTTTTTACGATGCCCAGATAGAGCAGGACCAGACCAGTGACGATCATCACAATATTTCCTATGGAAAGCGCCGCCAGCCCAGTCTGATAAAACAAGTCTCTCATAAGAGAGGAAAAGAGACCTTCCATAATCTAATCCTTTCTGTGCTCCACATGGCCCAGCTTGTTCAGCAGCGGGAAGAAATGAAGCACCACTCCTATAAATGAGATGAACAGTAAGCTCAAGAAAAAGTCTATGACGCTCAGGAGCAGAGCGCCGGTCACAGTATCCGGCAGCATCATCGACTCATATCCTTTATCTATTCATTGGCCTGACGGATCATGAGGAGCCGTGTCCGCTCCGCTGCCCGGTCAAGCACGGTCTGTTTCAAAACCACAGCCCTGCGGTGCGTTCCGTGGCCGATTTCTCCCTGCTCATCCCATGCGCGGATCTCCAGCGTCACATCATGCTCGGAAATTGAAATAATCGACGCATGAGTTGTAACGGTCATGCCCAGACTGGTGGGCGCGGTATGAATAAAATGAACGGAAAGACCGATGCTGGCATAGTCGTCGGGCAAATAAGGATCAATCGCCGCGATGGACGCATCTACCACCCAGTGCATGAGCCGCGGCGTGGCCAAAAGGCTTTTGAAATCGTTTTCATAGTTATCGCTGGCATCGTCCTGCTGCACCACACGGCGAGACATGGCATTCTGCCCGACAGCTAAATACTCGTTGATATTGATCATAAAATCACCTCAGGAAGTTGCTCGCTTCTACCGTATCAGGTATCCGGAATTCTGATACAATTTGCAAATCTGCCTTCTGCCTGAAGTATACCGCCGAAATCTATTAATGAATAACACTTATTTCAATTAAATTAATAATATTTAATTTATAATATAGACTATACTCTATATTTTTTCAGCTATAGGTCTATCATTTTTCTTTTCTCTCTTGCCACAGGTGATAAGAATAATTGAGCCCTGTCTTTATCAGCGTGAGCCTGCTCCGAATTTTGGGCAGCATAAAAGCGGTACGATATCGTACCGCTTTCGTTGCAAAAATTATAAGCCGAATCTGGCAAAAATTTCATCCACGTGAGTGAGCATGGACCGATAATCAAAGCATGCCTTGATTTCGTCCTCATTCAGATAGGCCCTCACATCCTCGTCACGGCAAAGATTTTCATAGAAATCCTCGCCCTTGAGCCAGCGCTTCATAGCATTCCGCTGCACCCAGCGATATGCCGTGTCCCGGTATGCGCCCTTGGCTACCAGCGCAAGGAGTACTCGAGGACTGTAAATGAGACCGCCGGTCATATTCAGATCGGCCAGCATTTTTTCAGGATACACAAGGAGCTTGTCAATGAGCCTTGTGGTCTGGTCCAAAATATAATCCAGCGCCGTAGTAGCATCAGGAATCATGACCCGCTCCACCGAGGAGTGGGAAATGTCTCGTTCATGCCAGAGGGGAATGTTTTCAAACGCCGGCAGGGAGTATCCTTGAATGAGTCTTGCCATGCCGCAGATCCGTTCCGACTTGACCGGATTTCTTTTGTGAGGCATTGCGGAGGAGCCCTTCTGCTTTTCGCTGAAGTACTCCTCTGCCTCTCTCACCTCGGTCCGCTGGAGATGGCGTACCTCAAGGGCGATCTGCGCCAAAGTGCCGGCGATCACGCCGAGGGTGGTGATGTATTCCGCATGATGGTCCCGCTGCACCACCTGCGTCGCTACGATTTCCGGCTTGAGCCCCATTTGTTTGCACACGTACTCTTCCACAAAGGGATCAATGTCTGCATAGGTTCCTACTGCGCCGGAAAGCTTACCCACTGCCATTTCTTCGGCAGCCCGCTTCATGCGCTCGATATTTCTCAGGGTCTCCGAATACCAGAGGAGCAGCTTCAGCCCGAAGGTGGTCGGCTCCGCGTGAACTCCGTGAGTGCGTCCGATGGCAGGGGTGTGCTTGAATTCCACCGCTCTCCGTTTCAGCACGGCCGCCAGTTTTTCCAGATCCTCCAGAATGACTGCGGAGGCCTGCTTGATCTGCACGTTGAGCCCGGTGTCCTTCACGTCGGTGGAGGTAAGCCCCATGTGAATGTATTTCGCTTCGTCCCCCACATACTCGCCGACGTTAGTCAGAAAAGCGATGATGTCGTGATTGATTTCCCGATCAATTTCATGAATGCGATCCACGTCAAAGTTTGCCTTTTCCTTGATCACCGCCACCGCTTCCCTCGGGATCCGGCCCAGCTTGGCATTGGCCTCGCAGGCGGCGATTTCTACATCCAGCATGGTCTGCCACTCGTTCCGTTCATCCCAGATCTTCGCCATTTCAGGCCGCGTATACCTTGGAATCATTTATATATCCCCCTTCGGTTTTCCTTCGCGGGCACAGACTTCCCGTCCCACAACGACACCGGCTGCCGATGCCTGCACAAGCCCTCTCGTGATACCTGCCCCGTCGCCAATGGCAAAGAAATTCGGTATCCTCGTCTCCAACTGATTGGACAACTCGATGCGGGAGGAATAAAATTTCACTTCCACCCCGTATAAGAGTGTGTGCCTTGAATTGGCGCCCGGCGCTACCTTATCCAGCGCTTCAAACATCTCCATAATATCCTTCAAGAACCGATATGGCAAGACGAGGGATAAATCACCTGGCGTAGCTGAGGGCATCGTCGGCCGGAGAAGACCCCTCCGGATCCGTTCCTCTGTGGAGCGCCGCCCGTCCCGCAGGTCGCCGAGACGCTGCACGATAGGTCCGCCACCGAGCATATTTGCCAAAGACGCGATATATTTTCCGTATGCAATCGGTTCATTGAAGGGTCGGGTAAATTGCTTGGACACAAGAATGGCAAAATTTGTGTTGCCACTTTTTTTATGGGCATAGGAATGGCCGTTCACCGTCTGGAGGCCGTCATTATTTTCAGTGACCACAAACCCGTAAGGATTCATGCAGAACGTGCGCACCCGATCATCAAAGGAGCGGGAAAAATAAACCAACTTCGATTCGTAGCAGATTTTTGTAATCGGCTCGTACACCTCTGCCGGTGATTCCACCCGCACGCCGATATCCACCGCGTTGGACTCGTTCTGAAGCCCCAGCTCCTTGGCGATCTTGGTGAACCATTCCGCCCCTTCCCTCCCGGGAGCGGCCACTAAATATTTCCCGCTGTAGGTTTCGCCGCCGGCCTCAATGGAAAGAGTACCGTCCTGATTGACATGGATTGTTTCCACTGCTGTTTTGCAAAGCACATGAATCGTATCAGGCAGCGCGTCTCTCATGTTCGCAAGAATTTCACTGTTCGTATCCGTGCCCAGATGGCGGATACGGGCAGGAATAAAAGCAAGGTCAGCCGCTGCGGCCCGCCGCTTCAGCTCGTGAAGCTCCTCGGGATATTCATCGCCGTAGACCTTCCGTTCCGCGCCGCCATATTGGCAGTACAGGCCGTCCACGTAAGAAATGAAATGGGCCAGCTCGCCCTTATTCATATAATCGTCCAAATTGCCGCCATAGTCGGTAGTCAGCGTTAGCTTTCCATCAGAAAATGCGCCGGCTCCGCCCCAGCCGCAAACAATATTGCTTCTTCTGTCAGCCGGCGGTGCTTCCCTGTCCTTATTCAGCGCCACCCGCTCCCGTATATCCAGTCCTTTTTCCACGATCAGGACCGATGCGCCTGTATCCGCCAGCTCAAGGGCTGTAAAAATCCCTGCCGGCCCGGCGCCAATAATGATCACATCATACCATTTGCTCACGCTATCACCTCATAAAAGGGCATAAAAAAATCCCACCAATGTGGGGGACCGGGGTAAAGCTCACTCTTTATCCCTTATTTAATTCTACAGAAGATAAAAAGGAAAGTCAAATCACGACTCGCCCTTAAGTATGCCCAAACCGACGGAGGAAACGATCACCGCAGCCATGCCCTCCCACGTAAAGGAGGCACTTGGAAAAAGCATGGCCACACCATAAATAGCAGTTCCCGCAAAGGCACCGGCCAGTCCATAAAAAACACTCAGCATGCTGTTCCTCCTTTCGTCTCATATTCAGTATATCATATACCCTTCACTGACTGGAATATGGCTACTATGAAGCGGTTTTCTTCATGCAAGGGGAAAAACAGCGGTCTCCCGCTGCCATTTTTTTATTCCTTCCCATATACATGCTCGATCTCGCCCATATAGACGCTGTGATTATTGCCTGCCTGACGGCCGCTGTTCCATGCGCTGTAGGTATCCTTGTCTGTGTAAAACGCTTCGCCCATCTCGTGGCTGTAAATTTTGCGGCACACCAGGACCAGCTTCGCCTCACCGATACCCGCAACGCCGGAAAAATCTGCCGGTGTGAGGCCGCTATTTTTATATTTATCCTCGTTCCGGCCGGAGTGACTGCCCATGTAGCTCATGGCAGGCTTCAGCTCCTGCGGCAAGAAGGACAGCGAGAAATGATCCTGACTGTCAAGAATTGTTTTTGTAAATCGTGTCTGCCGGATAAAAATGGACGCCACCGGCTTTCTCCACATGACGCCAAACATACCCCACGTGACGAGAAGGGAATTGCATCTCTCCATGTCCCCTGCAGTGACGATGCAATAAGATTTCAAATCCGCAAAGGGATTAATTCCGCATTCTGCCGCCGGAATTTCTTTAAAGGCCATACCAAAGCTCCTTTCGTTACATCTGTTTATAGTATATCACGAGTGAGAGGCCGGGCCACATACTCCTCGCCCATGTCCTCCGCTTCTGCCCTGCCGCCAGTCATATCTGCCACCGCGCGGAGCAGCGATTCCTTTTCTGACGGAAGAACCAGCACCTCCAGCGTCACCGCCTCGTCAAAAATTCTTCGCTCAATGTGAATATCCCTGTCCCTGATAAAATTTTCAAACCCGCCCAGACTGTCATAGGCCATACGGAGCCTCAGCCGGATATAAGGCACATAGTGCAAAAGCGGCGCCGCCTTCAGCGCCTCTGCCAGCGTCCCACCGTAAGCCCTTGCCAGACCGCCTGCGCCCAGCTTGATGCCGGCGAAATATCGTATCACCACCGCTATCACGTCGGTCAGCGCCTCCCGCTGGAGCACAAAGAGCATGGGATGCCCCGCAGTGCCTGCAGGCTCGCCGTCGTCAGACGACTTTTCCCGCACCGGCTCCCTTCCGATCCGGTAAGCATAGCAATAATGGGTGGCGTCTCTGTATGTTTTTCGGCACGCCTCCAAAAAGGCCTCCCCCTCCTCTGCCGATGTGATGCCAGAAACTGCCGCGATAAACCGGGACCGCTTGATCTCCGTCTCCCAATAAAAGGACTCCCCGATTGATGTATATGCTGCCAGTGCCATAGTACCTCCTTTCTCTGTATTGTACCATTTCAAGAAATCTGCCGGCGTGGTCCTCGAAGCGATTCCCCTTCGCTCACAAAAAAACGGCAGGACCTCCTGCCGTTTTTTATCCTGTGTACGCCTCGTCAGGGCTGTTTTTGAAATCCTGCTTCTTCAGCCATTCCTTTTCCTCTTCCGTTTCGGGAATGTCGATGCGCTCAATTTTAAAATCACCGGCCGCGTGCCGTCACTGCAGCGCCGTGTACACATAGCGGCTGATAGCGTCCCATACCTCGCCGCAAAATTTCCCGTTCATAAGATGATAAAAATCATCCTGCTCTGGGGACGCTTCAAAATGAAGGTGTCCCCTTTTTTGAAGCAGAGACAGGGTCCCAACCCGGTGTCTGCCAAATATCGCTCCTGATGCTCTGAAACACCTTTGTCTCCAGCACCGTTATTTTACATTCATGTCTCATGGCTCACTCCTGCGCTTTGAAAAATGGCTGTCTGAAAATGCTACACCTCATCATCGTCCATGATGCCCAGCTTTTTCTTCCAGTATCTTGAATAAATTGCGCCCAGCGGATTGTGAGCCAGCAGTCTGTCCTTAGCCACCAGCGTCGTCACAGGGCCATTGGCAGCGTGATTGAAAATCGCGTCGTGACCCACGCAAAGGCCGCAGGAAATATAAAGCTCTGTCCCCTGCTCCTCCAGAAAGCGGGCCTGCATTTTCGGATTGCACATGGACTCATGCTCCGCATCCGGGTTCACCTGCTTGAGGCCCAGTTCCTTTTTGCAGATGCCGCAATTTTTGCAGCACACGCTGAAAAATTCAAAGCCCCGCTTCCTGTAATATTTCTCAATGTAATAAGCCTCCTGATTGAGACCGATGCAAAAGGCCATGCCCAGCTTTTTGTATCCCATAGCCTTCGCAAACTCTGCGGTTTCCTCCAGACGGGTGATATTACTGTAAAACGTGCCCTCCACGTAGGCCGCGGCCTGCATAATCCGCTTCTCCTCCTCCGTGTAAGAACCGAGCACCTCCTCCTGATCCCTCCCGGTACAATTGATGCCCCTTGTGTAGCAGGCATGAACCTTGCAATGTGCGCAATCTGCTCTCATGATGACCTCCTGATCCCTCCGCCTCTGCGGCATACGATTACACTCTCTCTACAGTATACGCCAAATTCCGGCCCGCTTCCTCAGCTCCAAAGCTTTGACGGATTTTTTCGCTGTACTAAAATAATTACAGCTAGGTATGGAAACCTTGCCGCCCTGCAGTATAGCATCGACGTGTACCCTTTGGATGTGTCAATTTTTCTTATAGGAGGAATGATGAAACACCCATGGAAAAAATCGGACTCGCCCTTACAAGCGGTTCTGCTCTTTTTACAGTCTCCGCTTCTGCGCCGGTGCTTCAACAAAAACGGGACAGCCTGACATAGAAAAACTTGCCCGCTACGTTTACACCGATCCCAAAACCGGATGCGCTATACCTTACAATCTGTATCTGCCGGACAATAAATATTTTTACGTCGACGCGCAAAATCTTACAGCTTGCTCAGTTTCTGCGGGATTTCTTCCATCTGCGCGTCCAACCGTTTTTGCTGCTGACTGATCACTGACGTAAGAGCTGCTTTTGAATAAGTGACGTATTCACTTCGATGGCCTACCTTGAAGGACATGCCTACATTCATCATATCCTCTCCGCCGCCCCTGCTTCCTCCGATGGAGAACATAGGCGCGTCATTAGGCCGACAGAGCGCTGCCAGAGCCGCCGCCCTATCTCCCATAGCAAAGGCATAAAATTCTGTTGCGTGCGTATCGTACCCCAGAGTGACAGAATACACCTTCGTTGCGCCACGTCCGTTCTCCAAGTAATCTGCCTGAGAGAGCCCGCTTCCAGTTCCTGTGAGGAGCACGCAGACTGCTGCCGCGGCGGCGATGCATTTCATCTGACAGCCTGAGCTGTGACAGTGGATCACCAGCCCTGAGACAACAACGTATTGCTTCCGTACGGAGCTTTAAATACCATTAAACAATCGATTCATAAATTTCCACCTTTCCGTGTGAGGTGCGCTGTTTTTTCTCTGTTGAAACGGGCAGGGCACATATGCAGGAAGGGTCTCCTATTTCTTGCGGCATCTCCTTTCACAGCCTATGACATGAAAATAGCAACTTTATATCTAAAGAATACTGCTTGCTCCCCCCGTCAAATCTTATTTTTCCTATAAAAAACAGTGGTCAATGCCTTTATTTTTCTTTTGCCGGTACTTATGCTTATGCTGGACTGGTGAGGTCATCATTTTTTATTTTTTCGGACATAAAAAAAGCGAACCCACAGGTCCGCTTTTTTTGCTTTGCCTTGTTTCAAGAAAGGCGTTCTTTGTTTTCTATTATTTATCGTCTACGTAAATCTGCTGGGCCGCTTTGAAGCTGAGGGAGATTTCTCCTTCCTTACTTTTCAGCAGGATGGGGCCTTCGTAGGGCTCCTTGTCCTTGATTTTGACGGTCATGCCGATGTCAATGTGCTTGCTCTGGATGTAGTCCATCAGCTTGTAGTCCTCTGCCACCCGGCGGATATGTGTCGATTCGCCGATCTTGAGATCTGCCAGCAGGCGGCGGGTGAGTCCTTTGCGGGAGCCGTCCTTGTTGGGCACCGGATCGCCGTGAGGGCAATACTTGGGATGTCCCAGATACGCATCCAGCCGCTGAGCCAAAAGATCCGTGGTGGCATGCTCAAGGCCGTCGGCCCTCTCGTGGGCCTCGCTCCATGAAAATCCGAGCCGGTCCACGAGGAATACTTCCCACAGCGCGTGGAAGCGGAAAAGGCGGCCTGCCTCATGACGGCCCTTGGCGGTCATTTTGCTTCCCTTGTAGGCGGTGTAATCCACGTAACCTTCCTTTTGCAGCTTTGAGATCATTTCGCTCACTGACGGCGGAGACACCTGAAGCAGATCCGACAGTTCCTTGTTCGAAACGAGATCATGGTTTTCACTGATAATGTAGATGGCCTTCAAGTAATCCTCTTTTCCTGACGTCATGACCCTACCCTCTTGTAATGAAAAACCTGCCCTGCCATGATGACGTACCTGTACCTTCTGCATCGCTACAATCCTCCATGCCGTCCCAATGTCCTCTCCGGACGATGGAAACACAACCTTCCCTACAATAGAAATAGCTATTGTTGCTTTATAAATATAGGATACCACAAAACATATTTTTTTACATTAACTCTCAAGCTTCAATTCTTTTTATTTTTTTTATGCATAAAAAGGAAAAAATTTTCCGCCCTGAAGGTAATGTAAAAAATCTTCGCGCTTGATGAAAATTCTTAAGCGGGGAGGACAAAACATTTCTTGCGCTAAGAAATCGTGAGGGCTCTTTCCTTTTGCGAGAGAACAAAAAATAAAAGCGCCGAAGCGCCCTTATTTATTTCTTATGGTCCTTGTCCGTGGAGTCCCGCTTTTTTTGTTCCGTCCTTTTCAAATATCCGCTCCGCCGGAGAATCATGGCAAGGACTGCCATGGCGGAGCAGGCGAGAATAAATACATTGATCGTGGTCCAGTCGTCGATCCATCCGATTTTGTACACGCTGTAGGCAAGGACGAGCACTACCAGCAGGTCTTGAATTTTTTCAAACATAGGCACCTCAGATAAAAAGGTATTTTCCGATGAAGAGCGCCGCCAACACATACATGAGGAGGCTGATTTTTTCCCGATGGCCGCAGATCCCATTGATGATCACGTAGGAAATCACGCCCAGCGCGATGCCTTCGGCAATGGAGTAAGCGAAGGGCATGGTGATGATTGCAATGTAGGACGGCACCGCTTCCGTGGGGTCTTTGAAGTCGATCCCAAGAATGGCGGTGAGCATGAGAAAGCCCACGATGACCAGCGCCGGAGCGGTGGCAAAGGCAGGAATCGCCATGAAGAGCGGCGACAGGAAGAGGGAGAGCAGGAAGAGCACCGCCACAGTCATAGCAGTGAGTCCCGTCCGTCCGCCTTCGGATACGCCAGAGGCAGATTCCACAAAGGTGGTAGTGGTGGAAACTCCGAGGCAGGCTCCCACCGTGGTCGCCAGCGCATCGGCCATGAGGGCTCCCTTAATGTGCGGGAGACGGCCCTTTTCATCCAGCATATTTGCTTTCGAGGACACGCCGATGAGGGTCCCTAAGGTGTCAAACATATCTACAAAAAGGAAGGCCAGAAGCACGACGATAAAATCAAGGCTAGCCACCCGTTCAAAGTCCAGCTTCATAAAAATTGGGGACAGGCTGGCCGGCACAAAGGACGCGATACCTGCCGACAAGTCCGGTATGCAGCTGAAAGCCCCTTGTGACGGGTCCGGCACATAGAGGCCGGAGATTTCGCAAAGCATGCCCAGTATCCATGTAAACAGAATACCCCACAAAATATTTCCCTTCACCTTTTTAGCCATGAGGACCGCCGTAAAAAGGATCCCTGCCATGGCGAGCACCACCGGCGTGCCTGTAGTGGCGAACTGCCCGCTCATGAGCGCACCCTTGAAGGAAAAGAGGGAAATTTTTGTCGCCGGGTTGGCCACGATGATATTGGCAGAGCCGAGCCCGATGAAGGCTACAAAGAGTCCGATACCGGCAGATACGGCCCGCTTCAGATTGAAGGGAATCGCATTGAAAATCGCTTCCCGCACATTGGTGAGAGACAGGGCAATAAATAAAATCCCTTCCACAAACACAGCGGCCAGCGCCATTTCCCAGGAGTAGCCCATCTGCTTGACTACGGTGAACGCAAAAAACGCGTTCAATCCCATGCCCGGCGCCAGCGCAAAGGGATAGTTAGCAAAGGCTGCCATAAAAAGGGTCCCTAAAAATCCCGCCAGCGCGGTGCCTGTAAGAAGAGCCGCCTTGTCCATGCCGGTGATGCTCATGATGCTCGGGTTCACTGCCAGAATGTAGGCCATGGTCATGAATGTGGTGACCCCTGCCATGATTTCCGTGCGGACTGTGGTTCCGTTCTCCCGCAGATGAAACAGTCGTTCCAACATACCCTCGTTTGTGTCCATACTGATCTCCTTGTATAAAAGTGAGCTGCCTGTATTAAATGAATGTTGCCGGGTCAGCACAATAAAGCCGTCCCCCGCTTCAAGCGGCGGAGAATATCATCACACCAGCTTGCTGAAATCGCCCCATGCTTGGAAAAGCGAGAGTGTCTTCATGAGCGTGGCGATTCGATTCTGCTGAAGCGCGTCATCATCTACCATGACCATGACGCTGTCCAGATAGGCGTTAATTGGAGCGGTGAGCGATTTCAGCGCCGGCAGCGCGTCTCCATAGCGGTGATCCTTGTATGCGGACAGAATGTCTTTTTCCGCAAGCCGAATTGCTTGAGCCAATTTTTTTTCTGCGTCTTCCTGCAGCAGCGCTTCGTCTATATCTCCCGCGGTCTTTCCCTTAGTAATATTCGCAAGGCGGGTCACGGCCTGACGAAGCTCGGTCTCGTTCTTCACTCTAGAAGCGGTCATGGAGTCTGCCTTGAGGAAAATCGCATACACATCATCAATAATGCCGGAGCCGACAGCATCCACAATATCGTAGTCGATGCCCCGATCAAGGAGAATCCCCCGGATACGCTGGCGGAAATAATCCTCCACCTGCACCGCGGCGATCTCCTTGGCTTCTTTTTTGCCGGGGAGAAGAGAGAGCGCAAGACGGATGCCCTTTCGAATATCCCAATGCACCTTTCCGTCGACCAAAATATTTACCGCGCCGATGGTCTGGCGGCGAAGAGCGTAGGGATCCTGCGAGCCTGTAGGAATGAGACCACGAAGGAAGGTAGCCGCCAGATTGTCCAGCTTGTCTGCCAGAGACAGCGCGCGGCCGATATTGCTTTTCGGCAGCCTGTCGCCAGAGAAGCGGGGCATGTACTGCTCAAAAATCGCGTCAGCCACAGCCGTTTTTTCTCCGTCCAAAAGGGCGTATTCCCGCCCCATCTCGCCTTGGAGCTCTGTGAATTCTGTGACAATGCCAGTGGCCAGATCTGATTTGGACAGGAACGCTGCCCGAAGAGCGTCCTCCTTTTCGCCCTCATGAAAGCTCCAATCGCTTCCGATGGCTTCCACCAGCTTCCCGAGGCGGTCCGCCTTGTCCAAAAGGGTACCCATGCCCTCCTGATAATTGATGCGGGTCAGATCCTCCCGATGAGCCTCTAAGGATTTTTTACGGTCGTTGTCAAAGAAAAATTGAGCATCTGCCAGGCGAGCCCGAAGGACCCGTTCATTTCCGACCTGCACATTATGAATCGCTTTAGTACCTCCATTGCGCACGGTGAGGAAGTAAGGCATCAGCTTTCCTCCCTTGTCCCGCACCGGATAGTAGCGCTGATGATCCCGCATGGGCGTTACCACCGCTGGAACCGGAAGCTTCAAAAATTTTTCATCAATCCTCCCATACAGCGGCGTGGGGTATTCTACAAGATAATTAATCTCCTCCAAAAGGTCCGCATTATGCCAGACCTCTCCCGAAATGCTTTCAGCGGTTTCCTTCAGCCCTTGCACGATGAGTTCCCGCCGCTCGTCCTGATCGACAATGACGAAGGCCTTCCGCAACGCCTCTTTATACTCTCTCGCGGAAGAAATTTCTACGTCTCCTTCCGAAAGGAAGCGATGCCCCCGAGACAGGCGGCCGCTTTTCACATGGGCAAACTCCATAGGCACCACGCTGCTTCCCGCAAGAGCCACCAGCCAACGCACGGGGCGGATAAAATGCGCTTCCTCGCTTCCCCAGCGCATGCTGCGAGCAAAGGAGAGCCCTGTGATGAGAGACGTGAACAGCCCGGGCAAAATATCCTCTACCGGCTTTCCCGCATTGACCACCTCGGCCCAGGTGTATTCGCCGTCACGGGTTAGTTTTTCCACGTCAATATGCTGGCCTCTGGCAAAACCGAGAGCTGCCTTAGTGGGATTTCCTTCACTGTCGAAGGCGGCCTTCACCGAGGGGCCTCTTTTTTTGACCTGCTCGTCCGCCTGCCGATCCGTAGCGCCAAGAACGATCACCGCTAGGCGGCGGGGTGTAGCGTACACCGTGACAGACTCTGCCGTCACCCTTGCCTCGTCAAATTTTTCCCGGGCCAGCGCCTTTAACTGGTCCACTACGCCGGACATAATATTGGCCGGCATTTCCTCTGTCCCTATTTCAAGCAGCAGATCCTTGCTCATTTCGCTTCACTTCCTTTCAACATGGGGAATCCCAATTCCTTTCGTTTCTTCAGCCACGCCTTAGCGCACATGCGGGCCAGATTTCTCACTCGCCCGATGTACTCGGTGCGCTCCGACAAGGAAATCGCGCCCGCCGCGTCCAGCAGATTGAACGAATGAGAGCATTTCAGCACATAATCATACGCAGGAAGCACGAAGCCTGCCTTGATGACCCGGGCTGCTTCCTTCTCGTACATGTTAAACAGGGTGAAGAGCATGTCATGATCAGAGAGCTCGTAGCCGTAAACCGATTGCTCGTATTCATTTTCATGCCATATATCGCCGTAGGTCACGCCGTCGGTCCATGCCAGATCGTACACGTTGTCCTTTTCCTGTATGTACATGGCGATCCGCTCCAAGCCGTAGGTGATTTCCACGCACACCGGGTGCTCATCAATGCCGCCGACCTGTTGGAAATAGGTGAACTGGGTAATTTCCATGCCGTCCAGCCACACCTCCCATCCGATGCCCCAAGCACCCAGCGTAGGTGACTCCCAATTGTCCTCAACGAAGCGGATATCATGCTCCGTGGGATCGATGCCGAGCTCCTTCAGCGAATCCAAATAGGTTTCCTGAATATCGTCCGGCGACGGCTTCATGATCACCTGGAACTGATGATGCTGATATAAACGGTTCGGGTTGTTCCCGTAGCGGCCGTCATCGGGACGCCGGGAAGGCTCCACGTACGCCACATGCCACGGCTCCGGCCCGATGGCCCGAAGAAAGGTGGCCGGGTTCATGGTACCGGCGCCTTTTTCCGTATCATAGGGCTGCTCCAGCACGCAGCCCCGGGCTGACCAAAATTTCTGAAGCGTCAGGATAATCTGCTGAAACGTCATACGTCCTCCTTGCAAACCAATCGTCATTGAAATAAAAAATCCCTGTAACAGTATCGTTACAGGGACGAGCTACAGAGACATAACCCGCGGTTCCACCCTCATTGGCCCATGGCCCGCCTTCATTGATAGCTTCCTTACTCCATTCAGAAAGCAGCTCCGAAACGCCTTCCGCATGCTGCGCGGCTCGCACCGCCCCGCGCTCGCTGATATATGCGTACTCCTTTTCTTCATCGCTTTAGCTACATGTATTGTACCAAATACAAGGCCCGGTGTAAATCAAATTCTACAGCGCTTGTATTTTTCTTTTTTGACTTCTGTTCAATATTTCTTTACTGCCCATGCCTGCTATGGTAGAATGGGAGCGGAGAACAGCCCTTACGGCATTGATTAACAACATGGAGGTGACACTATGCGTTATATCCCACAGACGCTTCTTCTAGCAACCTGTGCGGCTCTGTCCCTGGCCGCTATGGCCCATGCCGATAACAGCGCTCTTCCCTTCGCGGCAGCGGCAAAATCCGGCGGCAAGTGGGGCGTCATAAACAGGACGGGCAAAGTAGTGATCCCCATCATGTATGATAAGGTGGCCCTGTCTTTGGCGGATGAAAAGCATCGCGCCGCAGATTTGGAAGGGGACGGGCGAAAAAATTTCATCGAGGTCTCTCAAGGATCGCTTCGGGGATTTTACAACCGGGAAGGAAAACAAATCGTTCCCCTGTCCTATAAATCCCGCTCCGTTTGGAACGAGGGCTATCTGGCAGTACAGGGAGAGAATAAAAAAATCGGCTTCTATAAGAACGACGGCACAAAAATCGCGCCCTTCGTTTACGATGAGGTATCGGATTTTGAAAACGGCCACGCCATCGTAAAGAGCGGCTCCCGTTATGGATATATTAACGGCAGCGGAAAAGAAATCGCGCCAGTGTATAAAGAGGCTCGCTACTTTGAATACGGCGCGGCTCCTGTGCTGGACGAGGCAAAAAATTTGTGGGGCGTTATCAACGAAAAGGGCAAATACATTGCCCAGCCCTCATACAAGGCCACCGGCCCCTCCTACAGCGACGGCCTTTTAGCGGTGCAAAATAAAAACACCCTCTGGGGATTTATCGACACCGAAGGCAATGAAGTAGTGAAGCCCATCTATAAAGCTGTGATTCCCCGGTTCAGCGAGGGCTACACCGCAGTACAGGAGGAAAATAATCTTTGGGGCTTCATAGACGCCAAAGGAAATCGAACCGCCGACGCGAAATACAAAGCAGTGTACACGCCATTTTCTGAAGGACTGGCAGGCGTAAAAACCACTGACGGAAACGGATATGTCACGCCCGACGGGACTCTTGCCTTCATGGCAGACTATGATAAGCTCTATCCCTTTGACGACGGCCTTGCAGAGGTGCGGGAGGGAGTTTCCCGGGACATGGTGCGCAAGAGAGGCCTTCCTATTTCCATCGGGATCGGCTGGGGGTGGGGCCACTGGTTCTACCCCCATCACCACCATTTCGGTCTGGGCATCGGCTTTCCCGTCTGGGGCTGGGATCCCTGGTATGACGATTACTATTATGAACGGATGCCTGTGGTAGAAGCCAAGCGGGGCTACATTGACCACGACGGCAAGGTGATCGCCTCCACGTCAAACGATGTGGTCTATCCCATGACAGACAAAGGCGTGCTCGTGAAAAATGACAAACTCTACGGCTGGATCAGCCGAGACGGCAAATACACGGTCCACGTCATTTACAAGAACCTCATTCCCCTGACGGAGGAAAATGTTCTCTTAGCGCAAAAGGACGATCAATTATGGGGGCTCATCGCCATGGACGATGGCAAAGAGCTGACCTCCTTTTCCTTCGATGAACTGCAAGACGCAAAGAGCGGCTTCATCGCGTACAAGGAAGGGAAGAAATGGGGTCTCATGGACACCGGCGGCAAACGGCTCACCAAGGCCATGTACAATAAAATCGGCAAGGGCTCAGATGGGCGCATACCCGCCAAGGGCGATGACGGATGGATCTACCTCGACGAAAACGGACGTGAGGCCTTCCGCTTGACCGGCAAGGTACAGGACATGAAACCTTTCCTCCACGGCCTTGGAGCAGTAAAAATCAATGGCAAATGGGGTCTCGTAACCCCAGACGGTACCTTCGCCGTGACCCCCGCCTACGATGACCTGCGCCCCTTATAACCATCAATTCAAAACATCTTACAGACAAAATGCCTGCGACTGAAAGTATCCGCAGGCATTTCTTTTTACTTTACATACAAATGAGTCTCCGC
Organism: Dialister sp.; assembly: GCA_034180505.1. GTDB lineage: Bacteria > Bacillota > Negativicutes > Veillonellales > Dialisteraceae > Dialister. The sequence continues at coordinate 171,678 of JAXFOE010000024.1, forward strand.
TCTATAAACAAATGATATCCTCTCCCCCCTTGTAAAGAGGAATAAAAACCAGTCCAGCCTCTCTCCACTTTGCAAAGGAAAAGAAAACAAAAAAAAGCAAGTCTCGTTCCCTTTTGTAGAGGAAGAAAATATAACTAAAGAGGCACATCCGCTTTATTTGAAAAGGAAGATAGGAGAACCAGAAAAGAGGCAAGCCTTGCTCCATTCAAGCAGAGATGATGATGAAGAAAAAGAACTAGACTGCGCTGATGTCGAAAAGAGGGAAACACAAAAGAGCTGCGGGATGATTCTCATAGCTCTTTTGTGTTTTAAAGCGTATTACATCTTCTCAGAGGTTACATTCTCTTAGAAGGTATATCGTACACCTACATCCGCTCTCCACTTCGTCTCCAGCTTGGCTCCGAAGTTATGCGTGTAGGTACCGTAGAGATAGGCACCTTTACCTAAGGAGATGCTTCCTCCTACTTCCAGATCAAGCCAAGTGTCACTAAGGTCGATCTTAGTACTCTTCAGGCCGCCGTCTTTTGCAAAGAAGTCGGTCTGGAAGCTCCCGCTGAATTCATGGGCCAGTGCCAGCTTCAGATATGCGTTGCTCTTGTCTGTCTGACGACCGATGCCCAAG
>JAXFOE010000012.1:0-15749 GCA_034180505.1 Dialister sp.
GACGGTGCTTTTTTGAAAGGAAACAGGGCAGATTTTTGCAAAACAAAAAAGCCCGTTTAATTAGGTGGGCTCGACGTTTCGTGGCGGAGAGAGGGGGATTCGAACCCCCGTGCCGGTATTCGCCGGCAACATGATTTCCAATCATGCACCTTAAACCGCTCGGACACCTCTCCAGCTTGGCTTATTTCCCGGCCGCAAGACCGGCGCCATATGGAATTACACAGCCTGTTTCTGACTGGCTGATTAAGTATATCCGTTTGCGCTGCCTCTGTCAAGGGCTTATGATTCAAACCAAGGGCGCAGGGTGTCAATAGAATTTGTCAGGCCTAGGGCCAGCGTGAGCAGCAGTCTTGCCTTAGGGGCAGAGAGGCTTCCCCCTTCAATGATGCCGGCGCTCTTCATGGAAAGGGCGCTTCCGTCATAGCTGTATTCCTCCATGACGCTTCCTGTGGGAACCCGGGTCGTGATGACTACCGGAATGTGATGCTTTCGAAGAGCAAGAATTCCTTTTTTACATTCCGGCGGCACGTTTCCGCAACCGAGGGAATCAATTACGACGCCCTTGGCACCGCCTGCGAGGGCTGCGTCAACCTGGGGCCGCTCCATGCCGGAGTAGCAGGTGATGAGCCACACGTCTTCGCATATCGCCTCCGGGTGGAGCTTTACATGAGGCAACGTTTTTCGGCCCCAGATGATGCGGCTGGAGTATATCGATGCCAGAGGACCCCATTCAGGATCGCCGAAGGTATCCGGGTTTGTGGTGTGCATTTTTGTGACGGTACGGGCTGCATACACCCGGTCTAGGAGACAGACAAGGACGCCCTGCCCCTTTGCGAAGGGATCCGCTGCCGTGCGGACCGCGGCAAGAATATTTTCCGGCCCATCCGCAGACAGAGCCGAGGCACCCCGCATGGCTCCGGTGACGCAGACCGGGAGATCTGTTTTCAGAGACACGTCAAGGAAAAAAGCAGTCTCCTCCAGCGTGTCCGTGCCGTGAGTGACTACAAAGCCGTCAGTTTTTGTTTCTGCCGCCAGTCTGTCAATCAGTCGGGACAAGGCAAACATGTCGGACGCCTTCATCCAGCCGCTGGGAATGTTTTTAAATTCCACCACGTTGATGGCGGCCGCGTCAGACAGCCCTGGTACCGCCGCAGCCAGATCCTCGCCCGAAACTGCCGGAACGAGGCCGCCCGTTTTCGGGTCCTGCTTCATGGCGATGGTGCCGCCGGTGGTGATGATGGTAATATGTTTTTTCATAGCCCGCTCCTTTTTTAGTCATTTGTATTGTATCACGTCATCGGCGATGCATAGTAAATTTCTTTTTCCACGGTATAATAAGGATACATGGCATGGGTGCTGCCCATCAAATAAGGAGGCAGGTATGTTTTGTTTTCAGTGCGGCAAGGAAATTCCCAAAGAGTCCAAGTTTTGTTTATACTGCGGAGCCCAGCTCTCCGATACAGAGGAAAAAGAAATTGAAGGGGCAGATATAGATCCCCTTTTTGAAGACTGCTTTATTTTTTTGAGGGACAGGCTGGTCAAAAAAATACTACCCCTCTCCGAGGTGAGCGATGCCTATGTGACCTACGACCTTCCGCCGGAGCGGTTCCTTGATTTTTATCATCAGATCCTCGAAAGCGGGGTTCGGATCATTGATGACTCATCGGACCAGCCGGCAGTGGTGATCGATGAGAATGATGAGGAATACAGCGAGCGGGACGCCTTCGAGGATTGCATTGATGAGTTGGTGGGCGCCACCGATCATGGCACGCTTTACATCAATGACGTAGCCGATTTTTATGACGACCATGTGCTTCCTGCGGAATGGTACGATGAATTTTTGAAGGCTCTAGAGGCAAGAAATATCATTCTTTTTGAGGATGATGACGACGTAGAAATCAAAAGGCCCCAAGAGGATGAGGCCATCAGCGAGGCGGCAGAGGAAGCCTGCAAGTGTGCCCGCACAGGGACCATCAAGCTGGAAGAGCTGATTGCTATCTGCATTCACGCAGGCGTGGCGAAGACACAATTTGAAACGGTGCTGAACAAGCTTCATGAGAAAGGTATTGAGGTTGACTCATGAAATAAAAAAGACTATCCCTTGCAAGGGATAGTCTTTTTTATTTAGAACAGGCTTGTTTCTCTGGGGATCCAGCTTTCTTGTCTTGCCTCGTGAATGATCTCGCCGGGAAGAATACGGCCGATAAGAATGGGCGAGCGGGGATTGTGGTTTGCCATGGTGCCCCGGACTGCGGCGGCGTTGCTGTTGGCATAGCAGTATCGGCACAGATGGGCACAGGAATTATAAGCGCCGATGTCATGACCCAGAAGGCAGTCGCAGCCGGCGCGGACCGGTTTCATTTCATACGAAGGCGGGCGCAGCGTGATGGACAGCGCTTGCTCCACCTGCTCTCTTGTCAGGCAGCCGCCGGTGTTCACGCCGCAAGCAGACAAGGATTTGTTTTCCAGACAGGAAAGAATTTCCATGCCATAAGCCTTCCCGATTTTTACAAAAGCAGAGGCGAGCCGTATTTGGCTTTCTGCTATCACTTCTCGGGCCTCCGGGAAATTCTGTTTCGTCTTTTTATATAGATCGATGAAACTGATGATGCAATGCCGAGTGCTTCCTGCAAGAGCATGTGCCATAGCCTCAAAGGCTTTGAGGTGAAATGAAACGGAGCAGGTCTTGGAAATAAAAATCGGATCATATCGCCAGAAAATAGCCCGAGGGGGTACAAAATGAGCCAGCCCTTTCACGGAGGCAATCACATCAGCCACCGGCGGAACATAAGGTTCTATATCTTTTCCGTAGGGCGTGATGGTCACATGCCAAAGCTGGCGGAATTTTGAAAGCGTCTCCATATGAGGGAGCAGGGGCGCCGGATTTTTTGTGCAGAACCCGATGGCATCCACTACGTCCGGGGATAAACGATATCGGGTAAGCCGGGCAGGATCGTAGGGACTTCGCACGATTACATGTCCCTCGGCGATGCGGTGGAGGAACCAAGGCGTATAAAAAGCGGGAATGTCTGTCCGCTGTCCTGTGTTGATGATCATGGCATGCCTTTCATGAGTGACGCGAAAATAATTCGCCGTCATTGTTTTTCAAAACGTAGTACAATAGTGAAGGAAGCAGAAAAAATTAGAAGGCCTGTCAGGCAAACAAAGGAGAATACAATGAAACAACGGCACAAAGCGAAGCTGATGATCATTTCCCTAATATTGTCCCTAGGTGCGATGGCGGCGCCCGCAGCAACGGTGGAGGCCGTCAACTGGGGAAGCATTATTGGCAGCGTTGTGGGCGGTGCCGCCGTGTATAAACAGACCGATGCGTACATGAAGCATGTAGATGGCACTGAAGAGGGCAGGCGGGAATATTTCGCCAAGCTGAAACAAGAATACGGCGTTTCTGACGATGTGTATCACACCAATCTTTTAGGCGGCATCATTTCTCGCCTGACCGATGGTATTGGCGCATCGGATTCTTCTATCTATAATAAACCGTTTTTATATTTTCTCAATCCGGATACAAGTTTTAATGCCTTTTGCGGGCTCGGTCATGTGATGGGCGTCAATCAGGGGATTTTTTCGCTGTCAGAAAATATTGACGAGGTGGCGGTGGTGTTGGCTCATGAAATGGGCCACGGCATGAAAAATCATGTGTATAACGGGACGAAGAAAAAATTAAATACTATGATTGCTGCCTCTGTTGCAGCCGGTGCTATGGGTGATACGGCGCTGGCCAACATGGCCATGAATGCGCTCGTGGGGCAGGTCAATAATGTGCAGATCACCAAGAAGCAGGAATGGGAAGCGGACAACCTTGCCTTCGATTACACCTATGCTGCCGGATATAATCCCGGCGCGGGTGCCGCGCTGTGGCAGAGGATTTTTGAAAGGGAAGGGGATTATAAGCACAATCTGGTAGGCGAAATTTTTTCGCCCAACGACCATCCGTCCCATGAGGAGCGGCGGGATAATTATGAAAAGAAATTGGAAAAGCTTTCCGGCGGCGCGGTGACCATTAAGAAAAAAACCAACACCGTTCAGGTGAACGGAAAGGATTTCGTCACGCCCGCTCCCGCGGGTGATATGAGCAGTGCTGAGCGGAAATATTTCATTCAAGGCAATCTGGCAGCTGCCTATGCGCACGGGCAGCACAAATCACAGGCCTATGTCTCGGGGAACACCGTGATGCTTGGCAATCAGGCGATCATGACCTGCGTGGACGGCGATCCTTCTCCGTCGGCGCTGGCGGCGCTGTTGAACAAGATAAAATAGCATGCAAAAAAAGACTGAACCGAAACTTCAGCCTTTTTTCCTATGGAGGCGGTGCCCGGAGTCGAACACGGGGATAAGGGGCTTGCAGGCCCCACGCCTTAGCACTTGGCTACACCGCCATACAATGTACATGCTCAGTATATCGTGTTTTTTCGAAAAAGTAAAGAAAAGGCGCTTCCGGAGCCGTTTCTTTGAGCCTTTGGCTCACGGAAAGAGCTGCTTCCGTATGGTGAAAAACACGGATACCATCACCAGCGCCGTCACGGCCCAGCTGACAGGATACACTGCCATGAGTACCGTAAAGTCAGGGTGAGCGTCAAAAACCGTAAGGACCCAGAGGATTCGGGTGCCGCATATGCCAAAAATGGCGATCAGCGCAGGAATGAGAGACTGGCCACAGCCCCGCATGGATCCCGAAAATTGCTCGATTAAAATATTGAGGCCCTCTGCGCCCAGCACGAGCCAGAGCCGGATATGAATGTAGGCATACACCATCTCATCGCCGTGAAAGATAGCGGTCAGCGGGCGGGCGAAGTATAAAATCAGTGCGATAAATCCATAAGCGCAGAGGAAATTCTGAATCATGGTGACCTTCAAAATTTTTCGGCACCGGTCATATTGCCGGGCGCCGTAGTTCTGCCCGGTGAAGGTGGTGCAGGCCTGACCGAAGGCATTTACCACGAAGTAAGGGAGAATGTCCAGATTAAATCCGATGGCTGACGCAGCCATAATATCCGTGCCAAGGCTGTTGATCGCAGACTGAATGATGATATTGGACAGAGAAAAGACTGCTCCTTGCAAGCCTGCCGGGACACCGATGGCAAGGATGTCCTTGAAAATGGATAGCTCCGGGTGAAACGAATGAAAGGACAGCCGGATGGGAAGCGAGGTGCAAAGAATGTGAACCAAAAGAATGCCCGAGCTGACCAGAGAAGCCAGCAGTGTGGACAGGGCAACCCCGGCGACAGACATATCAAGGACGATGACGAAAAGAATAGTGAGGGCCATCTTAACGATGCCCGACGCAATGAGTGCCAAAAGCGGGGTCCTTGTATCACCTTGGCTTCTGAAAGTAGCCGCCAGAAAATTATATAACAGTATGGTTGGAAAGCCGATGATAAATATGCGGAGATACAGTAGGGATAGGGAAAGCAGCTCCTCCGGCACTGCCAGCAGATGCAAAAGAGGCCCGGAGACCAGCTCGCCCACCAGCGTCATAGCAAGGCCGGCGGACAGAGACAAAACGATGGCAGTGGCTACTGCTGATGGAATGCGGTCTGCCCGCTTTGCGCCAACGAACTGGGCGATGCGTACATTGGCACCCAGAGAAATGCCGATAAAAAACGCGATGACCAGACCGATCACGGGAGCATTGCTTCCTACGGCGGCCATGGCTTCCTTTCCGACAAACTGCCCCATCACCGCCGTATCAAAGGCATTGAACAGCTGCTGAAGCACGCCGGTCACGGCCAAGGGAATCGCAAAGGCGATGGTCTTTCCAAAAAGAGGTCCGTGGAGCATATCAATTTCTTGTTTCATAGTATTCCTTCTCGTTACGATTTATTTTCTTAATTATAGCATTTATCCTCCCGTGGCAACTGGCAGCGCCTGCTGCCGGAAAGGAGACAGTCATGTACATAGGAACCATTCACGATCTGAAATACATCAAGCAGGTAGTTGATCCGGAGCTTTTTGCGGTGCTGGAGGAAGCGGCTCACACCGACGTAAAGACTCTCGCAAAGAAGGGAAATATCGGAAACGCTACAGTGAAGGTGGTCACATTCACCACGAAGAACCGTTCCCTTTTGAAAGCAGAGAGCCATAAAAATTGCATCGACATTATCATCGAGGCTGAGTCCGACGGCGAGGAATGGTACGGCTGGACACCGAGGAACAAGGCAGGCGATGTGATCGGCGCAGATCCGGAAAACGACGCCTACTATTACGACACAGAAGGCAAGGAAAGCTCCTTTTCTCTGAAAAAGGACGGGTTTCTTATGTTTTTTCCAGGCGACGTGCATGTCCCGGGCTGGCATCGGAGGGAACCGGCCCATGTGACAAAAATTATCATCAAGGTACCCTGCAGGGCGGCGAAAAAAGAGCCGAGGCCTGTCATGGATTACGACAAGCTGTATATCAATGGCGAATGGGTCCTCGGCGCGTCAGGCCGTTTCATTGACGTAGAAAATCCTGCCACCCTAGAGCTTTTTGACCGGGTACCTGAGGGCAATGAAGAGGACATAGACAAGGCAGTGAATGCCGCTGCCGATGCATTCCCCGCATGGAGCGGGCTCACCCTTGCAAGGCGTATCCGCTACATGAAGCGGTTCCTTTCGGTTTTCAAATCCCAAGAGAATGAGCTCATAGACATCACGGTGAAAGAATTAGGATCGCCCCTTGGATTTGCAAAAACCTCCCAGGTGGAGTATCAGTATACGAGGACTGCATCCTACATCGAGCTGGCACCGTCGGTCCCGATGAAGGAAAAGCTACCCCTTTCCACGGTTTACCGCGAGCCTGTGGGCGTCGTAGGCTGTATCACGCCGTGGAACTACCCCTTAGGACAAGTGATCCAAAAAATTATTCCCGCCCTTCTCATGGGGAATACAGTGGTGCTGAAGCCGAGCCAGCACACGCCGCTGTCCGCGTTCTATCTGGCCAAGGCTTTTGAAAAAGCAAAGTTCCCCAAGGGCGTATTCAACCTTGTCACCGGACGAGGTGGGCAGGTAGGAAATGCGCTGGCTATCCACCCCAGAGTGAATATGATTTCCTTCACAGGCTCCACTGCAGGAGGCATCACCGTAGGCAAGCATGCGCTGGAAGGCGTGAAGCGGATCAGCCTTGAGCTGGGAGGAAAATCGCCGTACATCGTGCTGAAAAATGACAACTATGACGATCCTATCCGAAACGTATTCAATTCTATTTTCTTAAATAGCGGCCAGACCTGCACTGCCTTCTCCCGCATGCTCATTCCCGAGAACGAGGCCGAAAAAATTTATGGCCGCATGAAGGAAATCGCCGCCGAGTACATCGTAGGAGATCCCTATGATCCGTCTGTGAAAATCGGTCCCTTGGCATCGAAGGCGCAGTTTGACAAGGTCAAAGGCTTCATTGAAAAAGGAATCCAATCCGGCGCCCAGCTTCTCATCGGCGGCGTGCCGGAGGAGCCGACAAAAGGATACTACATTGATCCTGTCATATTTATCGGCGTGGACAACGCTATGGAAATCGCGCAAAAGGAAATTTTCGGGCCCGTGCTCTGCGTCATCACCTACAAAACCGCAGATGAAGCCATCGCCATTGCCAACGACACCGCCTACGGACTCAATGCGGGCGTGTTTGGACCAAAAAAAGAAGCCCTCGCTATCGCGCGAAAAATCGAGGCAGGCAACGTGTACGTCAATAACAGCCCTCGTGACGTGGCGGCTCCTTTTGGCGGATACAAGGAGAGCGGCATCGGAAGAGAAGGCGGCATCTACGGCATGCTTGAATTTACACAGCAGAAAGCCATTTTCAACAAGAAAGCGTAAAAAGAGGTGAGCCATGTACTTTCCTTACGGAGAAAAAGAGATCTCCTATCTCTGCGAAAAAGATAAAAAGCTGGCGGCAGTGATTGAAATAATAGGGCCCATTCAACGGACGGTGTATCCCGACCTGTTTTCCGGGCTGGTGAAAACCATCATCGGCCAGCAAATATCCTCACAGGCGCAGAAAACGGTGTGGCAGCGGCTGAAAACACATTTCGGGGCCGTTACGCCAGAGACGTTGGCTACCGCCGACATAGAAGAGCTCCGATCTATGGGCATTCCCCGCAAAAAAGCAGAGGTCATCCGGGGGCTGGCAGAAAAAATTGGAACCGGCGCCTTTGATATGGAATCGCTGAAGACACTTCCCGACGAGGAGGCCATTCAGCGTCTCACGGCCCTTGATGGAATCGGCCGATGGACAGCGGAAATGATCCTTCTTTTCACGCTGATACGCCCAGATATTTTGAGCGGCGGCGATTTTGGTATCCTCCGGGGCATGCGCATGGTGTATCGCCATCAGAAGATTGATAAAAAACTATTCAATCGATGTAAAAAGAGGCTCTCTCCTTATGGAAGCACCGCCAGCCTTTACTTTTGGGCCGTCGCAGGCGGAGCTGTTCCAGGGCTCTCCGATCCGGCAGAGACGAAACAAAAGAGTGCGACCGAAAAAGAGTACATTGCCACCTATCGATCACCGTTGGGACCTATGACCATGGCAAGCAACGGAAGCGCCCTCACAGGGCTCTGGTTTAATGGGCAAGACCTTGACCGCGCAATATTGGCCGAAAGGGCGGAAGAAAAAGCCCTTCCCGTATTTGAAGAAACAAAACGATGGCTTGACACATATTTTTCCGGGAAAGCGCCGGACTTCACGCCAAAGCTCGCGCCGAAGGGGACCGCCTTCCGCAAAGCCATCTGGCGGCGGCTCCTGAAAATACCTTACGGCACCGTGGTCACCTACGGCGAGCTGGCTAAGAGTGCGGCAAGAGAAAAACCGACCTCCCCGAGAGCCGTCGGCGGAGCAACAGGCCATAACCCGATTTCCCTCATCATTCCCTGCCACCGAGTCATCGGCGCCCAAAGCAAGCTCATAGGCTACGCCGGAGGCCTTCCAAGAAAAATCGCACTGCTCCAATTAGAAGGCATCGATGTGGAAAAATTCCGATGAGTGACGGTGATAAACCAAAACAGTTGAGCAAGGTATAAAAGAGAAGATACATTCAAAAAGGCATCTGCATGCAGATGCCTTTTTGGTAGAAAAACATGATAAAAGCGGTGACTGGCATTTAGCGCCACCGCTTTCATTAGGAGTATATTCATGCTCGGCCCCATGTCGGTGGCCGGCTGAATATCAAGTTATAAATACCCGTTATTCCGTTGGACCTTCAGATGCTTCCGGTCTCATAGCAGGGAAAAGCAGCACATCTCGGATACTAGAGGAATTCGTCATGAACATGAAGAGACGGTCAAGACCGATGCCCAATCCGCCAGTTGGTGGCATACCGTATTCAAGAGCAGTGAGAAAATCTTCGTCAATTGGATGGGCTTCATCATCGCCGTGTTCTCGTTCTTCGACCTGCATTTCAAAGCGAGCTCTCTGGTCTAAAGGATCGTTTAATTCTGAAAAACCGTTTGCCAATTCTCGCCCGTAAATATACGACTCGAAACGGATGGTATATCTTGGATCCTTTGGATCTAGCTTAGACAGAGGAGACACCTCGATAGGATGCTTTGTGATATGAACAGGCTGTATGAGATGTTCTTCCACGTAGTCGTCAAAAGTAGCAGCTAACAGCTTACCAAAGCCATCAAATTCCCCATATTCTACATTCAGCTTGTCACAGATGGCTCTAGCTTCTTCGATCGTTTTGCAGGCGTCAAAATCTTCTCCGGTGTATTTTTTTACTGCCTCAGCCATTGTCAGCCGTGGCCACGGTCCCGACACATCAATTTCCGTGCCCTCATAGGTGAATTTTGTTGAACCGTAAGAAGCTATAGCACAGGCGCAGACGATCTGTTCAGTCTGTCCAATGACATCTTCAATGTCGCCATATGCCTGATAGGTTTCGATGGCCGTAAATTCAGGGTTATGGCGGGCGTCCATGCCTTCATTTCTAAAGTTCCGGGTAATTTCAAATATGCGTTCATATCCGCCTACGAGAAGTCGCTTCAGATAGAGCTCAGGGGCAATACGGAGATACATCGTCGAGTCAAGCGCATTGAAGTGGGTAATAAACGGTCGCGCATTGGCACCGCCGTAAAGGGGCTGGAGAATCGGGGTTTCTACTTCAAGGAACCCGTGCTCCGTATACCAGTTGCGGATCGCTTGGAGCATATGAGCTCTCTTGACAAAGGTTTTTCTAACACCTGGATTTGCAATAAGGTCCAGATATCTCTGGCGGTATCGTTGTTCTTTATCGGTAAGACCATGCCATTTTTCGGGCAGTGGGCGGAGCGCCTTAGCAAGCATCGTGAAGTGCAAGACACGGATGGTGACTTCGCCTGTATGTGTGGTGAACACGGTGCCCTCTATACCAAGAATATCGCCGATATCCACCAATTTGAAAAGCTCCCATTCCTTTTTATCTAAGGTGTCCTGACGGAAATAAAGCTGGATGTCTCCTTTCTCATCACGGAGAGTGCAGAACGCGGTTTTCCCATGGCCGCGGATGGTTATGATACGGCCGGCTACCTTGACGCGGTCTTCGCTTTTTTCCAAAGAAGTGGCATTGAAAAGAATGTCTTCGCTGTGATGGGTCCACCCGTATTTTTCACCGTACGGCTCAAAACCCAGTTCGGCAATCTTTTTCAACTTTTCTCTCCGGATGAGCATTTGGTCATTCAGTTTTTCTTCCATTCTAAAACCTCCTAAAAACATTAAACAACACTCAGGAAGTTTAAACTCCTGATTTGTTTAAAATCATCTTTTCCAAAAAGAAGAGACTGCTTAAACTCCTTCGTTTCGTCTTGTATTCTCTTAGAAAATAGCGTTTTCCCAGCAATCGGCATAATAGGACGGCATGAAATGCTAAGATCAAGCGCCCATTTCGTTGGGGAGTTAAGGTAAGAAGCCGGTATGTGGATGACGTATTTATCCATATCCGTGTCACGGTTGACGAGCTCGAAGGTGCTGAGTGCATCGAAGTGTTTTAAAACACCATAATATGTGTTCTCGCAGTTCTTGTAATACTCGTAACTATCGATGTTGAGATAAATACTGGCGTGGTATGTTTTTGGGGACACCTTGCCGCCAAGATCACATACACCTCGGACCAGCTTGCGGGAGCGCCCGTCAAAGAAATACACATATAGACGAGATACGTCCTGGAAAAAAGCGGGAATACCGTTGTCTTCTTCGGAAGGAGGCGTAGCAATCTCCTCGTGATAAAGCAGCTGTTCTACCGGTAGATGTAAGGCGTGAGCAATGTCGTATAAGGCAACAACATCGAGCACGATCTGGCCATTTTCATATTTTGAAAGCGTGGAAACACTTTTGTAGATGCTATCGGCTAAACGCTGAAGGCTCATATGACTTTTTCTGCGATAGTATCTGATTCGTTTACCAATTTTTTCTCCGATAAGCTCAGAATTATCCATTTTGACTCCGTTTCACACTTACGAGTGGGAGGTGGTGCCGTAGTTAAAACATTAAGCAACAGGAGACCTCATAGTGAAGAGGGATCGTAATGATTCGGCTATTACCTCTCTCTTATAAGTACATAACCCCACTAAAATTCTATCGAGCATAAGAGGATAGCACAAGAGGATTAAAAATAAAAAAACTGCCAAAACCAAATGAGGTAAAAACAGGAAACAAGAAAAAAGATAGGTAATGTTTATAATTTTATATTATGAGGAAAAAATAAATAAGGAAAGGAACCTTTAAAGTAAAAATAATGCAGTTTGAAACCCCACAATTGCCTGTGTTAGTGTAACTTTGAAGCTTCCAGGAGGCTTTTGAGGAGCCATCCTGATATGTCAGTCGCGACGGAAAGTGAAGGATTACAGAGCAACGCTATTAAAAACAGGGAGGTTTCAAGTGGAATCGTTAAAGCTTGCTTACTCAGAAAATGCCTGCCGTGTGCATAAGCCGAACACAAGCCGGCCTATTACTAAGACTACCGAGACTGATTTCCTTGATGTGGCTGCAGTAGTTATCACGGACGAAGACAAAGATGTTTTGGAAAACGAGGCAGTCCGTGCGTTTAATATTCCGATCATTGTTATCCTCACGAAGGATAAAGTACTTGATCAGGCGTTCTTTGGTCGTATAAGACGTGTCATCGACTTGTCCAAGTCTGATCAGAGTCTTTACGATCTGCAGATTGAAGAGGCGGCACATCAGTATGAAGACAACCTGAAGCCTCCGTTTTTCAAAGCTCTTCAGAATTATATTGCTGAAGGAAACAGCCGGCTGGCTACACCGGGGCATCATGGTGGCCAGTATTTCTGCGCGCATCCGGCAGGCCGTCTCCTGTACGAATACTACGGAGCCAATATTTTTAAGAGTGATTTCTCTTCCTCAGATGTAGCTATGGGGGATTTGCTGATTCATGAAAGCACACCGGTAGAATCAGAAAAATTTGCTGCCTCGGTCTTCAAGGCAGATAAAACATATTTCGTTCTGAATGGCACTTCCAGTTCGAATAAAATTGTCCTGAATGCGGTTCTTGCACCCGGAGATGTGGTTCTTTATGACAGAAACAATCATAAATCCATTTCCCAGGGGGCTCTCGTTCAGTCTGGCGCTACACCGATTTATCTGGAAACGGCTCGTAATCCCTACGGATCTATCGGCGGCATCCTTGAGCACTGCTTTGACGAGACGTACATTCGTAAGTTAGTTGCGGAAAAATGCCCAGAGAAGGCAAAGGAAAAGCGGCCGATCCGTCTTGCGGTTATTCAGCTGGGTACGTATGACGGCTGTATCTACAATGCTCGTCAGGTCGTGGATAAGATTGGTCATCTTTGCGACTATATTCTTTTCGATTCTGCATGGGTCGGATACGAAGAATTTATTCCTATGATGAAAAATTGCAGTCCCCTCCTTCTTGACCTCGGGCCGGACGATCCGGGCATTTTTGTAACTCAGTCTGTTCATAAACAGATGGCAGGCTTTTCACAAGCCTCCCAGATACACAAGAAGGATTCCCACATCAAGGGGCAAGATAGATATGTGCCTCATAAGCGCCTGAATAACGCATTCATGCTTCATGCATCCACATCTCCATTCTACCCGATTTTCACCACCCTTGATGTGAATGCGAGAATGCATCAAGGAAAGGAGGGGGAATATCTGTGGAAGCGCGTCGTAAGGAACGGGATTGAGCTCCGCAAATTAGTTCTCCGTAACTGTAAATATTTCCGGCCCCTTGTTCCGCCCATGGTACATGGGAAAAAGTGGGAAGACGGAAAGACTGCAGATATGGCAAACGATATCGAGTACTGGGCATTTGAACCGGACGCTGCTTGGCATTCGTTCAAGGGTTATGGGAAAGGACAGTATTTCATTGATCCCTGTAAGCTTCAGTTGGTTACACCGGGCATTGATATGAAAACAGGCGGATATGAAAAAGAAGGCATTCCAGCAAACGTTCTGGCAAACTATCTCCGGGAAAATGGAGTTATTCCGGAAAAGACTGACTTGAACGCTATCCTGTTTCTATTGACTCCGGGCGAATCAATGACGAAGCTGTCGGATTTGGTTGATAAGCTAGTGGAATTTGAACGCCTTTATGATGAAGATGTGCTCATGAAAGACATGCTTCCTGGGATTTATGCGGCTAACGAAGAGAAGTACAAGGGATACCACATCAAGCGTCTCTGTGCGGAAATGCACGAGTTCTATAAGGACAGAAAGGTCAATATCCTCCAGCGCCAGCTTTTTACTAAGGAATATCTGCCGGATTACGTCATGGATCCTCATGAAGCCAATGCGGAGCTTGTCCGTGGCCATGGTGAGCTGGTACCGCTGTGTGAGGCAGAAGGACGGGTGGCATTGGAAGGGGCTCTTCCGTACCCGCCTGGAATACTTTGCGAGCAGCCCGGTGAAAGGTGGTCTGCTACAGCCACGAAATATTTCCTAGCTCTTGAGGAAGGCATCAATATGCTTCCCGGATTCTCTCCTGAAATTCAGGGCGTATATCTTGAAGATACAGGGGACGGAAAGAAAAAGGCTTTTGGCTACGTACTGAAAAAGGAATATGAGCCGAAGAGCAAATAAGCGAAACAAGATCGTTTTTTGAAATTATTCAGATGGTAGAAGGAAGAATATTATGAAAAGCGAAAGTAAAATGAGCGTTACCCAGTTGACAATACTGACAGCGGTAAACATGATGGGCTCTGGTATCATCATGCTGCCCGCAAAGTTGGCTGAGGTCGGAGGGCTTTCCATCGTATCCTGGCTAGTTACAGCTCTTGGTTCTATGTGTCTAGCTTACGTGTTCGCTAAATGCGGTATGTATAGCAGAAAACAAGGCGGGATGAATGGCTATGCAGAATACGCGTTCGGCAAGTCCGGTAGTTTCCTTTGCAGTACCACCTACAGCTTTTCTCTCGTTATCGCAAATATTGCGATCGCCACCTCGGCCGTGGGCTATGGATCCACCTTTCTGGGGATTCATCTAGACCCGATTACAACTTGCCTGGCAACGATTGGTGTTCTGTGGCTCACTACTTTGCCAAACCTTGGCGGGGCAAGTATTACAGGACGTATTGGTAGCGTTACTATTTGGGGAGTTATTCTGCCGATCTTTGGGCTTTGTACCATTGGCTGGTTCTTCTTCTCAGGCAATATGTACATGACCAACTGGAATGTGCATAACCTTCCTTTCGGCGAAGCTGCAACCAATGCAATTACTATGACGCTGTGGTCCTTTCTCGGGATGGAATCGGCTTGTGCCAATTATGAAAAGGTGAAAAATCCAGAAAAGAGCGTTCCTGTTGCTGTCTTGGGAGGAACATTGCTTTGTGCGGTTGTTTATATTGTTTCAACGAACGTCATGTTTGGAATTCTTCCGGCTCAAGAGATATTTGAGAGCTCTGCCCCCTTTGGACTCGCTTTTGCAGCCATGTTCAACGGAACCGTTGGGCATGTCGTTATGGGCATGATGTGTATTGCGTGCCTTGGCTCTCTTCTTGGTTGGCAGTTCACGGTGGCCAATGTATTCAAAATTGCGGCAGATGCCGGGTATATGCCTAGGTTCTTCTCTGTGGTTACGAAGGCAGGCACGCCAGTCAGGGGGATGTTTGTTTTAGGTATCGTTCAGACGTTGTTGGCTTTCATGTCAATCAGTCCGACACTGAATGAACAGTTTGAGCATTTAGTCAATCTTGCTACTATTACAAATATTATCCCCTACATTTTGTCCATGGCAGCGGCTACATTGATTTTGAAAGCTGCAGGTCGTTATCAGGATGTAAAGCTAACTGGCTTTATTGCAGCGATAGCTTCTGCGTATAGTCTGTATGCCTGCTATGCTTCAGGCTTTGAGGCAATGACCTACGGTGGACTCTTTACCTTTGCTTGCTGGACGTTTTTCGGTTTTATTGGTGATCGATTTGACCACGTTGCAGGCCATACTGGTGAAAATGGATTCGAGGGATCTTCAGCTGTGGGACACGGCTAAGTAAAGTAGACACATATGGAAGTGTGTACAAATAAAGGCGCTCCATAAAAAGGGGCGCTTTTATTTGTGTATAAAAGAAGGGAAATAAAATAAGGTTACCTGTTGACAGAATAAAGACCTCGTGATATGATTGCGACACTGCGAATAGCGGCCCCTTCGGGGAAAAGAAACCCTTTCACAGGACAAAAACTTTTTCCAAAAAAATGCTTGACATCAAATCACGTCCGTGATAAAATGTTGAAGTCGCTTGAAGGGGCGATGGTTCTTTGAAAACTGAACAGCACAGCGAACAATTACAGCCGATGTGGGGAAC
>JAXFOE010000006.1:0-48977 GCA_034180505.1 Dialister sp.
GTTTGATAAAGCATCCGCCCGTTAACAACAAAGAAGATTCATGGAGACTCGAATGGCCGTAAGATATTTTTTGCAGACCACTTGATGAAGCATCGCCCGTTAATAACAAAGAAGACTTATGGGACTCAAGCGTCTGTAAGATTTCTTAGTGCAGAGAATTTGAGGAAGTAGCACCTGCTAAAAGTAAAAGTTGACGCATGCAGGCTTGCATGGTTTCAGGAGTCTTTTATTTGTCATGGGCTGCCTGATGAGGCACATGAGCCTTTTCATTTAAGAAAAAAGATGTGTAGCTCATAAGCCGGTTTATTTTATTGCAGGCTATTTGGGAAAGTGCATAAGGCCAAGCGAAGAGAGTGCGTGAATGATTTTGCGTGTGCTTGACGAGCGTGAAAGCATGGAAAATAATTGCTGTCTTGTCCTCTTTGGACTACAAAGAAGTACAAGGGAATATTTTTTATGCGATGTGCTGTTTTGATTCCATAATGGATCAGTGATTTTTTCTCTTGGATTTTCTCAGAGGAAAACGGGGCTAGGGGAATTTTTTATTTCTCCACTGGCAACAAATGAGACTGTGAGGGAGCATTCTTTCATTATATGTGTCTGTTACAAGGCACCTTGCAAATTTTTCTTGTTATGGGTATTAAAAAAGCCTGATAGGATGGTGTCAGGCTTTTTTTGAATGGGCTGGATTATTTCTGCTGTCCTTCGGAAGCATTTACGACAACGGCAACCATGGCGTCGCCGGTGATGTTCAGGGTGGTGCGGAACATGTCCAGTACTCGGTCGATGCCGGCAACCAGTGCGAGACCTTCCAGCGGGAGCCCGACTGACTGGAGCACCATGGCCAGCATGATGAGACCGGCCCCAGGGACACCGGCGGTTCCGATGGACGCGAGGGTGCCGGTTAAGATAATCATCATCATCTGATCCATCGTAAGAGGAATGCCGAATACGTTTGCGATGAAAAGGGAGCATACGCCCATGTAAAGAGCGGTGCCGTCCATGTTAATCGTTGCGCCTAGGGGCAAAACGAAGGAGGCAATATCTCGGCGCACGCCTAAATGCTCCTGCACGTTTTTCATGTTTACAGGCAGGGTGCCTGCAGAGGAGCAGGTGGTGAAGGCGATGGCCATAGCCTCGGACATGCCCTTGAAAAATTTAATGGGGCTGGTGTGACCAAGCGTGGCTGCAAGGCCGGAGTAAATCAAAACGGCATGAATGACGCAGCCGATGGCCATGCAGGCAATGACGGTAATCAGGGGAAGCAGGACCTTCGGGCCATTGGCAACAACCACAGGAAGAAGCAGGCAGAATACGCCGATCGGCGCAATTCGCATGATCATGCCGATGATTTTATAACATACCTCAGCCATCGCGTCGAACCACAGAATGAGCCGCTCCGCCCGCTCGCCGCCGACGGAAATAATGCCGACTCCAATGAAGAGGGAAAATATAATGACCGGAAGAATATCTGCCTTTGCCATAGATGCGATCGGATTGGACGGGATCATATTCACAAAGACCTGCATAATGGACGGCGCTTCCTTGACCTTCGGGGCAACGGCGCCGCTCATTTCCATGCCGATTCCCGGATGGATGACGCCGGCTACTGCAAAGCCGATGACGATGGCCACGGCTGTGGTCAGCATATAGAGGATTACTGTCTTTACGCCTACCCGGCCAAGCTTTTTCAAGTCGCCCATGCTGGTCATGCCTGTCACCAGGGAACACATAACCACAGGGACGATCATCATTTTAATCAAATTGATGAACATGGTCCCGATGGGGGCGATCCATGCCTTCACCGGCACAGTCGCACTGTCTCCCAAGGCGAGTCCGACCACTACCGAAAGCACGAGGGATGCAAAAATTTGAACAGAAAGATTCATAATACCACTCCTCCTGGGGCGAAAGGTGCCCCACCCTACTGATTATCATGATTTTAAATAAATGAGATTGATAATACCAATATATTTTTTGCTGATTTTAGAAAATACATAGCAAAAAATGCATTATAATTGCTATTCATATCAAAATTAGTATTTAAATCTGGCAAAAAATTCAAAATTTGGCAGAAAAAATGCGTTTTACGTATTGCAGAACAAAACTGTTGTGTTTATAATGACTTACATCAAAGTAGCCGGATGGTCCGGCTGACCAATGTGGATGATGCATGCGGAAAAATGAGCCACCCGGCTCTGCCGAAGGAGTAACACTATCAGGCGTCCCAAGGACACGAAACTGTATGCGGACACGACTCTGGAGAACCCCGTTGAAACGATACGGGTGCCGAAGGGGCAAGGAGCTTAGGCTCTCTATCTCTCAGGCAAAAGGACAGAGCTGGCGCGAATTATTTTAAGGTACATGTGCCGCCAGCTCTTACATTGTTCGACAAGAGCTGGCGGCTTTTACATTGGTATGAGGATGTACCCGCACACGCGGAGAGGCAGGTTTGAATCTGTGCAGGAATAAGGGGGAATTGCGATGTTGCTTGAGCTTTTGAACACGATTGACGGCTTTGTGTGGGGCCCATGGCTTTTAGCGCTTCTGGTAGGGACGGGGATTTATCTGACCTTCCGTCTTCAGCTGTTGCAGATGACCAAGCTGCCCGGCGCGTTGAAGCTAATCTTCTTTGCCCGCAATAGAGGCGAGGGGGACATTGACAGCTTCAAGGCGCTCTGTACGGCGCTGGCGGCTACGGTTGGTACAGGAAATATCGTGGGCGTTGCCACGGCGATCAAGCTGGGCGGCCCTGGGGCGCTTTTATGGATGTGGGTGGCCGCATTTTTCGGGATGGCTACCAAGTATGCGGAGGGCTGTCTCGCGGTGCGGTTCCGTCAGGTGGACGCAAACGGAAATATTGCCGGCGGGCCTATGTATTACATTGAAATGGGGCTCGGTAAAAAGTGGAAACCTCTGGCAGTGGCCTTTGCTTTTTTCGGGATCTTGACGGCCTGCCTCGGGAGCGGTACTTATACGCAGGTCAATGCGATTACAGAGTCGCTCCATCTCGCATTCGGCGTGCCGGTCCTTGCGGCAGTGGGGATTCTGACGGTTCTTGTAGCCATCATTACGCTGGGCGGGCTTCAGTCGATTGCCAAAGCGGCAGAAAAAATTGTGCCCGCTATGGCAGCGCTGTATTTCTTTCTTACGCTGGCGTTTATTATTTTGTACGCAGAGCGTCTTCCCCTGGCAATTGTTGAGGTTTTTGAAGGCGCCTTTACAGGAACGGCAGCAGCCGGCGGCTTTGCGGGAGCGGGCATCATGCTGGCTATGCGGAGCGGTGTCGCCAGAGGGCTCTTCTCCAATGAATCCGGTCTCGGGTCGGCACCGATCGTGGCAGCTGCAGCTAAAACAAAATGGCCTGCCGAGCAGGGACTTATCTCTATGACAGGTACCTTCATTGACACGATCATCATTTGTACACTTACCGGATTGACCATCATTTTGTCCGGTGCATGGCTAGGAGAGGTCAATGGCGCCGCTCTTACGCAGGCAGCGTTTTCACACGGCTTTGGCGTGATCGCGCCTGTGTTCCTCACTATTTCGCTGACCCTTTTCGCCTTCACTACCATTCTTGGCTGGAATTATTACGGTGAGCGGTGCATCGCTTATCTCCTCGGCGTGAAAAGCATCATGCCCTATCGGATCATTTTCATTCTGATCATCGCCTCCGGCGCCTTTATGAAGCTGGAAGAAATCTGGGCGCTGGCGGATATTGTAAATGGTCTCATGGCGATACCAAACCTGATCGCTCTGATCTGCCTTTCGGGGGTGGTGGTGTCCGAGACACGAAGATATTTCGAACATGTCGCTATCCGGGATGCCAAACTCCGCGCTTACAAGGCAAGGCACATCGGAAAATAATTTACCTGCCCGCTATGCGGGCTTTTTTATTTGCCTGATTTATGGAAGCGATATAAAAAGAAAGCGAAGGGCAAGCCGTGAAATGGTATAATAGAAACGTATGTAAAAAAAGCGGGATGATTTTGTCCAAGCGTTTTGTGTGAGCGCGGGCAGAGGTAATCAAACCGGGGCGGTGAACAGTGAAAAAGAATGTAAGGCTTCGTATCACGGCGCTTCAGCGGGATGAAACGGGACAGGATGAGACGATTTCTCTGGAAAGCGACGGGATTTACGGAGACAATGGAAAATTCAAATACGTATCTTATGAGGAAACGGAGCTGTCCGGTCTTTCGGGGACGACTACTACGGTCCGCATGTATCCTGACCGCTGCGTGCTGACCCGAACCGGATCGTTTATGCAGCGCATCGAATACATACCCGGCAAGGAAACCCGCGCAGGCTATGAAACGCCGGCAGGAACCATTCCGGTGACGGTAGTAACGAAAAAACTGGAGGACAGTCTGACCGATGAAGGCGGCGAGTTTCGCCTTGTATACGAGGTAGAGGTGACAGGGCTGTTTATCCACTTGAATGAAATGATCATACGTACATGGGAGGAGCCATAATGGAAGTAAGAGATGAATTGATGCAGGCCATTGAGGCAGCAAGGACAAAGGCGGTGGCCGCCGGGGAGCTCCCCGAGGGAAACTATGCGCCGGTGATGCGCCTTGAGGTGCCGAAATCAAAGGAGTTTGGCGATTATTCCTCCAACTGCGCCATGCAATGGGCAAGGACGGCGCACAAAGCGCCCCGAATGATTGCGGAGGCCATTGTAAACCATCTGGACACGCCGGTTTTGTCACATGCGGACATCGCCGGCGCGGGATTCATCAATTTTTTCCTCACCAAGGGCACAGTGTACAGAGAGCTGGAGACCATTCTGAAGGAAAAGGAAAGCTATGGCGATTTGCCAAAAAACCAGGCAGACCGCATTCTGGTGGAATATGTCTCGGCGAACCCGACGGGGCCTCTTCATATCGGCCATGCCCGGGGCGCGGCGTGGGGATCGGCGCTTGTCAATCTGCTGCGCGCCGCCGGCTGCGATGTGCTGGCTGAATACTATGTGAATGATGCAGGAAATCAGGTGGATCATCTGGCAGAATCCATCAATGCCCGGTATCTTCAGCTCTGCGGTATCGATGCGAAGGTGCCCGATGATGGCTATCAGGGGCAGGATATTATTGAAACCGCCCGGCATATTCTGGACAGGGACGGGAAGAAACATCTGGAGATGGAAGAAACGGAGCGGATCGCCCTTTTTAAAGTCATCGGATTGCATGAAAAGTTGGCAGCCCTCAAGAGAGATCTTCATGATTTCCATGTAGATTTTGACAATTGGTTTTCTGAAAAATCGCTGTATCCCGAAGAGGTAGACAAAGCGCTGGACGTGCTCAAGGCAGAGGGTACCCTTTATGAAAAGGACGGCGCCTGGTGGCTGGCGACCACAAGAAACGGGGATGACAAGGACCGGGTGGTGATCCGGACTAATGGGGTTCCCACCTATTTCTGCTCGGATATAGGCTATGTGGGAAACAAGATCCGCCGGGGCTACAATAAACTCATCGACATTTGGGGCGCCGACCATCACGGATATATCGTCCGTTTGAAGACAGCCATGAAGTTCCTTGGGTACAATCCGGATGATTTTGAAATCATGCTTCTCCAGATGGTGACGCTCCTTCGGGACGGCGTTCCTGTGAAAATGTCCAAGCGAACCGGCCAGTCGGTAACGCTTCGGGAGTTGATGGATGAGGTAGGCGCTGATGCGGCGCGGTATTTCTTCTGCGAACGCACGCTGGACTCGCAGATGGATTTCGATATTGATCTGGCGAAGAAGCGCTCCAGTGAAAACCCGGTATACTATATTCAGTACGCCCATGCCCGTATTCAGAGCTTGTTTACTCAGGCGAGAGAGGCAGGGGTGGCATGGGATCCATCCTTTGAGGGGGCGGATTTCACAAGGCTGACTGAGGAATGCGAGCTGGATCTGGTGAAAAAGATGGAGCAGTACCATCAGGTGCTGGAGGGAGCAGCCCGGGAACGAGCACCCCAACGAATCGCCCGCTACACCTATGAGCTGGCAGCCCTTTTTCACCGTTTTTACAGGGAATGCCGCATTTTAGGCGTAGAGAAGGACGTGACTGTGGCAAGACTGGGGCTGATCACGGCGGTATGCTACGTGCTCCGCCATGGGATGGGCATCCTTGGGGTATCTGCGCCAAGCCATATGTAAGTGGTACAATGCAAGAAGAGAAGTATATAGACCGATTGTATTTCAGGAGGGGAACATGACAAAATATGTTTTCGTAACCGGCGGGGTAGTCTCATCCTTGGGCAAGGGCATTACGGCGGCATCTCTGGGACGGCTTTTGAAAAACCGGGGATATAAGGTGACGATCCAGAAATTTGATCCCTACATCAATATCGATCCCGGGACCATGAGTCCCTATCAGCATGGGGAAGTATTTGTCACCGACGACGGCGCGGAAACCGATCTGGATCTGGGCCATTATGAACGCTTTATTGATGAAAATTTGTCGAAGGCCTCCAATGTTACCACCGGAAAAATTTATTCATCGGTCATCCGGAAGGAACGGAAAGGGGAGTATCTGGGCTCCACCATTCAGGTCATTCCGCATATTACCAATGAAATCAAGGACAGAGTGCTTCGGGTAGGAAGAAATGACAATGCGGACATTGTCATCACAGAAATCGGCGGAACCGTCGGGGATATTGAATCCCTGCCCTTTCTGGAAGCGATCCGGCAGGTGAAAAAGGATGTGGCCCATCGAAATGATGTACTGTATATCCATGTGACTCTTATCCCTTACATTGAAGCTGCGGACGAGTTGAAATCCAAGCCGACTCAGCACTCGGTCAAGGAGCTCCGCTCCATCGGCATTCAGCCGGATATTATCGTGTGCCGCACTGTCAAAGATATTCCCGAGGATATGAAGCGGAAAATCGGTCTTTTCTGCGACGTGGAGCCGGAAGCGGTCATTTCCAATCTGACTGCCAGTTCCATTTATGAGGTACCGCTCCTCCTTCAGCAGGAAGGACTTGACCGGATTACTCTGGAAAAGCTAGGACTGAAGGATACTGCCTGCGACATGGAAAGCTGGAAGCAGATGGTTTATACCATCACCCATCTAGAAAAGGAAGTCACTGTGGCGCTGGTCGGAAAATATGTGGAGCTCCACGATGCGTACCTGTCCGTGGTGGAAGCTTTGTCTCACGCAGGATATGCCTACGATACGAAGGTTGACGTGCGCTGGATCAATTCGGAAACGCTGGAGGATGAAAAGCCGGATCTGTCCGAGGTGTATGCCGGCGTAAGTGGCATTGTTGTGCCCGGCGGGTTTGGATCCCGCGGGGTGGAAGGTAAGGTGGAAACCATCCGCTATGCCAGAGAGCATAAGATTCCCTATTTGGGGCTCTGTCTCGGTATGCAGTGCGCGGTTATTGAATTTGCCCGAAACGTATGCGGTATGACAGATGCCAATTCATCAGAATTCAAGCCGGACACAACGCAGCCGGTGATTGACCTCATGCCGGATCAGGAGGACGTCACGGAAAAAGGCGGCACCATGCGTCTCGGTCTCTATCCGTGCAAGCTGAAGGCAGGGACCGTGGCCAGAGAGCTTTATGGCGATCAGGAAATTATTTACGAGCGGCATCGTCATCGTTTTGAGGTGTCCAATGCGTTCCGTCCCGTTCTGGAAAAGGCAGGACTCATTGTAGCAGGCACAAGCCCCGACGGCCGTCTGGTAGAAACCATAGAGCTTGCGGATCATCCCTACTTTGAAGCCACCCAGGCCCATCCGGAATTTAAGAGCCGGCCCAATAAACCTCATCCGCTGTTTCTTGGATTCATCAAGGCAGCGATGGAATATAAGGCCTGATAGAAAAAGAGGCAGCAGAGAGGGCTGCCTCTTTTTTGCGTGCGGATGCGATATGACGCAAAAACAGGTATAATAAAAGAAAAGCTATATATCTATGCAAGGGGTGACGAATATGGAAACGATTCATATTAATCTGGGCGCTGACTCTTATGATGTGATCATCGAGGACAATGTGATTGCCAAGGCAGGCGGCTACATCGCCGACCTGACCCATGCCCGCCGGGTGATGGTCATTACCGAGGATGGTGTGGACAGCCTGTACGGAGGCGCTCTCAAGGCATCTTTTGAAAAGGCAGGCATTGAAACGCAGGTCGTAGTAGTTCCTGCTACGGACAAGTCAAAAAATTTGGACGTCATCAACAGCGTGTACGGCGCGCTGGGCGGCTTTCGCATCACGGGAAATGATACACTGGTAGCGCTGGGCGGCCGGGTCGTCGGCGATATTACCGGCTTTGTGGCAGCCACTTGGCATCGGGGAACGCCCTATGTGCAGATGCCTACGTCAGTGCTTTCCCAGATCGGCTCCTCCATCGGGGGAAAAGTATCCATCGATACGTCCGCGGGAAATAATCTGGTGGGCATGTTTTACCAGCCAAAGGCAGTTTACATCGATCCCACCATGGCAAGGACACTGCCGCGCCGGTATTTCCACAATGGTCTCGGGGAAGCGGTGAAGCTGGGCGCCGCGGCAGACAAGGAATTATTTGAGGTCTTTGAAAAAGCCACATCCGATCAGGAGCTTTTACGGCAGCTTCCGGAAATTTTGCGTCGCTGCGTGGCCATCAAAGCGCATTTTGTAGAGCTGGACCCGAAGGACCAGGGGGAAAGGCGCATCCTTGATTTAGGCCATACCATCGGTCATGCCATCGAGCGGTACTACCGTTATGACGACACAGAAATCACCCACGGCGAAGCGACGGCGCTGGGCATGTACCTCATCACCCAGCGGTCGGAGCTTTTGGGCTTGACGAAGCGGGGCACCGCAGAGCGGCTGAGCTACGTTCTTAAATCCATCGGCCTTCCCACGGAAGCGGGCATCACGTCAGACAAGCTGTCGTCCTATATCCGGCTGGACAAACGGATTAAGGGCGATCAGATCGAGATAGCACTTCTGAAGGAAATCGGCGAAGGCTTCGTCCATTCGGTTCCCATGAAGGATATAGAGAAATATATAAAATTCTGATACTGTTTGAAGGACAGCCTGCGGGCTGTCCTTTTTTTGCGGGCAAGGAGGCAGAGGGAAAAGTAAATTCCCATAGAGAATATTATATATACAGGAAAGGAATTTTATAAAAACATGGGAGGTCGGCTACAATGGAAATAGGAGGTGCCTATGATTGATACATGGATGGAGACACCGTCTATTTATTATTGGCGGGCCGCAGGGATCCTTTTTTCCATCCTTGTGTTGGTTGTGATTTTTGAAGTTGAAAAGCATCGCATGGACCGGCTCACTTCTGCCAATACCCATTCGTCCATTCTGCTTCTCCATAAACGGCACGCAGGGGATCTGGATTATGCCAGCCGGAACGAGGTGGTCCGCATCGATGGCATGCGAGCGGAGTCCTTTTTGTACTATGTCGGCGTGCCTGCGGTGTATCTGGCACCGGGAGAGCATGACCTGGAGGTGAAGGCCACCTGGATGCGCCATATCCGAGGTAAGCGGTTTCGGGAGTATCATGCCGGGCCCCGTCATATCCGAGTGACTGTGGGGCGGGGCGAGCTGTGGTCTCTGGAATATAAAATCCATGAAAACGCGTTCATCGTATCCCGTTGCAAAAAGGGAAGCGTGTTCAAGCAGGCCCGATAGAAAAGTTATGAAAAAACCGTAAAAAACAGCCATAAAATACGAGAGATATACCGAAAGGGAATATTTGTTAAAAAATACTGGATATATAATTAGCAATCGGCTATACTCAGGGTGAGGGGGGATAAACCCTTCCGACCGGTCAAAAAATATTCCCTGTCAAGCTGCGCCGCTGGCGCAAGGAGGAGATTACCATGAATACCATGTACGATTCGGTCATGAAAATGGAAGAGCTTTTGGGTGTCTATGAGCACCTGATTGATGACCTAGCAAGCTATATGAAGGACAATCACATCGATCCCACCGCGGATAACTCTGTACATCCGGCAATTATGCTCTATGGACAGGCGGGGAGGAATTACGCGCGCCTGCTTCATACAAGAAAGCTGGAGGATCTGCTTCGGATGGAAGGAGAATACAATCTCATATGCGGCATGGTCAGCGAGCTGCGGGCCGGCGCGTGGAGCGGACTTCTTTCTCGCGAATCGGACAGCGTGGCCATGTGACACGAGCGGGGAGACTTGTCCTGCTTGGAGATTGAAGGAGGTCAACAATAAAACACCTGCACCGGGACGGGCAGGTGTTTTATTGTTGGCAAGGAATAAATAAAAAAGCTGCGTTCTATAAGCCGGACGCAGCTTTTTTGCTACAGCATAGAGCTTGCCTTGCGTATTTCCTTGGAATGTCTTGTTTCCTGATAGAACTTCAAAAACTTCTTGGCAATCACCGATAGAGGTCGGCCCTTGACCTTGACCACGGTCTTGAATAAATCGTTACCTACTGAAGGGACCGGTATGGCGATGAAATGATCGCCGATATTTTCATGAGTCTCCATAGGAACCACGCCAACGCCGTAATCATCATAGGCCCATTGCAGCGCGGTGGCTCTTGTGGTGCAGATCGACAGCACCCGAGGTGCCAGATTGTTCGACTTAAATACACCTTTCATGATGAGATGACAGCCGGCGGAAAAGCAGAGCGGCAGCGCAGCCAGCTCTTCCAGAGAAATCGCGGTTTTGTCAGGCTGGGAGAGGAATTTTGAATCCTTTCGGAAGATGGCGCAGATTTCTTCCTTCCGTTCGAAGAGAATTTCAAAATTATTCTGATGAATGAGAGGCACGCTTAAGATGCCCAGCTCGGTGATGCCTGACAGAAGCTGCTGAGACTGTTCGCCGAGGCTGCCCTCATAGAGCTCGTAGACCACATTGGGGAAGAGCTCGTGGAAGGGCTCAAGGCAGGTAGAAATGAAGACAGAGGATCTGGAATTGGCCGCAGAGATGCGGAGCACTCCCCGGCTCCCGTCGCTGACGTCATCGATCTCATTTCGTGCCATGTCCTCTAAGGAGCAAATGTATTTCGCCTTGTGATATAGAATTTTGCCTGCGTCTGTCAAAATGAGATGCTTACTGCCCCGGGTGGTAATGATCAGCTTCGTGCCGAAGTATCCCTCTAGCGATTTTAGCTGTTTCGACAGAGCGGGCTGGGCGATATGAACAAATTGGGAGGCTGCGGTGAGGCTCCCTGCTTCCACGATAGCAAGAAAGTTTCTGTAATTGTCTATTTCCATAGGAGTCTCCTTTTCAATGACCATGCCGGCGGATCGATTGAACGGGACAAGGAAGAGGTGCTCTCAGACGCGAATAAAAAGCAATTCTGCTTAAAATGATAATATGATACCAATAAAATGTCAAATAAAAACATAACATTACAGCATTGAAAAATAATATAATATAACTAAAATTCCAATTAGATATTTTTAATCAAGACAGAATTGTTGTAATCTATAGACATAGAAAGGCCGGCAGATCAAATAGGAGAGGAGTGATTCTCATGACAATGGAGAAAAAGCGTATGTTCGGCAGAATTTTAAAGCATCGTGAGGAAGCGGCTCATGTTTTTCCTCACCTCGGCGAAAAGGGGAAGGAATTTACAGATTATGTTCAGGGTGCCCCGGTGACTAAGATCGGGCTTGCAGAGAAAAGCAAAAGAATCGGTGAGTCATTTTCTAGGTAGCTGCGGGTCAAACACCTTCCTGATCCGGAGGTTATCATATTGATACAGGAGAAGCGCATGGTGCTTCTAAAAATCCCGGCGCGTGGTAACGCCGGGATTTTATCGTGTCTGATGCCGGGTATAGCAATCAGGCGGTTCGGGCATTGGCGGAACGGTTGCAGAGGGGTTTCGGGTTCTGTTTGGGCATATGAAATAGTCTTTAAAGGAATAGCTGCGGCGGTTTTTGTCATTTATATTCTAACAATGTATTTTTAATAATATGGAATAAATGCTAATCTTTTTCTAGGAAAACAAAGGCATTTTGCCTGGCGTTCCGCATATTCGGCCGACCGGCCGGATGCGCCGCTCTGCAGTAGAAGGGAGGGGACCGGTGAAAAGTAAGCATGATGAGGATAAGAAAATTTGTGAATACCTGAAAAGGGTCAGCAGGGAGTATTACCGTTTGGACATTAAAGAAAAGAAGTCCAACAGCGACAGGATGGCAGGCGTGATTAGTGAAGCAGAGCAGGACATCCCCGACGAGGGAGACTCTCATAGAAAGAATACCCGATGATTTGATGGGAAAACGGATGATTCGTATGAATTGGGGGATTACATTGTAATGGAAAGTATACTGTTATTGGATCCGGCCATAAAATGTCTGATTTTACTGCTCATTGTGGCCATTCTGTTTGTTACTGAAAAAATACCGCTGGCAGTGACGTCTATGTTTGCAGCGGTCTTCTGCTGGATCTTAGGTCTGGTACGATTGGAAGAGGTCTTTCTCGGGCTGGCAGATTCTACGGTCGTTCTTTTCGGCGGTATGTTTATTGTAGGCGCCGCCATGTTTTATACCGGTCTCGCTCAGGATATCGGCGGACAGATCGTCAAGCTCTTTGGGACCGGCGAGGTAAAGCTCATGGTGGGGATCATGGTCATTGCGGCGACTATGTCCGCATTCCTGTCCAATACGGGAACCACCGCATGCCTCATCCCTGTGGTGATCGGAATTTGTAAAAGGGCTCACATTCCTGTATCTAAGGAACTGATACCCCTTGCATTCGCAGCCGGCCTCGGAGGCACCTGCACTCTTATCGGTACTCCGCCAAATATTATCGCTAACGTGGCTCTTAAGGCAGCAGGCATGGGAGAATTGCAGTTCAGCTTTTTTGAATACGCCTACGTAGGCGTGCCCATTACGGTGGCAGGCATTCTGTATATGGTCTTTATCGGCCGCCATCTTCTGCCAAAATTGGAAGCCACTGATTTTAACCCGGAGGATATAGAGCAGGAAATCGAAGCGAATGAAACGACTAAGTCAAAGAAAATCATTTGCGGCATCATCATGCTCGGCGTGATTGTGACTATGGCCACCGGCGTTGTGCCGCTGGAGATTGCTGCGGTAGTGGGCGCGCTTCTTTGCGTCATCACCGGCTGCCTGACAGAACGGCAGGCCTATGATTCTATCGATTGGGTGACGATTTTCCTTTTCGCCGGCATGATTCCGCTGGCCACAGCGATGAACACCTCCGGCGCAGGCAAGCTTATCGCAGAATACACAGTGGCTGCGTTGGGCGGCAATCCGTCTCCCTATCTGATCACGGCAGTTCTCTTCACTCTGGCAGTGGTGCTGACCCAGTTCATGAGCAATACCGCCTCTAAGGCGCTGCTTTGCCCGGTAGGCATCGCGCTGGCTGCACAGGTAGGCGCCTCGCCGAGAGCGGTGCTCATGGCAATTCTCATCGCGTCCTCCTGTGCCTTTGCAAGCCCTGTAGGGACTCCGCCAAATACGCTGGTTCTCGGTCCCGGGAAGTACAGCTTTATGGATTATGTGAAATCCGGCACCGGATTGATCGTTGTATGCCTCCTAGTATCTATTGCGGTGATCCCAGTGGTATGGCCCTTCTTTCCGGAGTAAATTGGACAATAAAAAAGACGGCGATTGCCGTCTTTTTTTATGCCTGTTTCATTAAAAATGATAATTGATGCCTACACCCACGCCACCGTCATTGTCTGTATGATCTCTGTCATAGTAGGTGTAATTCACATCCACATCAAGAGAGGTGGGGACAAGATTCAGATTGAGCCCTGCTCTGTATTCCCGTTCCTCACTGGAGACCTTGAGACCTGCATACGCATCAAGAGGGCCAAGTAGATTAGCCTTTCCGCCGACCATACCAAAGAGCTTCGCGTCCCGGTCGTAATAATTTCGGTTGCCTATGCCAAAGTAAACCCGGCCGATTTTATATTTTGCGTAAATATCGGTTTCATTGCCGCGGTTATTCCAGTGTCTGTACTCTGCGCCGATGGCGACCTTGTCCAACGGTGAAATTTCAATATGAGCGCTGTGAATACCGTCAGCAGTATTATTATAGGAATATCCGACTTCTGTGTCCATAAGGCCGAGAGTCGGAGACATAGCCCATCCATGGACCCCTCCGGCCACGATCAGAGGCAACGCAAGCAGCAATATATTTTTTTTCATAGGGGGCACTCCTTTCCGCCAAGGTATTCGTTGCATTTATTATAGCAGATATGACGAGGGTTTACAGAGGGGCTTTATGCCCCTTTTGCTGTTACCCTATGAGAGATAGGCAGAGATAGCCGTTGATTGCTTTTTAGAGCGTAAGAGCTCGGGCAAAATGCTCCTTCAGCACCCGGATCGACGCTTGGAACTCTGACAGCTCTTCTTTTGTGAGGGCGAGCTCAATAATATCCTCCACGCCGTCCTTACCGATTTTTACAGGCACTGAGGCAAAGCTGTTTTCGATGCCATAGGGGCCGTCCAGATAGACCGAGCAGGGAAGCACCTTGTGCTCGTCATGATAAATGGCCCTTACCAGCTCTGCAGTGGCAGAGGTGACGCCAAATTCGGTGCAGCCCTTGGTCGTATTTTCGATGTAGCCCTCGCGATGCACCTTTTCAAGGATTACATCCTTCGGATCCATGTGATAGAGCTCGGGCTTTTCCGCGAGTAACTCATCCAGCGGCTTTCCTGCCACAGTCACATGGCTCCAGGGAATCATGCTGGAATCGCCATGCTCCCCAAGAAGATAAGCCGTGAGAGACCGGCGATTGATTTTCAGCTGCGTGGAAAGCTGCATTTGAAGACGAGCCGAGTCCAGCGCCGTGCCGGAGCCGATCACCTTATGCTTTGGCCAATTCAGTTTAGCCTGCAAATATTCGGCGATGATGTCGCAAGGGTTGGAGATGGAAATAAGAATGCCCTCAAAGCCGGAGCTTTTAATCAGCGGGATCAATTTCTTTGATGTAGCGATCGCATCATCCATCATATCCAGACGAGTCTGATTTGGCTTGCGCGGCGTGCCGGTGGCATTGATCATAATGTCCGCGTCTTTCATATCATCTACCGTACCGGCATACACCTCGACGTGATGAGGCTGATAGCTCACCGCGTCCATCAGGTCAAGCGCTTCGCCGCAGGCCTTGTCATGATTGATATCGTAAAAAACCATTTCATCAGCGAGCCCCTGCACCGCAAATTGCAATGCCAAATGAGAGCCCACATTTCCTGCGCCAAGGATACCGATTTTTCTTGTTTTGATTGTCATGTCGCTTCCCTCCCGTCAGCATATGTCATATCACCAGAGTGACGTGAATATACTACGTAAATTATACTACGCCGGCGAGGCAGATTCTAGCCAGCGCCTCGCTTCATAGCGAAGGGCCGTCGCATTGTGTATAATAGTAACGGCTAAAAGGGCATGGGCCCATAGGGGTGAGGTGACGTATGACTGATTTAGAAGAAATACAGAGGCGGCGTACCTTTGCGATTATTTCCCACCCTGACGCGGGAAAGACAACGCTCACAGAGAAGCTGCTTCTTTACGGGGGCGCCATTCATCTGGCAGGCTCTGTCAAGGCAAGAAAGACCGCCCGGTATGCGGTGTCGGACTGGATGGAAATTGAAAAGCAGCGCGGGATTTCCGTGACCAGCTCGGTGCTTCAATTTGATTACGACGGCTGCCGCATCAATATACTGGATACGCCGGGGCATGCGGATTTTTCCGAGGATACCTACCGCACGCTGATGGCAGTGGACTCGGCGGTCATGGTGATCGACGTGGCCAAGGGCGTAGAGGTGCAGACAAAAAAGCTCTTCAAGGTCTGCTCCGATCGGGGCATTCCCATTTTTACGTTCGTGAATAAAATTGATCACTTCGGGAAAAATCCCTTTGACCTGATGGCAGAAATTGAGGACGTGCTGGGAATCCGCTCCTGTCCCATGAACTGGCCCATCGGGATCAATGGGGAATACACAGGCATTTATAATCGGGAAAACCAGACCTGCTATCTTTTCATCAAGGACAATGCTCACGGAACGAAAAAGCTGAACGTCATTTCCGGCGGAATCGATGACCCGGTGATACAGGAGCAGCTGGGGGCTGATATTATTCAGGCCCTCAAGGATGATTTGGAGCTCCTTGATGAGGCAGGCGATCCCTTTGACAAGGACAAGGTAGCCAAAGGGGAATTGACGCCGATGTTTTTCGGGTCGGCCATGACGAATTTTGGGGTACAGACCTTTTTGGAAAAGTATTTGCAGCTGGCGCCGCCGCCGGAGGAACGGCATGCGCTGGAAGGCATGGTAGGACCCTCGGATCCGGGATTTTCCGGATTTGTATTCAAAATACAGGCCAACATGGATCCGAAGCATCATGATCGGGTGGCGTTCCTCCGCATCTGCTCCGGCCTTTTTGAAAAAGGGGAGACCGTGCTTCACCGGCAATCCGGGAAAATGCTGCGCCTTTCTCAGCCGCAGCAATTCCTTGCTACAGAGCGTCAGATGGTAGAGAAGGCATATCCCGGGGACATTATCGGTGTTTTCGATTCCGGCGAGCTCGGCGTGGGCGATACGGTATGCGACAAAAAGCATCCGGTCACGTTTATTGACTTTCCCGTGTTCCCGCCGGAGCTCTTTGCCCGCATTTCTCCGGAAAGCTCCATGAAGCGGAAGCAATTTTTGAACGGCGTGGGACAGCTGGCACAGGAAGGGGCTATTCAGGTTTACAAACAGCCCTACGTGATGGAATCCTTTGTCATTGGCGCGGTGGGACAGCTCCAATTTGAGGTCATGAAGTACCGCCTTGAAAAGGAATATAATGTGACCGTGAATATAGAGCCTCTGCCATACACCACGGCGAGGTGGACCGAGGGAGATGTGCCGCCTGATGAATTGGTCGGCGCTGATAATGCCATGGTCGTCTATGATCGGAGAGAGCGGCCGGTGTACCTTCTGCCCAACGTGTGGCAGGCAGGCTGGCTGACGCAAAGAAATCCGAAGGTTACCTTTTTGGAAAGCCCGCCTCTCGGGGTAGAGCAGCTGGAAGGGAACTGATCGGATTTCCTTGTGGCAGGACAAAAAATGAACCAGCAAAAAAGAGATGCCTCAAGGCATCTCTTTTTTGCTGCTATTTAAGGATAAGCACCGGCGTTTTTGTGTGATGAATCACGTACTGGCTGACGCTTCCCATAACGAAGGACGACACGGCGCCTTTGCCGCTGTTACCCATAATAATCATATCCACTTCTAGGTTTTTTGCGTACTGGCAAATCGCGCTGCCGGGCAGACCGATTTCAACCAGTTTCTTTACAGGAATCGGTCCTGCTTCCTCTGCCAGACGATCCACGAGAGCCTCGCCCTCCTGCTTGACGTTGGCAAACTGAGACTGATCGATGCCTACGCGGAAGATGGGATAAATGCTTTCATTCACGTCTACCACGTACAGAAGAATCAGATCCGCTTCAAAGGGTGCTGCCAGCTTCAGGCCGTAGTGGAAGGCCTTTTCTGATGACTTGGAACCGTCCACAGGGACGAGGATTTTTTTTAGAGACAGTGTGCTGTTTTCCATAGGAATCCCTCCTTAAAAAAATCATTGCTTCCTGCCCAAATTATATCATATTCTGAGATGCTTAAAAAATTGTTAATCTGCCGGCTTCGCTGATTTTATCCATGAGGCTGTGATAAAATAAAAAAAGTGTCATTCGTTTTTCAGGGGAGCATTGCAGAAGGAGTTTTGAAATGAGCGGATTTTTTGGAGCGGCCACGAAGACCGATTGTGTCTTTGATGTATTTTTTGGGACAGATTATCACTCTCATCTGGGAACGCGCAGGGCGGGAATGGCGTTTTTTGGCAAGGACGGCTTTACCCGATCCATTCACAACGTGGAAAATTCGCCGTTCCGCACCAAATTTGATGATGATATTCATCACATGAAAGGGAATCTGGGCATCGGCTGTATTTCCGATTATGAAGCTCAGCCGCTGATTGTCCGTTCCCATCACGGCACCTACGCCATCACTACGGTGGGCAAAATCAATAATTGCGAGGAGCTGGCCAAGGAAATTATAAAGGACAACTCCACCCATTTCCTTGAAATGAGCGGCGGTGCCATCAACGCCACTGAGCTTGTGGCGACGCTGATCAATCAGAAGGATAATCTGATCGATGGTATCCGCTACGCCCAGAGTCGGATCGACGGGTCTATGACACTTCTCATTTTGACCGCCGGCGGGATTTATTGCGCCCGGGACCGTTGGGGACGCACGCCCCTTGTGATCGGCCAGAAAAAGGAAGGCTTCTGCGCTGCCTTTGAATCCTTTTCCTACGTGAATCTGGGCTATCGCCATTATC
Organism: Dialister sp.; assembly: GCA_034180505.1. GTDB lineage: Bacteria > Bacillota > Negativicutes > Veillonellales > Dialisteraceae > Dialister. Next base: position 18,264 of record JAXFOE010000006.1, read on the forward strand.
GGGAGCTCGGGCCGGGAGAAATCGCGGTCATGACGCCGGAGGCGGTGGTGACTCTTGTGCCGCCGGGCAAGGAAATGCGGATCTGCACCTTTCTCTGGGTGTATTACGGCTATCCGTCTGCCCGCTACGAAGGGGTGTCGGTAGAGGAAATGCGCTACCGTTGCGGCGCGGCTATGGCGAAGCGGGACGGCTTTACCAGAGATGATGCCGATGTGGTAGCTGCGGTGCCTGATTCGGGCATTGCTCATGCGGTGGGCTACGCCAATGAGTCGGGGATTCCTTTTTCCCGTCCTCTTATCAAGTACACCCCCACCTGGCCACGGTCATTTATGCCCACCATACAGTCTAGGCGCAACCTCATTGCTAAGATGAAGCTGATTCCTATTCGGGAGCTGATCGAAGGGAATCGGATGATTCTTGTAGATGATTCCATCGTGCGAGGCACCCAGCTGCGGGAGCAGTCAGATTTTCTTTTTCATACGGGAGCGAAGGAAATTCACGCCCGCCCGGCATGCCCGCCGATTATGTTTGGTTGCAAGTACGTCAATTTTTCCCGGTCTAACACGGACATGGAGCTGGTGGCCCGGCAAATCATCGCCGAGGAAGAGGGAGTCGGCGTGAGCCGGGACATACTGGACGACTACGCCAATCCCGATTCTAGCCGATACGCCTGCATGGTAGAGGGCATCCGAAAGAGAATGGGCTTCACCTCGCTGTCCTTCAATCGCCTTGACGATATGCTGAAAGCGGTGGGCATCGACCCGGAAAAATGCTGCACCTACTGCTGGACCGGCAGGGAGTAAATGGAACCGATACCTTTGCTTGCATCGCTCTTGCTTTTTCAGGGAACCTTCGCAGGCGGCTCAGCGGGGCACCCATTCCATAGGATACAGACAAAACCATCCGTTTTGACGGGTGGTTTTTATAAGCGCTTTTTCAATGAGGCAGAGAGAAAAAATATTGACATGATGACCCCAGGGGGGTATAGTACTTGCAGGAGTGAATTCATAAAGTTCGATAGTAAAAGGCTTATAGGGAGGATACTATGACGGACATGGCAGGATCCGGCGAGGGAATGCAGCATACCCATCGGAGCGACGACGCGCGGAAAAAATTGATTACCCGGCTCCGCACCATGGAAGGGCAGATCCGGGGCATTCAAAAAATGGTAGAAAATGATGCGTACTGCCCGGACATTCTTATGCAGGCACTGGCAGTATCCAACGCGTTAAACAGCTTTAACAAGCTTCTTCTGGCGGCCCATATACGAGGCTGCGTGTCCGAGGATATCCGGAACGGGCGGGATGAAAAGGTAGATGAGCTCTGCGCCATGCTGACGAAGCTCATGAAATAGCAAAGCAGGTGATTCATATGAAACGATTTGTGGTGACAGGCATGACCTGTTCCGCCTGTCAGGCCCATGTGGAAAAAGCGGTGGCCAAGGTGCCCGGCGTAGACCGGGTGGCAGTCTCGCTTTTGACCAATTCCATGGCCGTGGAAGGAAATGCTGCAGCCGGCGATATTGTGGCGGCGGTGGAACATGCGGGATACGGCGCCTCTCCCATGGGGCAGGAAAAAGAAGGGGGAAGTCTTTCTTCAGCAGGGGAGGCGCTGTTCGATCGGGAAACACCAAAGCTAAAGAGGTGTCTCCTGTGGTCCGCAGTATTTCTGGTCATTCTCATGTATATCACCATGGGGCATACCATGCTGCAGCTGCCGCTGCCCGATTTTTTGGACGGAAATTATATGGCCCTTGCTATCACGCAAATGCTTCTTGCGCTGATTATAATGAGCATCAACAGGGCGTTTTTTATTTCTGGCACTCGCTCCATAAGGCAGCTTGCGCCAAACATGGACACCCTCGTGGCGCTTGGTTCGGGAGTATCCTTTCTTTGGTCGCTCTACGTGGTGTATACTATGACGACCCTTGTAGGAAATCCGGCGGCACTGGCCTCGGTGTATGCGTCCCGCTTGTATTTTGAATCCGCTGCTATGATTCCAGCCCTCATCACGGTGGGAAAAACACTGGAGTCCCTTTCGAAGGGGCGGACCACGGACGCGCTTAAGGGGCTCATGAAAATGGCGCCCCGCACGGCGCTGGTGGAACAGGGGGACACCATTATTGAGGTCCCAGTGGGATCCATTCAGGTGGGAGATCTTTTCGTAGTAAGACCTGGCGGAGCGGTTCCGGTGGACGCGGTCATCGTGGAGGGGGAGACGGCACTGGATGAATCCACGCTGACCGGCGAATCGATCCCGGTAGATAAGGGGGCGGGGAGCCTGATCCGAGCGGCCACGATCAATCAGACAGGATTTATCCGGGCCCGGGCTACCCGTGTAGGCGAGGACACCGCCTTTTCTCAGATCATCCGCATGGTAAGCGATGCGGCAGCCACGAAGGCGCCGATTGCCCGCATTGCAGACAAGGTCTCCTCTATTTTCGTGCCCTCTATCATTGGGATTGCCATTGTTGTGGGGGTCGTTTGGATCGCGCTTGGCGCCACGACGGCAAAAGCGCTGGAGTATGCCATCTGCGTGCTGGTCGTTTCTTGTCCCTGCGCGCTGGGGCTTGCAACGCCGGTGGCCATCATGGTTGGTAACGGACAGGGCGCAAGGCACGGTATTCTGTTTAAAACAAGCGAAGCTCTTGAAAATACAGGGAAGCTGCAGATTATCGCGCTGGATAAAACAGGCACCATCACTGAAGGCAAGCCGGAGGTGACCGGACTGTATCCGGCGGAGGGCGTGACAGAGGACAGGCTTCTTTCGGTTGCTTACGGGCTGGAATATAAATCGGAGCACCCTCTGGCTAAGGCCATCGTAACAAAGGCGGAGGCTCTTCAAATTCCACTGGCCAACGCAGAGGAATTCAAAATTCTTGCTGGCCATGGGCTGACAGGGAAAATTTCAGACCGCGCCGTTTCCGGCGGTTCCGCAGCATTTATGAAAACAAAGGCAGCCATACCGGAGCCGCTTTTGCAACAGGCAGGCGAGCTGGCAGAAAAGGGCGAGACGCCGCTCTTCTTCGAAGAGAATGGAAGTGTCCTCGGCATCATTGCCGAAGCGGACGTGATCAAAGAAGATTCTGCGCGGGCCGTGGCAGCGCTTAAGCGTATGGGCCTCGAGGTGGTGATGCTTACTGGGGATAATGAAAAAACAGCTGCCGCCATCGGGGAAAAAGTGGGCGTTGATCAGGTCATCGCAGGCGTTCTTCCTGATGAGAAGGAAGCTGTCATCCGTGCTCTTGCCAAACGGGGCAGGATAGCCATGGTGGGTGATGGAGTCAACGATGCGCCGGCGCTGGCTCGGGCAGACATGGGTATCGCCATTGGCCGGGGAAGCGATGTGGCTATTGATTCGGCAGACATTGTGCTCATGAATTCCCGCTTGTCCGACGTGGCTGCTGCGATCCGCCTCAGCCGGGCGACGGTGAAAAATATTCACGAGAATTTATTCTGGGCCTTTGCGTACAACCTCATTCTTATTCCTATCGCGGCAGGATTGTTTCCCAGTATTCCCATGAATCCCATGCTCGGCGCGGCGGCGATGGCTATTTCCAGCGTCACCGTATGCTTGAACGCGCTGCGGTTGAATCTGTTTTCTCTTCATGACAGCCGTTGCGATAAGCCTATCGCCCGCCGGGCGGTGCCGGCAGAAATTATCGGCAAGGATAATCCCGCTCCCGGGCGCATCAGCCGTGAGAATGCCCGGCCGAATTATACATATCTAGGTACAAGCTCAAAGGAGGAAGTCACTATGAAAAAAACTGTTTCCATCAAAGGTATGTCCTGCTCCCATTGTGAAATGACCGTAAAAAAAGCGCTGGAGGCGCTGGACGGGGTGGAGTCCGCCACAGTCTCCCACGAAACAGGAGAAGCGCAGATCACCCTTTCCAAGGACGTATCGGATGCGGCCATTCAGAAAGCTATCGAGGATAAGGATTATATTTTCGAAGGAATCAAGGCGTAGTATTCAAAAAAGTATAAGCTTCTGCGGTTATTTCGCAAAAGTTTATACTTTTTTAATTGATAAGAGTTTTCAAAATTGAAAAAATCTGGTATACTACGTATGAAGCAGGTGACGTGTACGGACGTTGTCTGCTTCACCAGAGAGACAAGGTCTCCACCCTACGAAGGGGATGCCCCTTCAGACAGAGTGCTGCCGGCATACAGCCCACTCCCAAGCAGCCTCTGGGGAAGTGCTGCAGGCATCCTGCTTTTGCGGCAACGCAGGCAGAGAAGCAACACTTCAACTCCTTTTAACTCCCTTTATTTTTACACTCCTGAAGAGAAGGACGGCGCAAGCCGTCCTTTTCACATGGATGATTAAAAAAGTGGCATTCCGAGGTTAAGCTGTGGTGTTGCTGAGAAGAGTCAGGTCGTCGGGTATTAGCTATTGACGGTATTTCCCTTTCGCCAATGTTTTACCTGCTTTCATTGGTTAAAACCGGTATGAAAAAACCACCTTTACATGGCGGTTTCAATATTGCATATTTTGTTTACGGTCAGTTGATGTCAATCAATGTAAATACCATTTTTCTTCAGGCGCTCACGTTCTTTCAACATCTTATCGTACGCCTCTTTCCTTTCTTTTGGTACGTCTGCTCTTAATACAATCCCCGGTTTGCTTTTATCCCTATAATTATCAAAATCCGAATAACGCCACTTTGAATAGTCTGTTTTCATTTGTATTGCCTCCCGTTCTATACCCATTAACCCACATGGCTTCGCTTTCTGTCGAATGGGATGGTTTCAGCAAAATTTTTTGAGTTTTAAGGGTTAAGCGCTATGAAAAGCCGCCGGCATGGCCGGTAGCTTTTGCGTTTTCACAATTTTTGATGGAACAAAGCGGAGCGTCACGGGTCGTCTTGCACCTGTATGATGCGCATTGCATTGGTGACTGGGTGAGGGGTGTTGGGGAGGCTAGATGGAATGCCGGCGGTGATGACGCATATGTCGCCGGCCTTGATGAGGTTTTCTTTCTTCAGCTTCCGTATGGATTCATCATAAAGAGCGTCAGTGGAAATATTTCGCTTTGCCAGAACCGGGTGCACTCCCCAGTAAAGCATCATTTGGCGCACCACGAAGGGATTGGGAGACAGGGCGAAAATATCCGCGTCGGGTCGATATTTTGAAAGAAGACCCGCCGTATTTCCCGAAAGGGTCGGAGCGATGATCGCCCGAGCGTGGAGCTCATGAGCGGCGGTGACTGAAGTGCGGCTTGTGGTATTGGACACGCTGTCATAAAGACTTTGTTCCATATCCCGGTAGCGGAATAAATTATGGGTCAGGAATTGTTCTGCGTAGGCAACAATGGAGGCCATCATAGCAAGGGCCTTGTCCGGATATTTGCCTGACGCTGTTTCGCCGGACAGCATGACTGCGTCGGTACCGTTCTCTACAGCGGCGGCTACGTCAGTGACTTCGGCCCGAGTGGGGCGAGGATTTCCTATCATGGAGTCCAGCATCTGGGTCGCCGTGATGACAAGCTTTCCTTTATAGTTGCATTTACGGATCATTTCCTTCTGCAGATGCGGAAGGGTCTGGGCAGGTACCTCAACGCCCAGATCGCCTCGGGCGATCATGATGCCGTCGGCAGCGTCCAGTATTTCGTCAAAATGGGAGACTCCTTCGGCGGACTCTATTTTGGCGATGATCTTCATAGGCGAGTTTCCCTCTGTAAGGAGGGCGCGGATTTTTTCCACCGCCGATGCGTCTCGCACGAAGGAGGCGGCGATGAAATCAAAGTGGTGTTCCATGCCAAAGCGGATGTCGGCGATGTCCTGCTCGGTAAGTGAGGGAAGGCGGATGGGGATGCCGGGAATATTTACGCCCTTCTGCTCACCCAGAATGCCGCCATTTGACACGATGCAGTGAATGTTTCTGCCTTCTATGTGGTCCACTGCAAGCGCAAGCAAGCCGTCATCGATGAGAATCAGGTCTCCGGGGCGGATGTCTTTATGCAGCTCTTTATACGAAAGGGAAACCTGATGAGAGTTTCCCACTGCGTCTTCCGCAGTCAGTGTGAATGGTTCTCCCTCGAAAAGCATCACCGGGGCGTGGTTTTCCAGAAGCCCTGTCCGTATTTCCGGGCCCTTCGTGTCAAGAAGCATGGCAATGGGACGGCCCGCTTTTTTGGCGGCTTCTCTCACTCTGGATAGGCGGACTGCCTGTTTCTCATGGGTGTCGTGGGAAAAATTAAACCGCGCCACATCCATGGTTTGTGCAAGAGCGTCAAGCATGTCCGGCGGATCAGAGGCCGGGCCCATGGTGCAGATGATTTTTGTTTGTCTCATGAGAATCCCTTTCTACCAGAGCACGTAAATTTCTTCTTCCACCGCTTCGCCGATGTCCATAGTTTTCGAGGAAAGAAGCTGCCAGTCTGACAGGTCCGCGTTAAGCATCGCGCCGTCAGCGTCTGCGGCGAAATGGTAAAGATAGACTTTATTGATGGTATCCAGTCGGTTATTGACAGGAATGTCCTCAGCGTAAACGAAATCGCTGAACCCTGCATCAGCCAGGGGGTCCTCTGACACATGAACGTTCGGGAAGGCTCCCTTTTGGAAAAGCGCTGACGAAACGGGACGGATCCAAAGCGTCCCATTTTCCGTAACGCTTCGGAGATGGGGAAGAAGAGGCATGACCCGGCTATGAGGCAAAACATGCATATGAGAATCTACAGCAGCGAGTAATATCATAGCGACTCCTTTCGCGGCATTACCAGCCGCCTTTTTTCCAGAAGTTAGGGATAAAAATGGCCATCAGTGTAAAGCATTCCAACCGGCCAAAAAGCATGGAACAGCAGACGATGATTTTACTCATCATGGGAAGTGGCGCATAGGTGCCGGTAGCGCCGAACAGCCCGAAGGCAGGCCCCACGTTGCTCATGGTGGAGAAGGACACGCCGATGGCATCTACCATAGCAAGGCCGTCAGCCATAAGAAGGGCGGCCCAGAAAAATCCGGCAGTGATGTAAATGAAGAAAAAGCCATACACGGAAACGAGCACATCCGAGGGGTAATTGAAGCCGTTGGACCGTACATGGATGAATGCGTGCGGGTGTAGCCGCTGCATGAGCAGGGCCTTGGTGCTTTTGAAAAGCAGAATGATCCGGGTCACCTTGATGCCGCCTGTGGTGGAACCAGCGCAGCCACCTATCATCATCAGTATGAGGAGGATCATCTTGTCGAAGGAAGGCCATGTCTCAAAATCATAGGACACAAAGCCTGTGGTAGATAAAATTGATGATGCGTGAAATAAAGCCTGTTGCAGCGCCGCAGGCAAGGGAAGCAGGCCCTGCCACGCCAAATGAGCTCCCATAAGAAGCGCGGCGATGCCGACGATGCAGAGGTACACCCGAAACTCGGTATCCTTCAGAAATACCCGGAGGCCCTTCTGCCATGCGGCCACGTAAACGCCAAAGTTCGCACTGGCAATGGTCATAAAAAATACGATGGTCAGCTGCAGCGCAGGGCTGTTGTAATGGGCGGTGCTGTCATTCCATGTAGAAAAACCGCCGGTAGCAATCGTCGCGAAGGCATGGCACAGGGCATCAAGAGGCTCCATGCCGAGCAGGAGATAGGATGTGCTGCAGGCCGCGGTAAATATGAGGTAGACGCAAAACAGGGCCCTGGACATTTCCTTGATCCGCGGGAGCGCTCGTGATGTAGTGGGGCCGGTGCTTTCCGCATTGACCATGGAGGCGGCGCCTCTGCTTTTCTGCGGGATCAGGGCCACAAAAATCACGATGATGCCGAGGCCTCCCAGCCAGTGTGTCATGGCGCGGTAAAACAGATAGCTCTTCGGGATGATTTCCAGATTGATGATGACCGTCGCTCCGGTGCCGGTCAGGCCGGATATGCTTTCCACCAGAGAGTCCACCGGGGGAAGAATGCCTGAGGCCGCATAGGGAATGGCGTAAAGAAAGGACGTCATGATCCAGCCGAGGGCTACGATGGCAGTGCCTTCCTTAGGGGTGATGATATATTTCGGGAAATGACTTTTGGCTCGCAGCAGTCCGCCTGCCAGAAAAGACAAGGCAGCGGCAAGCGCAAAGCCTCCTGCCGGATCGCTTTGATACAGGGCCAGCAGGAAAGGAAAGACCAGCGCCAGCCCGGCGGCGAAGGCAAGACGGGAGAGAATAAAAAAAACAACGCCTCTGTCCATGTTAAAGACCGCCTTTGAAATAGGAAAGCACGCTCGCCGAAGCCTGGGCCTCCAGAATGAGAATGACCCGGTCATTTTCATGAAGAATGGTGGCGCCTCTGGGAATGATGGTCTGCCCCTCATGAACCACGGCGCCTACCAGACACTCCTTTGGCAAATGGGCGTCCATGAGAGGCTTGCCGGCGACTGGTGAATTTTTCTGCACGATGATTTCCACTGCCTCTACCGAGGCTCCCTCCAGAAGAGACACGGACACAACGCCGCTGTGCCGGATAAAGGTCAGCACCTCGCTAGCTGCCAGCAGGCGCGAGGACAGAACCACGTCAATGCCGATCTGCTCCATGAGGCTGACGTATTCATTCCGGGCAACCCGCACGATAGTCTTGCGGGCACCCAGATGCTTTCCGAGAGCGGCAATCATAAGATTGAGCTTGTCGTCCTTTGTGGTGCAAATGATGGCGTCCGTGTCATCGATGCCTTCCTGCTTCAGCAGGTCGATATTTGTCGCGTCACCGCAAAGAACCATGCTCTTTTTGAGCCGCGATGACAGGCTGCGGCATTGGCGAGGGTCCTTTTCAATGATTTTCACGGTCATGCCCGTCTCCTCCAGAAGAAGGGCAAGGGTCTGGCCGGTGCGCCCTCCGCCGACTACCATCACGTGGCGGATAAGGGTGGTGCTTTTGGCGGACAACGCTTGGCTGAGGGAATCAATTTCCTTTGCGTCGCCGATGAAGTAAACATTGTCCATCGGAAGGAGCTTGTCGTCGCCGTGAGGAATGATCATCAAATTGTTTCTGAAAATCATGGCCGCGAGAATATGGTCAGGGAGGGTCAAATTTTTTAATGGCAGATGGGCCAGCGGGGATTTATCAGCGATGCGCGTTTCAAACAGGCGCACCTTTCCGTCAGCGAAATCTTCCACGTTCAGCGCTGAAGGCGTGCGCAGCAGGCGATGAATTTCTCTGGCGCAGATCAGCTCCGGCGAAAGAGCCAGATCGATGTCAAAATTTTTCTTTAGATAGCTTTCCGGTTCAGCTAAATATTTCTCATCCCGAATGCGGGCAATGGTATGGGTGATACCATTTTTTTTCGCCAACACGCAGGAAACAATATTTACCTCGTCCAGGGCTGTCACTGCTACAAGAATATCCGCACTTCTTATATCAGGGGTCATCATAGCTGACGGACTTGCTCCGTCGGCGAGAATGGTGAGCACATCCAGATTGCTCCTGACCTGAGATAAATTTGCCTCATTTGTATCGATGACGACTACGTCATATTCTTCATTGGAAAGAAGCTCTGCGATGGAGTAGCCAAGCCTTCCCGCGCCTACGATAACAATGCGCATAGATCCTCCTTGCTATAGACAACCCTTGCATGCCGATTGCTTTTGAAAACAGGCATGAGTGGGTATTTATTTCATCTCTGCCTCATTCTATCACACCGCGGGAGGAGAAATAGGTGTCACATTGCTTGGGGGGGGAGGAGTGTATGGGACTGGCTTTAAGGGGAAAAGGGTGTACACTTTTTCTGACAGGAAAGCATTGGAAATGTGGCTGAGATCAGTTGACTTACGACTTGACCCGCCGTCATATTTCGTGGACGATATGCATGGTTTATGGTATACTATTAAACAAAAGAGAGAATCAGTTATGGGTGTGCCCGGGAAAAAGGTATATGATAGGAGGGGCTTCTGTGCGGGTGTTACAGAAGCCTTACTTTTCGCAATCATAAATATGCCGGGCGATGCTGTCATGCCGAAGAGGGGGGGGAGTGACTGTGACAGGACAAGAGATGTTCCGCGGGGCTCTTTTGGGCGAGGCCTGCGGCGATGCTCTGGGATATCCCTTGGCAGCCTTATCAGTGGGAACGATTGAACGCAAATTCGGGCCTTACGGTCTAAGAACGCTGGTACGAAGCAAACAGGCCGGAAAGCTTGCGCCTGTCACTGATAATACGCAGCTTGCTCTGGCTACAGTGGACGGCTTGCTCTGGGCAGACGCAAAGAAGCTGGATTACACCGAAGGCATATATCGGGGCTGCATGCGATGGTTTTATAGCCAGACCGGAGAGGAACCCCGTCGGGGTCAGCGGACATGGATGCGCCGGCAGCCTCATGAAAGGGAATTTTGTCTGGTGCGGGAAAAGTTCATGCATGCCCGCAGAGATCCTGAGGCGGGACTTTTGAAGGCCTTTTCCATGGAGCTTCGGGGAACGACAAAATCAAAGGTGAACGAAAGCAGTGGAAGTGCTGTTCTTTCCCGGGCAGTTCCTATCGGGCTTTTATACAGCGGCGATGAAAAGGAAGCTTTCGAGCTGGGGGTTAGGGCGGGGGCGCTGTCTCATTCAGAGCCGGTGGCCTACTATGCAGCAGGCGCATTGGCAGCGATTATATCCTGTCTTGCATCAGGCGTATCTCTTCCTAAATCAATTGAGCGGGCCCATGGTTTTTTGAGTAAGGTGCATAAGGTAGATTCGATCGTGACCCTTCTCGGCGCGGCGGAGCAGCAGGCTGCAAGCCATCCGGCAGGCAAGGAGCATTCTTGGGCGCATATCGATGCGATTTCATCCCTCGGCACAGGAGAGGCGGCGGATGAAGCGCTGGCGATTGGTATCTATTGCGCGCTGGCCGTGGATGATCCGATGGACTCAATCATTGTGGCGGCCAATCACGATGGAAAAAGCCACACTACAGCGGCCATTACCGGTGCGATACAGGGGCTCCGTTTCGGACCGTCCTTCCTTCCCACCTATTGGACCGATGTATTGGAGGGAGAGCGTATGATTATCGCCATCGCAGACAAGCTGCATCACATGCGGGAGAAAAAACTCCTTCGGGATTAAAAAGAAATAAAACAAAGTATCACGAACAGGTATCGCAAACACGGTGCCTGTTTTTATTTTGCAAGCATAGGGCAGTTTTCAAAATAAAAAGGAAAGAACATCTCAGTATTGGTCCCGTCATTTTTATTTGAAGCAAATCAAACGCCTCGTGGCCTTGAAAACAAGCCGCACTGTTCTGATGAGGTGATTATTTTTGCCTCTTCTTGTATATTTTGAGGAGCATTCTTCTGAAAAAACGAAATAGATAGTATATAATGATAAAACATACTAATTATGAAGGGAGGGCGGACATGGAGCCGGTATCATTGCTGAAGCGGTATTTTGGTTATGACTCATTCCGTCCCTTGCAGGAGCGAGTGATCCGGGCGGTGCTTTCCGGTAGGGACGTGTTGGCTATCATGCCCACCGGTGCGGGCAAATCGATTTGCTTTCAAATTCCCGCCATGATGCTTCCTTATGGGACGATTATTATATCGCCCCTCATTTCTCTTATGAAGGATCAGGTGGAGGCTCTCCGTGAGCAGGGGGTGCCTGCGTCCTACGTGAACAGCACCGTGCCCTATGACGAATCCATCGAGCGCTTGCGCGATATGTACCGGGGGCGATTGAAGCTTTTATACATGGCTCCGGAAAAATTGGAGCCCTCTTATTTCACGGCCTGCCTGTCTCAGTGTCCCCTTTCCATGGTAGTGGTGGACGAGGCGCATTGCGTGTCTCAATGGGGACATGATTTTCGGCCCAGCTATCGAAAAATAAAGGACTTCATTGACAGCCTTCCGTCGCGTCCCGTGGTGACCGGATTTACCGCGACGGCGACGCCTCTTGTGGAACAGGACATGAGGGAAAGCCTTGGCCTTGTGGCGCCGGAAATTTTCCGCACCGGCCTGGATCGGCCGAATCTGTCGTTTCAGGTGCTCAGCGGGATTGATAAAAATGATTTCCTGTCGGCCTACGTAAAGTCCCACAAGGGAGAGAGTGGCATTATTTACTGCGCCACCCGCAAGGCGGTGGATCAGGTGGCGGACCTGCTCAGCGCGCAGGGAATCCCTATTGGCCGGTATCATGCGGGCATGGAGGATGATGAGCGGAGGAAGGCACAGGATGATTTTTCCTTTGACCGGGTGCAGGTCATGGCGGCGACGAATGCCTTTGGCATGGGAATTGATAAAAGCAATGTGCGCTATATCATTCATTACCAGATGCCGAAAAGCCTTGAGGCCTACTATCAGGAAGCGGGACGGGCCGGACGAGACGGCACGAAGGGGGAGTGCATCCTTCTGTACAGCGGCCGGGACGCGGGTATTCAGCGGTACCTTATCGAGCAGGGGGATCAGGATGAAACCCAGCGTGCTCTGGATTATCGCAGGCTCAATGCGATGATCGACTATTGCCAGACCTCGGCATGCCTTAGAAATTTTATCCTTTCCTACTTTGGAGAAGCGCCGGATACGCCCTGCGGTCATTGTGGAAATTGCGCCGCCAGCCGGGGTAAGGTGGATATTACCGATGTGGCAGGGCTTGTCTTTAAGACTGTAGACACTCTGAAAGGGAAATTTGGCGCTGCAGTCATTGCGGATGTGTTGAAGGGGAGCCGATCGAAGCGGATCCGTGACCTTCATCTGGAAAATGCGCCCACCTTCGGGCGGCTGTCCTTTGAAAAGACAGGTCATATACGGACTGCCATCAGCGGGTTTGTGGCAGAGGGGTATCTGAAACGATCCGGAGAGCCGTATCCCGTGCTGGGACTCACAAAAAAAAGCGAGGCAGTGCTGAAAGGAAAGGGAAAGGTATTTGGTCTTCCCTTTGGCACTGAATCTATGATGGCAAAGGAAGCGGTCAAGGCGCTGCCTAAGCAGGAACGGGGAGCGCTCTTTGAAAAGCTGCGCCAGTTGCGAGCCTCTATCGCTGCCAGTGAGCATGTGCCGCCCTTCGTTGTATTTTCCGATGCCACCCTAGAGGATATGGAGCAGAAAAAGCCGAGTACCCTTGAGGAGATGGCCCAAATTCATGGGGTCGGCTCGTTCAAGCTGGCTAAATATGGTCCGGCCTTCCTTGCTGTTTGCCAAGACGGCGCCCCGGAAAAAGAGAAGGAAGTCCCTGTAGAAAAGAGAGAAACCCCAGGAGATACGCTCATTTTTGAGGCGGCCTTTCAAGCGCTGGCAGAAAAGAGGAGGGCCATTGCTAAACAGGAGGGAATACCGCTGTATCGCATCGCGCCGGACGCAGCCCTTCGGGAAATGGTGATGCTGCAGGTGACAACTGCTGAGGATTTGAAAAATATTAAAGGCATGGGTCCTGTCAGAATTCAAAAATACGGCATCCAGCTGATCCATGCGCTGGAGGATTTCAAAAACGGGACGGCAAAAAAAGCAAAAAAGGAGGTGGACGAGTTTGCCGCGCATGCCTGCCTTCTGTACATGAACCGGGTGGTGCACCGGCTTGCGGTAGAAGCGGATCTTTCCGACGAAGCCGTGTGCCCCGCATCTCTGCTAGAGTCTCTGGCTAAAGGAGAAGCCGCTGCATTCGCACATATTAAGGATCTTCCTATGGGAGATCGGATACGCAAGGCATATAATGAATATCAGTCCCTCAGATGAGGAAAAGGAGGATCTATGAGTCTGGCAGACAAGCAGTATTTGGATATCATCAGCCGTATTCTGGAGGCGGGTTCGCTGGGACAGAACCGTACAGGTATGCCCGCCTATAAGCTGCCCCATCAGATCATGCGATTTGATTTGGAAAAGGAATTTCCAATCCTGACCACAAAATTTGTGGCGTTCAAAACCTCTATTAAGGAAATTTTATGGATCTGGCAGAAGCAGTCCAATGATGTGCGGCTGCTGCAAAAGGAAAATTGCCATGTCTGGGATGAATGGATGAAGGAGGACGGTACTATCGGGAAAGCCTACGGCTATCAGATCGGGAAATACCATCAGTTGGACACCCTTTTGCACACATTGCAAACCGATCCCCAGAGCCGGCGCATGCTCGTGAATCTGTGGAATGTAGAGGATCTGCCCGATATGGCCCTCTATCCCTGCGCATTCCTTACCATGTGGGATGTATCCGCCGACGGAAGGCTGAACTGCATGCTTGTACAGCGGAGCGGCGATATGGGCCTTGGGGTACCGTTTAATATGGCGCAATATGCGGCATTGGTTTGCACGATTGCCCAAGTCACAGGCTTTCGGCCCGGGCTTTTCACGCATGTTATAAACAATGCCCATATTTATGAAAATCATGTGCCCGCCCTGAAGGAGCAGCTATCCCGCTTACCGAAGGCGCTTCCTGCGCCAAAGCTGGTTTTAAATCCGGAGATTAAGAATTTTTATGACTTTACGCCGGAGGATATCAAGCTGGAGGGCTACAATCATCTTGGGAAGCTGCCTATGGAGGTATCGGTATGAGTCTATCCATCATTGTGGCCCGCGCAAAAAACGGAGCGATCGGGAAGAATAATCAGCTTCTCTGGCACCTGTCAGATGATCTTAAACGGTTTAAGGCGCTTACAATGGGGCATCCCATTATCATGGGCCGGAAAACCTTTGAAAGCTTGCCCAAGGTGCTTCCCGGGCGCATTCATTACGTGATCACCACGCAAAAAGACTTCAAGGCGCCCGAAGGGGTTCTTGTATTTCATGATATGGATTCTTTGCTGGCAGCACTTCCGACGGGAGAAAATTTTGTAATCGGCGGTGCGGAAATGTATGAAGCCCTTCTGCCCCATGCAGATACGCTCTATGTGACCGAGGTGGAAAAATCCTATGACGGGGATCGGTTCTTCCCAGACATAGGCAGCGGCTGGGACATCGTATCTGACCTTCCCGGCGAAGGGGATATCCCGCACCGTTTTGTGACGTATAAAAGGAAATAAAAAACAGCAGCTGCCTGCAAGAAAGACTCTTCCGTCAAGGAGGGTCTTTTGTATTGCTATTTTTTTAGCGACCGGGATATTTCTCTGGTTCAAAGGTCTGTCGTGTCTTAAAAACTGCGATATGTCTACGCAGGAAATGAAGGAATACTTGAAGCTTGCCTCAAGGGGCGGTCCAGCATTCCGGCTCGCAAGGAGATGCTCATAAAAAAACGGGCCCGTCTCGTGCAAAAGCATTCTAAGATTCAAGCGGCTATTGGATACATTGCTCTCAAGCAGGATTTTTATGACGAGGTTTTGTTCGGAAGGATTGAGTATTTCAGCAATCTTGTGCCGGAGAAAGAAGAGCGGTAACGCTTCGCGTTCAAAAGTAAAAAGACAGAGCATGCGATAAGCAACGCAGGCCCTGTCTTTTTGTTTTGCGAATACCTATAAATTTCAATATGCGTTAAGCAGAAGGTAGTCATTTTGTTAGTATGTCTAAAAAATAAAATAGGATATCCGATAAATAATAATACGGCATATTGACAAAAATACTAAGGATGTTCTATTCTGTTACGGAAGGCATATGTGATTTTGATGATTGCATATGCCTGTAATGTATAGTGGGTTCAGAGGTGATGATTCATGATGCCATTGACATTTGCAAAGGTCGGGGATGTTGTGATCATAAGACGGATTACTGGAAAAGATGAGTTGCGTCAACGTCTGGCCGAGCTTGGATTTGTCGTGGATGCAGAGGTAAAGGTAATCAGTTCATCGGCAGGAAACTTGATTGTTCAAGTGAAAGGAAGCCGGGTTGCCCTTGACAGTACCATGGCTTGCCGTATTTTTTTCTGAGGAGGTTTTCGGAGATGACATTGCGTGAAGTGCCTATGGGCAAAACGGTGAAGGTAAAAAAGATCAGGGGACTAGGGCCTGTTCGCCGTCGGATTATGGATATGGGACTCACGAAGGGAACAGAGGTTTATGTTCGCAAAGTAGCACCTTTGGGAGATCCGGTACAACTGACAGTAAGAGGCTATGAGCTGTCTATCCGCAAGGACGAGGCAGAAGCTGTAGAAGTAGAGTAAGCGGAGGGAGAATTATGAGTATACGTATCGCCTTAGCGGGCAATCCGAATTGTGGGAAAACGACGCTGTTCAATGAGCTGACCGGCAGTGCCCAGTACGTGGGTAACTGGCCCGGTGTTACGGTGGAAAAAAAAGATGGGACTCTAAGAGGCCATAAGGATGTGATTATTCAGGATCTCCCTGGTATTTATTCGTTATCTCCTTATTCGCTCGAGGAGAAGGTAGCTAGAAATTATCTGGTCAATGAACAGCCGGATGTAATTTTAAATATCATTGATGGGACCAATCTGGAACGCAATTTGTATCTCACCACACAGCTGGTAGAGGTGGGAATCCCAGTTGTGGTGGCCGTTAATATGATGGATCTGGTCAGGAAAAATGGTGATGTGATTGATTGCAAAAAATTAGGGGAAGAACTGCGCTGCGACGTGGTGGAGATTTCAGCCCTTCACGGAACTGGTTGTAAGGAGGCTGCGGAACGGGCGATTGAAGCAGCAAAGAAAGCCAGTCGGGCAGAGCTGCCCCATGTCTTTAAAGGTAGTGTGGAGCATGCATTGGCCCATATTGAGGAATCGATCGCGGAAAAGGTAGAAACTCGGTTTCTTCGCTGGTATGCCATCAAGGTATTTGAACGGGACAAGGATGCAACCGATGCACTTCAGATGGAGCCGGCCATGATCTCCCATCTGGAGCAACATATTAAGGACTGCGAGGAAGAAATGGACGATGATTCGGAATCGATCATCATCAACCAGAGGTATGCATACATTGCAGGCATCATCGGTAGCGTACTGAAAAAGCAGGCGGCGCCGGGTTCGCTTACGCTTTCTGACAAGGTCGACAAGATTGTCACGAACCGGGTATTGGCACTTCCGATTTTCTTCGTCATCATGACATTTGTGTACTACATATCGGTTACTACGGTCGGTACCTGGGCTACCGACTGGACTAACGATGTGTTCTTCGGTGAAATCGTCAATGATGCAGCATCGGGCTTCCTTGAATCCATCGAGGCGCCAGAATGGCTGTCTGGTCTTATAGTAGATGGGATCATTGGCGGTGTTGGTACCGTACTTGGCTTCGTACCCCAGATTCTTCTGATTTTCTTCTTCTTGTCGCTACTGGAAGATTCGGGGTACATGGCGCGTATCGCCTTTATTATGGACCGAATTTTCCGGAAATTTGGTCTTTCCGGCAAATCCTTTATTCCGATCCTTGTAGGCTCTGGTTGTGGTGTACCTGCTATCATGGCGACCCGTACGATTGAGGATGAACGGGATCGTCGCATGACGATCATGCTTTGTACCTTTATCCCCTGCTCGGCGAAGGCGGTTATCATTTCTATGATTACCACAGTTTTTTTCCCGGACTCCGTGCTGATGGCACCGACTATGTATTTTCTCGGCATTGCCGTGATCGTGCTTGCAGGCATTGCGCTGAAAAAGACAGCTATGTTTGCCGGTGATCCAGCGCCGTTCGTTATGGAGCTTCCCGCATATCATATGCCATCCATGAAAGGGGTGTTTATCCATATGTGGGAACGGGCCAAGGGATTCATTATCAAAGCTGGTACCATTATTTTTGCGGTTTGCGTTGTGATCTGGTTCTTCTCTACCTTCAGCTTCGGGCTTGAAATGGTAGACGTAGAAGAGTCCATGCTGGCTGCCTTTGGCGAATCGATTGCTTGGTTTTTTGCACCTTTGGGACTTGGGGACTGGAGAGGCGCCGTAGCTGTTATCTCCGCAGAAATGGCAAAGGAAAGTGCCATAGGTACGTTGGCCGTTCTGAATGGTGTGGCAGATGAAGCGGCAGAGGAAGCAGTGATGGCGGGTATTGCTGGCATGTTTACACCCATTGCTGCTTTCTCATACATGATCCTCAATTTGTTCGATCCACCCTGCGTAGTGGCTATGGCAACAATTATTCGTGAAATGGGTAGTAAAAAATGGGCAACCTTTGCTATTATGTTCCAGCTTGCTTTGGGATATGCTATGGCATTTGTAGCCTACAATCTGGGAAGCTGGCTCTATTACGGCGAGCCCTTCGGCGCGGCGCAGGTCGTAGCCATCGTCGTTTGCTTGGCTGCCCTGTACTTTATTCTCCGTCCGGCACCAAAAGCAAAGGACACGCCTCTTGTGGAAGGGGCAAAAGCATAGCCTTTTGAGGAAATACAAGGCCGGTGGTGTATCGTAAAGGAGGCCTTTATGAATGCAGCGACCTATGCGGTGATCGCGGTCATCGCTATACTGTTTGTCCTCGCACTCCGTCACATTTTCAAGGTGACCCTTGGCGGAGGAGGATGCTGCGGCGGTGATTGCAGCGGAAGCTGTCCTCACTGTCAGCAGGATCACATGAAGCTTCACGGCGGGATTAAACGGAATTAAATCAAGGAAAAGACTTCCTTTCGGGGAGGTCTTTTCTCGTGTGCAGAACCCGCGCTCATTGTATGGAAGGCTTGAATGATATAATGAACGAATAAAGGAGGTCGTGGACTATGCTTCAAGGGAGCTGCAAAAGAATAGGAATATTGATGGCATCCTTTGCCATTGCTTTTTTAGCAGCCGGTTGTGGAACGTCGATGGAGACGATTACCTTTTCGCCCGGAAAGAAACCTGTCGTGGTCACATTGGACAGCAGGGACAGCTTTTCTTTGTCAAATGCAGGCGGTACAATTTTAGTCAGGCAAAAGGGGAAGATCATGCTTCAGGGGGCCTTCATTACAAAGGACATATTTGAGCAAACTAAAGCGAAGCTTCACGAGACAAACCTTGTGACCATTTATCAGGAGGAAGCGGAGCGGGTTGTATACGATCAAGTAGGGCCGAAGGGAGTGGAAAGCCGGTTCCTTCTGCGGATTTCCGATACGGATACATATGTCCTATTTGCGTCATGGCTTCCACGAGAAGCGGCAGAGCGGGTGCTGGATAAACTTTCATTTAAAGAAGGAGACTGACCATGCGGATACTCGTTGCGGGAAGCGGCGGCGTCGGAGGGCTTTTGGCGGGCGCCCTTGCAAGAATTCATGAGGACACCTTTTTATATGCCCGAGGAGACAGTTTGCAAGCGATTCGGGAGCGGGGACTGGTGATCCGTTCCAAAGCATGGGGAGATTTTACATCCCGTCCGCATGTGTCTGACAAGCCGGAAGCATTGGGCAAGGCGGATATTCTTTTTATCGCGGTGAAGGGAAATCATCTGACTGGCTGCCTGGAGGAAATCGCGCCGGCCCTCTCGCCGCAGTCCATCATCATTCCCCTTTTGAACGGAATCGATGCAGCTAAGCGGGTAAAGGAAATCCTGCCCGCTGCTTCTGTGGCAGAAGGGGTGATTTACGTATTCAGCCATCGGACCGCACCGGGAGAGATCACCCAGACCGCAGGCTCCTTAAGAATTGTATTCGGCATGAATGGGAAAGAAAATCCGCCGATGCTGCAGGAGATGGCAGCCCTTTTGCGCAACGCCGGCTTTGATGTGTCCCTGTCATCGGATATGAGAAGGGAGATCTGGAAAAAATTTGCTGTCATGGGCGGAAATAGTGCCGCCCTTTTTGCGCTGGGAGGACCTGCCGGACACGTGCGGACCGTGCCGGGCTATCGCATGGCTCTGCAAGAAATTGCAAAAGAGGTGATGGCAGCAGCCGCCACAGAAGGCATTGCCCTGGACCCGGTTCTTCCGAAAACCTATGAGGAAGGCTTTGCATCTCTTCCCGATGGGGACATGACCAGTTTGTATCGGGACATTGTGTCCGGGAAGGACCCGGCCGATACAGAGGCGGAATCCGTTTTAGGTACCATGGTACGCATAGGTATTCAAAAAAATATTCCCATGTACTGGTTTTCTATCGCCTATGGCCGCGCGCTTCAGGGCACAGGCAGCGGGGAAAAAATGTTAGTCAGCGCGTGTCTGCTGGGCAGGTGCTGCAAATACAGCGGAGGCCATAATTATTCGTCCAAGGTGGCTGCTTTTTTGAAGGGTCAGGACATCCTTCCCGTGTGCCCGGAGGTTTTGTCAGAACTTTCCGTGCCAAGACCGCCGGTGGAAATCAGAGGCGGACGCGTCGTAAATCAGGAGGGAAAGGACCTTACATCCGTTTACGAGACAGGGGTGCGGCGAGTGATGAAGATGATCGATGAGACACCGGTTTCTATGGCCGTTCTTAAAGCGAGGAGTCCTACCTGCGGCGTAAAAGAAATTTATGACGGCAGCTTTTCGGGAAGGCGCGTCCCTGGGAAAGGACTTCTGGCAAGGGCGCTGGCGAAGCGAGGGATTCCCATGAAGGACGACGACGATTTTCAATGAAAGGTCATGGGCAACGAGAGTGCTTATTTTTCGAAGAGTTTGCAGAAAAAACAAGCCGGTCGTGGTGCGGCTTGTTTTTACGTTTCATGTTTTGATTACTTCAATCGGTTAGCCCTGAAAGACTCTCTGAGACGGCGGGCCTCTGCTTCGTCAGTGATGATCCGACGGCCCGTTGCTTTGGATACTACCGGCGAGTCGGGCTTTTTATTTTTTGATGAGCGATAATCAAAATCACCGGCCAAGGCACAGCTGCTGCAGTCCGCCCCCCGGGCGCCTCTCCAGGTATGATACAGGGCATAGGCAAGCCATGCGGCGATGACAATAATCAGCGCAGCAATAATCAATCTATGATTCATGGCTCCTCCTCATATTGATAAACATTCTCTTTTATTATACCACGGTTACCTCTGTAAATAATACGCTGTTCCTTTTTTATTTTCCCCATGAGTGTCTTCATGGAGGCTTGGACATAGAAATATTTTCACGCAAGGGACGACTCTTAAAGAATGCGATAAAGAAAACTATGGCAGCCGCACACAGGAAGAGTTTTTTGTGCATGAAGCGTTACAACAGGCGCAGATAGCTTATATATTTAGGAAAACTGTTGTATAATGGCTTAGATACCCCAGTGACGTATACGAGTATGAATATCGCAGAGTGCAGGAAGCGATGAGCTTGCATCGTTTTGCTGCTTGCACTGCGAATATGCGAAAAACAGATTGTAAGTGATTTCATTTTGAAGGCTTGTATGATACAAAGACATCAACACACCTTAAAAAAATCCGTCAGCTATGAAGGGAACGGTCTTCATTCAGGGATGCCCGTCAAGATGACCATGCATCCGCTGCCGGCGGGAGCGGGCATTATTTTCAGACGCACCGATCTTCCGGGGAGACCCGAGATTCCTGCAAGGCGGGAATATGTGACCAACACCCTTCGGGCGACGACCCTTGAAAAGGGAGAAGGGCGCGTATTTACCGTGGAGCATGTGCTCTCAGCGCTTTTTGGGATGAGCATCGATAATTGTCTGATTGAGATGGACTCCCCCGAGCCGCCTGTGGGTGACGGGAGCGCCATGACCTTCGTATCCATGATTCAAGATGCGGGTCTCGAGGAGCAGGAGGCAATAGCTCCGGTGCTTACACTCCCGGAAAGCGTTGCAGTGTATGAAGGCAATAAATTCGTAGCCGCTCTTCCCTATGACGGGCTTCGGGTGACCTTTACCTCGGTGAACGCCCATCCTTTGCTGGGGACGCAGATGCTGGATGTCGTTATCAACCGAGAGACCTACGAGAAGGAAATAGCCGCGGCCCGCACCATCGGATTTACATGGGAGCTGGAAGCGATGCAGAAAATGGGCCTTGGCAAGGGGGGCACTCTGGAAAATGCTATCGTATACTCCGAAACGGAATGCTTGTCAAAGCCCCGCTTTCCCGATGAGCTGGTGCGGCATAAAATACTTGACATATTGGGAGATCTGTCGCTGCTGGGATCGTTTCGTGCTCATATTATTGCCGTCATGGGAAGCCATAAGCTGAATGCGGAGCTGGCGGAAAAAATGATGACTCTTAAGAAATAACATGGTGTAACAATAAACAGGGAGGACATTATGGAAGTCAAAATTGAAGAAATTATGGAGATTCTACCCCATCGGTATCCGATGCTGCTGGTGGACAAAATCACCGAGCTGGTACCCATGAAGTATGCCATTGGCATCAAGGCAGTCACCATCAATGAGCCGTTTTTTCAGGGACATTTCCCGGGACGTCCGGTCATGCCCGGCGCACTCATTTGCGAAGCTATGGCACAGGTCGGAGGTATTGCGCTGCAGTATCCTGAAGAAAACCGCGGGCTGATTCCTTTATTTACCGGTATGGATCATGTACGGTTCCGGTCGCCTATTCTTCCTGGTGATCTTATGAAGACAAGGGCAGACATAAAAAAAATTATCGGCCGCATGGGGAAGGTTCACTGTGAATGCAGCGTGAACGGCGTTCATAAGGCGGAAGCGGATTTTCTTTTTTACCTTCTTGATCCTAAGGATAATCTAGAGACAAAAGCAGGCGAGGATGCAAAAAAAGCGGAAAAACAGAAGAAATAAGTTGAAACAGAGAGATTTAACGAGTGTTATGGAAGAGAATACCTCTATTCCGCCTGTAACCGTTTTTTTCAGCTGTTTCAATCAGGCCTGCAAAATAAGATTATATGATAACGGATAAAAATAAACCGGCAGGCATATGCGGGTGAAGGGGAATGGAGACATGGAACTGAAGATTATAAAAAATGCGGCACCTGAGATACATGACACCGCTGTCATCGATCCCAGCGCCATCATTCATAAGAATACGATCATTGGGCCTTATGCGGTCATCGGCCCGAACTGCGAGATCGGGGAAGGCACCGTCATCGGGGCCCACGCGGTGATTGCAAAAAATGTGCGCATGGGAAGAAACAATCACATCTATCCCCATTGCGTCATCGGCGAGGATCCGCAGGACCTGAAATATACCGGCGAATATTCTACGGTGGTCATTGGAGACGAAAACTTAATCCGCGAGTTCTGCACCGTGCATAGAGCCACCGGCGAAAACTGTGAGACCCGTATCGGCTCGCACAACATGTTCCAAACCTATACCCATATTGCCCATAACTGCGATGTGGGCGACTATGTGGTGATGAGCGGGTATTCCGGGCTGGCCGGCCATGTAGTGGTGGAGGACCACTCGGTCATCGGAGCTAAGTCTGGCGTTCACCAGTTTGTAAAAATCGGCGCCTGCGCTATGGTAGGCGGTATGTCGAAAATTGTGCAGGACGTGTGCCCCTTCACCATTGTAGATGGCAATCCAGCCCGTGTGGTGGGGCTGAACTCGGTGGGACTGTCCAGAAATCAGATCACCCCTGAGGTGAAGAGCCACCTCAAAAAAGCGTATCGCTTGATCTTCCGCTCCGGCCTCAAGCTGAGCGAGGCCATTCATGAAATGGAGCAGGAGCTTCCCTCAACCCCTGAAATTGAACATCTTCTTCGGTTCCTTCGAAACTGTGAACGCGGCCTCTGCCGGACAAGAGAACGGTGAAAACAAAGCGCCTCGATGGGGCGCTTTTTGCATGCCTTTATTTTTGATAGATGTTCCGCGTTTGTAAAAATAGAAAGCCGCCCTTTTTTGAAAGAGTGTTTTTATTTGCACCATGAAAGGAGATAAAAAAGAGACGTCTTTTATTGAGCGGCGTCTTTTTGAAAACGAGGGGGTCCCGTTTTTTTACAGATGAGGATGTTATAATCGGGATAACCAACAAAAATAAAAACATAGCCTTCGGAGGGGTCATGAAACAAACCAGAGATGAAAAGGAACAGGCTCTTATACAATATCTGAAAACACTACAAGGCGGGATCCTTGCTTTTTCCGGCGGCGTAGACTCCACCTATTTGCTGTATGCGGCGCATAAAGTGATGGAGGACAGGCTGCTGGCAGTGACGATGCGATTGACATCAGTGCCGGAGGCGGAGATCGAGGACGCTAAGAAGCTGGCTGCCGGTATCGGCGCAAGGCATACAGTGATCGCGATGAATCAATTTGATATAGACGGATTTGCGGACAATCCTGAAAACCGCTGTTATCTGTGCAAGCACTTCTTATTTTCCCGGCTGAAGAGGAAAGCCGCTGCCGAAGGGTATAGTTGTGTCATGGACGGGACAAATCTGGACGATACCGCTGTGTTTCGTCCCGGCAGAAAAGCGCTGTCCGAGATGGACATAAAAAGCCCGCTTCGCGAATCCGGCCTCACCAAGGAGGATATACGGGCTCTTTCCAAAAGGGCGGGGCTTCCTACATGGAGCAAGCCCTCACTTCCCTGCATGGTGACCCGATTCCCTTATCACGAACAGATTACAAGAGATAAGCTGGCCCGGGTGGAGACTGCCGAAAATGTGCTCAGGCAGGAGGGCTTCACCCGGTTCCGTGTGCGGAGTCATGGTGATTTGGCCCGCATTGAGGTGCCTCCAGAGGATATGCAGGCCCTGCTTGATAAAAAAGAGCGGCTCAGCCGGGCGTTGACAGCACTTGGATTTCTGTACGTGACCATGGATCTTTCCGGATTTGCATCGGGCTCCATGGACAAACTGATAGGAAGGGAGTGAGTCTGTGGGAGTAAAAGATATATTGAAACAAGTTAAGAATGGCAGTCTCTCTATAGAGGAAGCAGAGCGGCTGCTGCCTGCCAGCCGACCCTATGACGAAATGGGATTTGCCAAGCTGGACATGGACAGGAAGCGGCGCTCCGGATTTGGAGAGGTAGTTTTTTGTCAGGGAAAGCCTGATGCCTATCTGGTGCCGATTTTCAGGCGACTCTATGAGGAGGAAGGAGAGGTATTTGGCACCCGGGCCTCGGCGCATCAGTATGAGCTTGTCAAAAAAGAAATTCCCGCCATCATGTATGATCCGGTTTCAAAAATTTTGAGAGCAGAGAAAAAAGGTAAGCAAACCATCGGTCTTGTGGCAGTGTGTACGGGCGGGACTGCGGACATTCCGGTGGCTGAGGAATGTGCCCAGACGGCAGAATATTTCGGAACCCGAGTGGTGCGGCTGTATGATGTGGGCGTTTCCGGCATTCATCGCATTCTTTCCAAGGAAGAAACCCTTGCTCGGGCGAGTTGCGTGGTAGCCTGCGCCGGCATGGAAGGAGCGCTGGCCTCGGTCATCGGCGGGCTTGTAAGAAATCCGGTGATCGCTCTTCCTACATCGGTGGGATACGGTGCCAGCTTACACGGGCTTTCGGCGCTGCTCACCATGATCAATTCATGCGCTAACGGTATCGTGACTGTGAATATAGACAATGGATTTGGAGCCGGCTATGTGGCAACGCAAATCAACCGGCTGGCAGAGAGGAAGAACCATGAAAAATAAAATGCTGTATCTGGAATGTGAATCCGGAATTTCCGGGGATATGTTTGCGGCGGCCATGCTGGACCTTGGGGCCGATGAAAAGGCACTAACGAGGGCCTTGGACTCTGTGCCGGTCAAGGGCTTTACCTTCAAGGTCAGCCGGGTGCTGAAAAGCGGCATCGACTGCTGTGACTTTGATGTTATTCTCGATGAAGCTCACGAAAATCACGACCATGACATGGCCTATCTTTACGGCCATGAGCATGCATATGAGCACGATCACGAGCATGACCATGAGCATCATCATGACCATGAGCATACCCACGCTCATTTGGAAAATGAAACGCCCCATATGCACAACCATCATGAACACCGTCATTTGTCGGATATTCTTTCCATCATTGACCGTACAGACATGACGGACAGCGCCAAAAAGCTAGCAGGGAAAATTTTCCGTATCATTGCAGAGGCGGAGGCAAAGGCTCATCATTTGCCCATAGAAGAGGTTCATTTTCATGAGGTGGGGGCAGTGGACTCTATTGTGGATGTGATTTCTGCGGCAGTCTTGTTTGATAGCCTTGATGTGTCAGAGGTTATTATCGATTCCATTTCCGAAGGGCGGGGGACGGTGCGCTGCCAGCATGGCATTCTTCCTGTTCCTGTACCGGCTACGGTCAATATCGCCGAGACCTATGGGCTGCCCCTTCATTTCATGGATAATCGCGGCGAATTTGTAACGCCTACAGGCGCAGCCATTGCGGCGGCCATTCGTACAGGAGGTGAGCTGCCTGAAACCTTTGCTGTCAAAAAAACAGGCCTTGGGGCGGGAAAACGGTCCTACACAGAGCGCCCCGGGATTTTGCGGGCTCTTCTAATCAAAAACGCCGGCGTTGAGGATGAGGACAGGGTGGTTAAGCTGGAAACAGACATAGATGATGCCACTGGAGAAATGCTGGGCCATGCTATGAAAAAGCTGCTCAAGGCAGGTGCACTGGACGTGCATTACACGCCGATTTATATGAAGAAAAATCGGCCCGGCTTTGAATTGACTGTGATTTGCCAATCCCAGCGGATGAAGGATATGGAAGCTATTCTGTTTCAGGAAACCACTACCATCGGCATTAGAAAATTTCCTGCCGTTAGGAGATCTTTGCTGAATCGGACAAAAAAACAGGTACAAACTCGGTATGGAATGGTGAACGTGAAGTGGGTGGAGGGCAATGGAATTGCCCGGGCGATCCCCGAGTATGAAAGCGTAAGGGAAAGAGCGGAGAAGGAGAAGGTTCCCTTTGTGGATGTGTACATGGCCGCTTCCGGTAAAACAAAGAAGGAGCTGCTGTAAAAAAAGAGCGGTGACGAAATGAGAGGTATTTTATTTTGTTGCCGCTCTTTTTTGATGGAGCGATGCTCTGCGGGGGCGGGGGATCATGGTATAATCGGGGTAACAAAAGAAAACAGAATTGCGGGAGGTTGTATGAAGGGATCATTTATTGCATGCGGTATTGTACAGAAATTGACGGACGTGCTTGACCGGCAGGGGATACGTACGCCCACACCGATACAGGAATTGACAATCCCCCAGATTTTTAAAGGGAAGGACATACTCGGAAGAGCCCAGACCGGCACTGGAAAAACACTGGCCTACCTTCTGCCTATTTTGCAGAGGGTGGAAGGAAGAAAAGGAATGACCCAAGCTATCATTCTCACACCGACCAGGGAGCTGGCCGAGCAGATTCGGGACGTGGCGCGCCCGCTGGCTGAGGCTGCCGGTGTTGATATAGCCGCGATGATCGGAGGACGCACGATTGAAAACCAGATCCAGAAATTAAAACGGGACCCGGATATAATTATCGGGACACCCGGCCGTATTCTGGATCATATCACTCGGCGCACACTGAACCTTTCCAACTGCAGGATCTGCGTACTGGACGAGGTTGATCAGATGCTGGCCGGCGGTTTCCGAGAGGATATTGACATGCTTCTTGCCATGACACCGAAAAAAAGGCAGGTGCTTTTCTTTTCCGCCACCCTCCCACCGGAGGCGCAGAGTCTGGCCCGAAAATATATGAAGCAGCCCTTTCATGGGGATGTGGCAGAAAAAGCGACCGCATCTACCGTGGAGCAGCGCATCTATGAAACCACAAAGGGTCATAAATATTCTCTTCTTGTGAAGCATTTGAGGGAAATGAATCCCTACATGGCTCTCGTTTTCTGCAATACCCGGGAGGAGGCCCACGATCTGGCAGGTAAGCTGGCAGCGGAAATCGATATGCCGCTGGATGAAATCCATGGCGATATGTCGCAGGGGCAAAGAAATCAGGTCATTCGGGAATTTGCCAAGGCAAGGCTGCAGGTACTTGTAGCCTCTGATGTGGCTGCCCGGGGCATCGATGTGGAAGGGGTCACCCATGTATTTAACTATGGGATACCAAGAAATCTGGAGTACTATGTACATCGGATCGGCCGCACTGGCCGAGCGGGAACAAAAGGGCTCGCCATCACCTATGTGACTCCTGAGGATGGGGACCTTCTCCGCAAGCTGGAGCGGTCCATTCAGGAGACCATTACCAGGTATGATGAAAAAGGGAATGTGCGCCGCGTGCGGCAAGGGGGGCCGCAAAAGAAATTTGTTATTCCCGGCATGTACAAGCCCACAAAGAAAAAGGAGCATAAAGCACTGGGCCATAAAGGGCGCAATATGAGACAGAAAAAGAAGGATACCTCTAAAAAAGGACGCTGATTGGTTTTCTTTGTTTGACAGCCGAAAGAGCGCGGGTATAATAGCTATAAGCAAGCGCTTCGTATTGCCAGATTTCAGGTGGTCGAAAACGATACGGCAGGGAGGCAGATATGAAATCAGAAGAGGTTTCCACGACAGGCTCCTTTATGAGTGTCCGTGAGCTGACTATTGCAGGACTTTTGGCGGCCATTACTATTTTCCTCGGGATTACAGGATATGGATTTATTCCTCTTGTTTTTATGAAGGCGACCATTCTTCATGTGCCAACTATCATTGGGGCCATAGTAGCAGGACCGAAGGTAGGCGTGATGGTAGGCTTTCTCTTCGGGCTGTTTTCTTTTTCCCAATCCATTCAGGCGCCTAGTGTGATGATGCAGTTTATCGTGCAGTACAATGTATTTTATGATGCGGTGATCTGTATCATTCCGCGCATGCTGATCGGCTTATCTGCGTATTTTGTTTACTCCGCGCTGAGAACAAGCGACATGATCCGCACCTTTGCGGCCGCTGTGGCTGGGGCTCTTGCAAATACGGTGCTCTTTTTGGGGTCGATCTTTATCCTTGTGGGCGTGCCTTACGCAGAGGCGCAGGGCCTGTCTATAACCGACGTGGCGTATCTGCTGGGCGGCATCACCATTATGAACGGCATACCGGAAGCGTTGGTATCAGCGGTCATCGTTGTGCCGGTGGTTATGGCCATACACCGGGCAGGGCTCCACAAAAAATAAAAGCAATCTAATACAAGCAATCAAAAAGGGATGCGCCAAGGCGCATCCCTTTTTCACATCTTTATTTACATATCATCGCTTCCGCGAAGCCGGTCGTCGCATTTTTCGATAAGCGAAGCAAGGTCTTTCCCATCAGTCTCGCACATGACGCCGATGGTGGTTGTCATATCTGCCGGCATAGAGAGACCCTCCCGTTGGAAAATCGGCAGCAGCTGAGGGTAGGTGGTCAGAATCATTTCCATAGGTGTGTCCTTTGTGAGGAGCGGCTTATTGTATTTCTCCGCGATAAACTCATTCATCTCGCCTAAGATCTCAAATACATCCATACCGTGGGCCTGTGCGGCCTGCCACAAGTTCTCATCGTATGAGACAAAGCAGCCTACGCAGGACATGCCGTATTCCATGAGGAATGGGCCCATTTCAGGATACACCTCAATGATCTGCATAATATTATGCTCCGGCTTTACAAAATCGCCCTCCGCGAGAGGTGGCACGTCAGGCATTCCCCAGGACGAGCCGTAGTAGTTTGAGGAGGCATCCTCACCGGGCAGCGTATTTCCAAGGACCGCATCCCGGAAGGTTTCATAGCCTGTGTCCTTGATGAAATCCTCAAAGGATTGATAATTTTCATGATCCAGATAGTAGGTGCATGCCCGGGACACAATTTGCACTGCATCTGCAGAGAACTGAGCGAAGGCAAAAAATGTTTTCTTCCCGGTATAAATATCCCAACCGTCTGACATGCCAACTGCCCGGATCGGGAGCGGCGACGTAATGGACGCGGTCAGGATACACGATGGCCAGCTGCCGAACGCAATAAGCCCCAGCTGGTTCAGCGTCTTTTCTACCTCTTCCAGCTTGAGGCCGGAAATAATGGGACGTGCCTTCAGATCCAGAATGTAGGAGGCGTCAAATTGTGTTGCAGTCTCCTTCATTTTTGCTTTAAATTCCCGCCGGCCCTCCTGTACATCCGGTATAAAATCTATTTCAATCGCATAGGTAAGATTATCCTGCGTCATAGTCAAGCTCCTTTCAACCGCTTTTTTGCTTCGGTTCTATTATACCAAATCGATACAAATCGAAATAGAATATATTGAGCCTATCAAAAAAGAAAAAATGATGCAGCAGTGGGGAACAGGGATACAGTTTTTTTAGGCGGAAAAATAATACAACCATGACACATAGAGAATGTTCCGGCATGATTGCGTGAGTCTATGCAAGAGCAGGACTCCATAAACAAAAAAAGACTGCGAAACAATGAATAAATCCTTGATTCACAGTCCTTTTCGCATAACGCCGATGCTGCTTTCCCTCAGCACGCTTGGATTCTACAGAAAAATTACAGAGCGAGGGAAGCTATTTATTTTTTCAAGGCTGCCAGCTGCTGCAGGATTTCTTCAATCTGCTTTTGCTGACTGGCAACCTGGTTTTCTAATTTTCCGATGGTGGCTTTTTGCTCTGCAATCACTGACGTGAGGGATGCCTTGGAGTAGCCTGCGTATTGATTTCTGTGACCCACTTTGAGAGACAGGCCCACATTGATCATATCCTCTCCGCCGCCCATGCTTCCGCCGATGGAAAACATCGTCCCGTCGTTGGGCCGATAGAAGGCACCGATAGCAAGGGCATTCGCATCCCGGTAGCGTCCGTAGCCTGCCGCAAAATCCCACTTCGCCTCAGGATCATAGTCCTGCGGGTGGAGTGCTGCCAGGGCGGCGGCTCCGGCACCGACCCGGTCAATGCGGGTATCCAGATGGTTGATGCGGTTGTCCATCCCGTTGATCTGGCCCGTAAGATCGTTCACACCTAATTTATCTTTCCAACTATTGACATCGCCGTCAGTTAAATTATCGGCGGTCTTATTTGCCTTCTTATCAAGATCATCCTTAACGGCGGCCTTGATAGAATCATTGCTCACATTCACTGCATACGTCTTGGCATCGCCATCGGCTCCAACCGTCACTGTCGTGTTAGTACCATCAATCACCTTCACGCTGTCCTTGGCAATATTGGAAATAACCGTCTTGCCTTCGCCAGTGATATTACCCAGACTCTTATCGGCCTTTTCTTCCAAGGCGGAATGAACCGTACCGCCGGTTACCAGGCCGGTGTTA
>JAXFOE010000005.1:0-58168 GCA_034180505.1 Dialister sp.
TTTTCAGCTCTCCATTCATTTCCATCTTCCGGTTGCGTTGTTTTTCTTTTCGCATGTTTGCCTGCAGCTTAGTTATTTTCCCCGCAAGTCCTCCCGGCGTATCCGGTCAGCCTATTCTCCGGCAATAGCCCAATGAAATGCTATGTAAAAGCATCTGCGGACAAAAATACTCCGCCTGATTCCTATGTATTGTATTCTATCGAAATTCACATATCGTTTCAATCAAGACATATGGTATGGAAACAAGTTACGAGGCGGCCATCCCTGTTTTTAGAAATAAAATCCCGATTTTTATTTTCTTTCTATTTTTTCTGCGTGAGGGGTTGTGATTTTTATCACTCTTTACGACTTTATTATTGAGAGGTAAAAATCCTCCGGAAGCACAAACCTGAAACGGCTTCTTTCGCGTCATGATACGGCGCCGGCGCAAAGAAAATCCCTCAGGCGGGCTGAATTCGGATTTTCCTCTCCCCGCGGGTCAGCAAGAAAAAACAGCAAGACAACCATAACGCAGGAACATCATACCCACTGCTTGTCAGCATCATCACGTGACTTGACGACAAGATTGAGCAGCTTTACGTGAATTATTTCACAACGAAGCCAGTGCGCAGCGCCTGATTCATCACGCTGGGATTACGAAGACATTGGGATAGGTGTTCCTGTGTTTGCATGCAAAAAAGGCAGGCTACTAGCCTGCCTTTTTGCAATGCGTTATGCATACAGAACAGATGAGCGGATAACCGCAAAATGCGTCAGAAGATCATTTGTTCGTGCTTTGAGGATTTCCAAATATGAGAGAAATGGCATTGTTTGAAAACAAGTCAGCCTCATTGATGTAATGGCGGACCATTTCAACAGAGCGATGCCGGGTCTGCTTCATAATGAGCCGTTCCTCCACGCCATGGAGCGCCGCATAGGTGGCAAACCCGTGACGCAGGCTATGCGCCCCGTATAAATCAGGATTTAGCCCGATGAGGGACGCATATTTTTTTACAAGCAGGTTGATGGTTTTATCACTGAGTCTTCGCTCTGATACCTTCCCGTTTTTCAAAATGCTCCGGAATAGGGGGCCCGATGAAATATGGGCCTGCTGAACCCATGCATTGAGCGCGGTAATGGCGCACATCGTTTTGTCGGAAATATAGGGAATCGCGACCTGCTGTCCCTTTTGCTCCTGATCCGTTTTGGAGCGGGTGACAGATATAATAATCCCTTGTGGAAGCCTTGCAATATCCTCTGCATTGAGTCCCGCGATTTCGCTTCGGCGGAAGGCACCCATAAATCCGGTCAGAAGAATGGCTTTATCTCTGACTCCCGCAAGGGTCTTCAGATCCATGCAGCCGATCATGGCTCGCAGCTCGTCCCAGTAAACCGGTGTTTTGCCCTTTTGGGCGGCACCCTTTATGCGGGTAAGGCCTATCAGGGTTTCCCGCACAAGCCAGTCCCTGCAAGGATTGGACGCGGAAAGGCCGGCAGAATTAAAGTTCTCGGATATAGCGCTGATCCGCCGACGAATGGTTGATGTCTTCGCATAATCCGCCAAATCGTTGATATAGTTGACAATTGTTTCCGGCGTAGCAGGAAAAAAAGAAACCTTTTTGTATTTGCACCAGTCACAAAAATCATTCCAGTCTGATTCATAGGCGTTAATCGTGCTCAGCGCCTTTATATCAGACAGCACGTCCAGACTTTTTTGGGATAATTCCTGATTGCTTTTGATGCCTTTTATATCTCGTATGTAAAAGTGCTCGCTCATAAGTACTCCCGTGGATAATGAATTTATTGTATGCATTATAGCATAGGGAAGAGATTCTTCTTCCTAGCTGTACTATGAAAAACAAATTCCGAAAATCCGGTAAAGAAACAGTCAAATAGAATAACGAATGAAATATATAACAGGAAGCTACAACGATAAGGGGCCTGTTTTGACATAGTGATTGATTTCTTTTGCAGCTCTTTTTTAATGCCCTGCATGCATATAGAAAGGGTTACTTTAAGTAAAAATTGCTTTTTTGTCGGAACGGATGGGATTATATAAAAGAATTACTTCCGATAATTTAATGTTATCGGAAGTAATATGAATTCCCTGCAAATTCTGCTTTGCTGCCGATACAAGCTATCGGCCCGTTCCATGGTACAGCCTGTCACAGACCCGGTTTACCTCAAAAGCCAGCCGCTCCGTATCGATTGTCAATAGCTTATGCTGTTCCATGACGGGATTCCCGTTGATAATGACCGTATCTACATCCATTGAGTTGCCGGCGTAGACGAAAACGGAAATATCATCAAAATCGGGCATCCAGTGGAATCCGTCCCGATTGACCAGAATGATATCTGCCAGATAGCCTGTATCAAGCTTTCCAAGATCTGTGTATCCAAGACATCTTGCTCCATCGATGGTGGCCATATCAAGGGCTTCCCTTGCGGTGATTGCAAGCGGATCCAGCTCATTGCCTTTATGAATTAATGCGGCAAGCCTCATTTCGGAAAACATATCCAGCTTATTATTGCTTGATGCGCCGTCGGTGCCAAGTCCTACAGGGATCCCGGCCTTTCTCATTTTTGTGATCGGGGCAAAACCGGACCCCAATTTCATATTGCTTCCCGGGTTATGGGCAACGCGCACATGGGTTTTCGCCAGAATTTCGATGTCCGCATCACTGACATGTACGCAGTGGGCTGCCAACGTGGGAAGCGTAAACAGGCCCAGATCGTTCATGAGCGCTATGGGACTCATGCCATATTTTTTTTCGCAGTCTGCCACCTCCCCTTTTGTTTCCGACAGATGGATATGAATGGGGATCTGGTTTTTTTCTGCTGCTTTTACAATTTTACGGATATAGTCGGGCGGGCATGTATAAGGCGCATGAGGACCGAGCATGACCTTGAACCGCCCTCTCCCCTTTCCGTTCCATGCATTAAAAAGTTCTATATTTTCCTGGAGCGCCGCATCGCCATTGGAGCCGGTACCTGCCAGGCCGCGGGCCAGATTTCCACGCATGCCCGATGCGTCGGCAGCTTTGGCGCAGGCATCCATATGCATGTACATGTCGCAAAATGCAGTAGTTCCGCCGCGTATCATTTCCGCAAAGGCAAGCATGCTCCCCCAGTATACGATATCATCATCCAGATTCCTTTCCGCAGGCCATATCTTATTTTGAAGCCAGTCCATCAATGCCATGTCGTCGGCATAGCTACGAAACAGCGTCATGGCCACATGGGTATGGGTATTGACCAGTCCCGGCAGGGCAAGCTTCCCTTTCCCGTCGATTATGCGGTCGAATTCCTTTTCGTCCGGCTTTTCAGGAAAACCGGTTATGCGAGTATCCTGGACTGAAATATTCTGCCCATCAATGATTTTCCCGTCCTTATATAATGAGATATTTTTTATAAGCAGTGACATATATTTCTCCTTCAGTTAAGACCGAGGTACGTCTTTTGCGCCTCTGTAAGCGTATCGATGGCATATCCCATGGAATGAAGCTTCATTTCCGCCACCTTACGATCGATTTCATGAGGCAGCACGTAGAGTCCTTTCTTTAAATCGGCATGTTGGCACAGATAAACCGTCGACAGCGCCTGCAGCGCAAAGGACAGATCCATAATTTCTGCCGGATGGCCATCACCGGCCGCCAAATTCACAAGCCGTCCCTCCGCCATGAGATAGACCGTTTTCCCATCAGGCAGCACGTAGGCCTGTATGTTTTTTCTTGCCTCATATTGCTCCACACAAATCCGTTCCAGATCCTTGCGGGATACCTCGCAGTCAAAATGGCCGGCATTGGCGCAAATCGCGCCGTCCTTCATGCGGAGAAATTCCTTTTCCGTAATGATATCAATATCTCCGGTGACGGTAATGAAATAATCCCCTTTTGGCGCGGCTTCCATCATAGGCATGACATCAAAGCCGTCAAAAATCGCTTCAATGGCTTTAATCGGGTCTACCTCGGTAATAATTACGTGAGCGCCCAAGCCCTTTGCTCGCAAGGCAACCCCTTTGCCGCACCAGCCGTATCCTGCCACGACTACTGTTTTCCCTGTCACTGTGAGATTTGTGCTTCTGATAATGCCGTCCCAAGCGGATTGTCCGGTTCCATACCGATTATCAAATAAATATTTGCAATACGAATCATTGACCGCAATCATGGGGAAATCCAATTTCCCTTCCTTTTCAAGGATTTTCAGGCGGTATACGCCAGTGGTAGTCTCCTCGGAGCCGCCAATTAAATTGACTGCCGCCTCCCTTCGCGTGGTATGCAAAAGCTGAACCAGATCGCCGCCGTCATCAATAATGATATGGGGATGATGATCCAGCGCGCAATTGAGGTATTGATTGTATTCCTCATCATGGCACCCATATTTTGCGTATACTGTAATCCCCTGCTTCACAAGGGCGGCTGCGATCGGATCCTGTGTGGATAAGGGATTGCTGCCGGTGGCAATTACGTTGGCTCCCGCTTTTTGAAGGGTCAAGGCAAGATACGCTGTTTTTGCTTCCAGATGAATGGACATGGCGACGGTTTTCCCTTGAAGCGGCTTGGCAGCTATAAATTCACTGCTCAGCGTATTCAGTACAGGCATGAACTTTTGTACCCAGCGGATGCGCTGCATGCCTTCGTCAGCCAGGGACATATCTTTAATTATGGATGTTGTCATGGGAAAGACTCCTTTCATAGACTGATATGGTTTCTGAATTCGGCGGCGCGATAACGTCTTTTTCCGTAATAATTGCTGTAATTAATTCATGGGGTGTCACGTCAAAGGCAGGGTTAAAGACTGGCACATCCGGAGGCGCCGATGCCTGGTTGTTGAACCATCTCACTTCATCCGGATCTCTTTGCTCAATCGTGATTTCCCTGCCTGTTTCTATTGAAAAATCAAATGTGGAATACGGCGCGGCTACGTAAAAAGGAATCTCATGGTACGCCGCCAGCACCGCCAACGCATAGGTACCGATTTTATTCGCTGTATCCCCATTGGCCGCAATCCGATCCGCACCAACGATAACGCCATCCACCCTGCCGAGACGCATCACATATCCTGCCATATTATCGGACAGCAATTGACAGGGCACGCCGGCTGCCATAAGCTCGGTTGCAGTCAATCGGGCGCCCTGCAGGAGCGGGCGGGTTTCATCTACATATACATTGGCCAGCCGTTTCTCCTTATGAAGCTGCAAAATAACGCCCAGCGCCGTACCGATGCCTGTCGTGGCAAGCGCTCCTGTATTGCAATGCGTCAGAAGTGAAAGGGCCTCTCTCTTTTGGAACAGCATTGCCCCATTTTGCGCAATTTTTTCACAGGTACGCCGATCCTCTTCATGAATGGCGGCCGCGCGAGCAAGCAATGCTTCTGTCAGTTGTTCCTCCGGAGTCTTTTCAATCACATGTTCCATCTCGGAAAGCGCCCAAAATAAATTGACTGCCGTCGGGCGGGAAGCTCTGAGCATCTGCGCTGCTTTTGCCAGATACTCTCGCAACGCATCGCCGGTCAGTTTATTTTTTTTTGCCTGAATGGCCGCCAGCACCATCGCATAGGCAGCGCCGACTCCTATGGCCGGCGCTCCCCGGAGAGAAAGCTTTTTAATCGCTGTCGCCACATCCTCACAGGTATGGCAGCGAAGGTAGGATATATGCGAGGGCAGCCCGGTTTGATCCAGTATGACCAGCGTATCCTTTTCCCATTGCAGACTGCAGAGCGGCTTCATACAGAAAATCCCCCGAAATCCTGTGCAGCATGATGGCAGGAGCAATCAGTCTCCGGCACATAGGAATCGCACAAAATGGTTATGATTTTTCTAAAGCTTCCAATGTTGGCGTCCATGCATTCCAGAACCTCCTTATGGGTAAGAATCTCGCTGGTAATTCCTGCCGCATAATTTGTAACCATGGAAATCGTGGCATAGCACATTTCTGCCTCTCGGGCCAGCTGGCACTCGGGAACATTGGTCATGCCCACCACGTCTGCGCCTAAAAGGGAAAATGCTTTGATTTCCGCAGGTGTCTCAAAGCGGGGGCCCTCGGTACAGATATATGTTCCCGATGGATGGATCGGGATGTTTAATTGCTTACCGGCGGATAAAATAGCCTCCCGCAGCGTTTCGCAATAAGGGTGAGTCATATCAATGTGAGCGACTCCCCGATGCACCCCATCAAAAAAAGTATGCTCCCGCGCCTTGGTAAAATCAATAAACTGATCCACCAGAACCAATTCGCCCGGCTTATAGGAAGGATTCAGAGAGCCCACCGCGGTCGTTGAAACAATGGAGGAAACGCCAAGCATTTTTAAGGCATAGATATTTGCCCGATAATTGATTTTATGAGGCGGAATGGTATGATGCAGGCCATGTCTGGCCATGAAAACAATGTCTTTATTTCCTACTTTTCCCGCAGTATACGGAACGCAGCCATAAGGAGTATCAATTACCTCGGAATGACTCTCTGTTAGAATCCCCGGATCATATACGCCGGTACCGCCGATAAATGCAAGCTTAGCCATGGTTTATCTCCTTTCTATATTCTTCCATCCATGCCAAAAGAGTATCTCTTGAAAATGTATAGGGCTTTCCGCAGTAATGACAGACCACTTCGGTCACCTCATCCTGCAGTAATGCCTTTTGCTCGCTTTCAGGGAGAGAAAGTATCCCCCTTTTTATCATTTCCTCCGAGCAGGCGCAGTGAAAGGAAATCTCATTTTGCGCCAGCAGGACAAAGGAAGAGTCCTTAATGAACCGATAAATCGAATCCTCTGACTTGTCCGTCATGGTATAGGCTGCATCCGGCGGAAACAGAGCCCGAAAGGTATCCTCATGACCGCCAGGAAGAAGCTGTGCCAGATACCCGCCGGCATGACTGATTTTCCCGGAGTCATCAAGGCTGACCCACGTATGGACTGATGACAGCGTCTGATCTGATCGGGACAGATACGAGCGAATGCCATCAGACACAGAGGCCACGGACAAATTAATTGCAGAGGTGTACGCTCTTCTAAGCAGCGAGTACCGCGTAACCACGAGCCTTCCTTCCCCTGACAGTGCGCGGGATTCCGCCTCCTTTGAATATCCGAGAGAAAGCTCCCTTTTCCCCTCCGCATATCCTCTGATAAAATGGCCGTCGTACGCATCGGCATATATAGCTCCTGCCGAGCCGCCGGTATACCATTTGAGGGAAACCCCTTCTCTATTTTTAAAATCAGTGGCCAGCATAGCCGCGCCGGTCATAACCTGCGCAAGAAGTCCCGCCGCCAAGGGGGATATCATATGATTAGCCGCAGCGGTTTGAGCCGCTGTATCAATCGATGCAACCGTCAAGCGAATCCCGTCGGCTCTTAAAAAATGCTGAATTTTGTCAGCCGCCGCCATCTTACCTCCTCAGCAAAAAACTGTGCCCATGAGAAAAAACGGTTAGCCCGAAGGCTGCCCGCCTGTTCCATCAGCTGCGAAGCGCGGCAATGGCCCGCTTTCGATCCTTTTCTCCAAATACGGAGGAACCTGCTACCAGAATCTCTGCTCCCGCCCCTGCTACAAGCCCTGCATTGGACGAGGTCACTCCCCCGTCAACCTCAATAGGAATCCGATGGCCGCAAGCATCCATCATAGCAAGTAAGGAATTTATTTTATCATAGGTATATTCAATGAATTTTTGTCCGCCAAAGCCGGGATTGACCGACATAAGAAGCACAAAATCAAGAATTGGCAAAATCGCCCCAAGCTGTGATACAGAGGTTCCCGGATTGATAGCGATGCCCGCCTTGATTCCGAAGGATTGGATTTTATTCACCAGTCGATCCGTATGCGGTGTTGCTTCCCAATGAAATGAAATCATCTCCATGCCGATCGCCGCCAGATCGTCAATGTAGTTTTCCGGATGCTCCACCATAAGATGGCAGTCAAAGGGAAGAGCGGTCCGTTCCCGGAGGGAACGAATAACAGGCGCGCCAAAGGTAAGATTTGGCACAAAATGACCATCCATTACATCAAGATGAACTAAATCAGCTCCGGCTTGTTCAATATCTTTCAGCTCCTCTGCCAAAATGGAAAAATCGGCAGCCAGCAGCGATGGCGCAATTTTCACAATACATCCCTTCTTTTCTGAACTCATTATGATTTATCTTTCAATTCGCCGTACATTCTGCGGTAAGATTCATACCGCGTCCTGGAAATAACTCCGTCCACCACGGCATGATGAACTGCGCAGCCCGGCTCCTCCATATGGCGGCAGTCATTAAATCGGCACGGCTGCGATAAAGAATGAAATTCCGGAAAATAGCCTGCCAGCTCCTTTACACCCATATTCTGTATGCCAAGGGAGGTGTATCCCGGTGTATCCATCAAAAATGCGGTATCCCTGAAGCGAACCAATTCTGCGTGACGCGTCGTATTTTTCCCGCGTTTTGTCTTTTCCGATACATTCCCAGATGCAAATTGCTCCCTTCCCAGAAGCCGATTGATTAGACTGGATTTCCCCGCCCCCGATGGTCCCGTAAAAGCAATCACCGGTCCGTGTAAATGATTTTGCAGCGCTTCCACGGTATCAGGAAATTGGAGAGAGACCGTAAAGGAATCGTATCCTGCTCTGGTATAAGCTTCTGCGATACGCCAGGCCTCCTCCTTTGCCAGATCCGCTTTTGTGATGCATACAATCGGCTTGACCCCCGCATGGCTCGCGATCACCAGCATCGTGTCAGTAATAAGCTGATTAAAATCAGGCGAAATGACCGATGCAGTGACTACAAGCTCATGAATATTCGCGACAGGAGGACGGAAAAGCTCTGACGTTCTGTCATGGATAGCAAGAATTGTGGCGGTGCCATCTGAATTGACCCGGTACTCCACCCGATCCCCTACAAGAATGGCGCAGCCTCTTTTTAAAAGCCCCCGAGCCTTGGCAATGTAAATCTCGTTCTGCTCATTAATAAGATAAAAATAGCCGTTCTGATTTTTTTTTACGATTCCGTCCATATCAAAGCTCCCGGTCCTGCACGACAGAACCGTCAATCAGCACCTGAACCCGAACATGACCGGTTCCGGATACATCCTTGTTAATCGTCGAGCCGGGCTTTGCAGAGCTGTTGAATATAGTTTTTTTGCCTTCGTCGTCGGTTACATGGATTTCAACATGTCTGGCGCCGCCGCCGTCGGGTATCGTAATATTCACAGTTCCCTTCTTATTCTTCTTCTCTTCTTTCTTGCCAATAGTCAGGGTGACCATGCTTCCTTCTTCCCCTGCGGCAGGATTCTGCGATATTACCACAGCGGAATCATTGTGTTGTACATCTCCCTCCACCTTAATCGTTTCGATGCCTATTTTTTGCTTCGCCAGCGCAAGCCTTGCCTCAGCCAGCGGCATTCCGACCACATTGGGCACCAGGCTTGTTTGCTTCAGGTTGACAATGATATTGATCTGGGTGCCGGGAGATGTTTTTCCTCCCGAATTGGGTGTTTGGGAAATAATTATATCAGACGGCTCTGACGGATCATTTCCGTTCTTCACGCTTCCAAGGGAAAGTCCTAGTTTTTCAAGACGGTTCTTTGCCTGATCTAATGTGAGCCCTTTCAGATCTGGGACAAGAAGTACTTGCCCGCCCTTGCTGATGGTCAGGTGAATAATCCGCTTTTCTTTGACCCTAGTCCCCGCTGAAGGGCTTTGCGAAATAACCTGTCCCACAGGAACGGTGTCGCTGACCACCTCATCGGACGTGACTTTCAGATCAAGCGCTTTCAGCTCTGATTCCGCTTTTTCATAGGGCATGCCCACCACGTTTGGTACAGGGATTTCTGTAGAGCTCCAAAAATTACCGAAGCTGAGGAAGGCCCAGACAAAGCAGATGACAAATAAAGAGGCCATAGCCAGCCAGATGTATTTTGGGGGTAAATTGGAGAAAAAGGCGATAATCTTATTTTCTTCCCCATCGGATTCTCTTTTTATCATCTTCTCTCCGGCCAGCGGCTTTGACAGCGCAAAGGTATGCTCCTCGGCGGGCTTCAGCATGGACGTGGTAAAGCCTTGCGCTATCTTTAATTCTGATATGAAATCCTCCACCGTATCGTATCGTTTGGCCGGATCCTTCTGTAATGCGGTGAGTATGCACTCCTCCAGCATCGGGGAAATGGCCGGATTAAATTTTGTGGGTCTCG
The DNA here is from genome assembly GCA_034180505.1 of Dialister sp. Lineage (GTDB taxonomy): Bacteria > Bacillota > Negativicutes > Veillonellales > Dialisteraceae > Dialister. The sequence goes on from JAXFOE010000005.1 coordinate 10,136, forward strand.
GGATATCGTCCTGCATATGCTTCAAAGCGATACTGACCGCCGTTTCCCCCTCGAAGGGGAGATGATGTGTCAGCATTTCATACAATACGATACCTAACGAATAAATATCCGTTTTTTCCGTGATCGTATCCCCTGCTGCCTGTTCCGGAGACAGGTAGTGGACGGAGCCCAATATGCCTTCTTTATTTACGATGGTAGACGAGTTTATGGCGCGGGCGATCCCAAAATCAGTCACCTTTACGGTATGATTTTCTGTCAATAAAATATTATGCGGCTTAATATCGCAGTGGATAATTCCGCTTCCGTGGGCTTCCTGTAAAGCGGCGCCAATTTCAATGGCGATCCGCACCGCGGTATCAATGGTTATATGAGGATGGCTTCGGATATACTCCTTTAGCGTCTCCCCCTCCACGTATTCCATGACAATATAATGCACATTGTTTTCACAGCCTACATCATATATGCCCACAATATTCGGATGGGTCAGCTTCCCAGCGGCCTGCGCCTCATGCCTGAAGCGGGTAATAAAATCATTATCCTCCGCAAAGCTGCTGTGAAGTATTTTTATGGCAACCGTTCGATCCAGAAGAAGGTCTTTTCCCTTGTATACATCGGCCATTCCACCGGAACCGATTTTTTCAATCAGCCTATACCGATTATCAAGAACTAGGTCATTCATTTCAAGCATCCCTGCCTCCGTATCACTTTACGTAGCTGGCCAAAATGATGGAAACATTGTCCTTTGCGCCCGTCTTGTACACCTTGTCAAGAAGAGCCTCTGTAATTTCCTTCATTCCTGGAACAGTCTCATACCTACCGTCTACGACGGTTTCGCGAATTTGCTCATCCTCTACATAGGAGCTCAAGCCGTCGCTGCAAAGCAGGAGAAGATCCTGCGCCCTTACAGGGGCTGTCCCTGTATCCACGGTAAGAGGGCTCGCAATCCCCACTGCCCGGGTCAGCTCATTTTTTCGCGGATGATCCTGCGCCTCTTCATGAGTAATATACCCCTTATCCAGCAGATCCATAACAAAAGAATGATCCCTTGTCAGCTGCGCCAGCTGCCCGTCATGGTAGAGATAGATCCGGCTATCGCCTACACTGGCCCAGACAAGCTGGTTTTGAGAAAAATATGCGACCGCCAGCGTCGTACCCATCCTGCTCAAATCCGGCTTTTTCTCTTTTTCCTGCAAAACAGCATCATTAGCCGCAAATACAGCTTGTCGTATCTGCTCCTCGGTCAGCGGTTTTTCGGCGGCTTGTTTCTGCAGGCAGGTCTCAGTCACCTCCACCGCCAAGGAGCTTGCAATTTCTCCGCCCTTGTATCCGCCCATACCATCAGCCAGCACAAAAAGCGGCGCGTGCGCTATGCTGATGCGATCCTCATTAAATTTTCTGACAAGCCCTTTTTTCGTGGTTCCCCAGAAGATAAGCATTAGATACCCTTTTCAGACAACGGTTAAATAAGCAACTGCCCTAGTGATAGGACGATAAAAAAACAACACTACGGAGTATATTCCCTGTTTGTATCGGAATACCTTCGTTTCAGCTGCCCGCAGGCAGCCTCTATTTTTTCTCCCATTTTCCTTCGCAATGTCACTGTTCTGCCATTGGCCTCGAGAATCCGCTTAAACGTATAAATTTCATTTCCCGACGGAGGATAGAGATGACTACGCTCTGTCCCATTGACTGGAATCAGATTGATGTGACCATGGCTATTCTTTAAGAGAGAGCATAGCTCCAGCGCATTTTCCTTGCCGGCGTTCATTCCCTTGATAAGAATATACTCAAAGGTCACTCTCCGGCCGGTGGAAGTGAAATAGTATTCTGCCGCCCGCACCACATCATCGATTTTATATTGCCTGCTGGAAGGCATCAGCCAGTTCCGGATGCTGTCATTTGGGGCATGCAAAGAAATTGCCAGCGTAAGTGGTATATTTTCATCAGCCAGCCTGTAAATATTAGGAACAGTCCCGCAGGTGGAAATCGTGATGCTTCTATAACTGAGTCCAAGACAGGAGGGATCATGGCAAAGCTTGATAAAGCGAAGACATTCCTCGTAATTTGTCAAAGGCTCGCCGGAACCCATCAAAACAATAGAATGAACGGGCACCCCCTTCATGACCTTGAACAGATACACCTGAGAAAGCATCTCTGACGCTGTCAGATTTCTTTTTACGCCATCTTTTGTGGACGCACAAAAGACGCATCCCATCCCGCAGCCCACCTGTGTGGAAACGCAAATCGAATTTCCATAATCGTGGTGCATGCACACTGTCTCGATAAGAGATCCGTCTCTCAGCCTGAGCAGCAGCTTCATCGTGTCCCCAGAGGGAGATTGCATCGTATCGACCACCTCGGGAACACAAATGACCGCATTTTCCGTCAGCCATTGCCGCATATTCTGCGGCAGCTGGAGCATCAGTGAAAAATCAAATGTGTTCCGCCGGTAGACATAATCCAATATTTGCTTAGCCCGAAACCGAGGAAATTTTGCATCTGCTATAAACGCTTCTATTTCAGGCAGACTTTTTCCCCATACATCAAACATTATACCTGTCTCCTGGCAAGCTTTGCCACAAAAAATCCATCTCTGCCTTGAGCATCAGGGAAAAGCGTCAGCATTCCGCAATCGGCATCCAAGGAATCAAAAGAAAAGGGCTGCCATATAAATTCAGGATGGAAAGATAAAAATTTTGCAATCACCCCATCATTTTCATCTCTATTCAGTGTGCATGTGCTGTATACAAGCGTTCCATCGGATTTCAAATACGATGCCGCCCGCTCGAGCAGCTGAAGCTGAGTCTTCGGAAATGTGCGTAATTCATCGTTTGATCGCTTCCAACGAAGCTCCGGCTTGTGCCCCAACACGCCCAGACCGGAGCAGGGCGCATCCACAAGGATCCGGTCAAATCTTTCTGTAAATGAGAAGTCCTCTGCCAGAGCATCCCGGCACTCCGCCTGTATGCAGGTGAATCCCATGCGCTCCGCATTCTGGTTGATAAGCTTAAGTTTATGCGGATATAAATCCCATGCGGCAATATGCCCCGTATTCTTCATCAAATCGGCCATCTGGGTCGTTTTGCTCCCGGGCGCGGCGCACATATCCAATACGCTGTCCCCCGGCTGTGGCGCCAAAACAACTGCCGGAACCATCGAAGCGATATTTTGAATATAAATAATTCCCTCATCAAGCAGCTGCCAAATAACGGGACTCATTCCCTGATAAAGACGATAGGCGCCAATCGAGGGCTGCACCGCTTCAAATTCCACAGAATGCTTTGTCAGAAGCTCTTCTGCCTGATGATCGGATGCCTTATGGTGATTCACTCGGAAAAAGATACTCCCCGGCACATTGAAATCACGCAGGATATCCCGTGTTTTCTCCCTGCCATACTGCTTAGTAAAAAGCTCTATCAGCCAAGACGGCTGATTATAGGTTAACGCTAGAAACTCCTCCGGATTTGCCAAAGACTCTGATAGCGAAAGCGTTTCTTTTTTTCGGATATAGCTTCGCAGCATACCATTCACAAAACGGGTATTCCCGATGTGGGTAACCTGCTTTGCAATGGCTACGGTTTCATTCACTGCAGCCGAATCGGGTACGCGATCCATGAAGATAATTTGATATAATCCCATGCATACCAAAATCCGCACCGCAGGATGAATTTTATTATACCTTCGTGTGGACAGCTGCCGGATAATCCAAACCAGATAGTTGTAACGGCGGCAGACCCCGTACACAATTTCTGTCAAAAGCCGTTTGTCTGCGCCATTCATCTCCGTGCTACGAAGCATGCGGGATATGGAAATATTTGTATAAGCACCCTTTATTAAAACCTCAAAAAGGCACTGATACGCAGCTCCTCTTGCAGAGCTGTATCTATCAGCCAATAAATTTGTCATTGCGCTGAACCTTATAGCCGTTAATAAATTCGGCGGCACTCATTTTTTTATGATTTTCCGGCTGAATGATTTTTATGCGGAGTATCCCCTCCCCGCAGGCAACGCCAATGAGACCGCCCTCAAGGGAAACGATAGTTCCGGGATCAAAGAAGCTGCCCCCTTCTTCCGATATGGCATCATATATTTTTACCCGGGACCCGCGATAAAACGAATAACAGCCCGGATTGGGACTCATGCCTCGGATCAGGCAGCCCAGATCTTTTGCCGCCATTTGCCAGTTCAGGTGTCCCATTTCCTTGGTTACCTTTTCCGCATACGTAGCTTGCGTGTGATCCTGCGGATAGGCCTGCGCCAAGCTTCCCTCCAAATCCCGCAATACCTGAATTAATTCCAAGGCGCCCATCTTGCTCAGCGAGTCAAACAGCTCGCCTGCCGTCGTCGTGGGAAGGATCGGGCAATGCTTCATGGAGATAATATCACCTGTATCCATCCCCGCATCTAATTTCATGATGGTCACACCGGTCTCCGTATCCCCATTTATAATCGTACGCTGAATCGGCGCAGCGCCCCGGTATTTGGGAAGAAGGGAGCCATGAATATTCAACGCTCCATATTTTGGGATGCGCAATACGGATTCCGGCAGTATTTTCCCGTATGCCACAACCACTAGCAAATCCGGCGCAAGCGCCTTGAGCGTTTCTACCTCCTTGTCCGATTTAAGGGTCATCGGCTGATATACCGGGATATTTCTTTCCAACGCCAGCTCTTTCACAGGGGAAAATTTAATTTTTTTCCCCCTGCTGTTGATGCGGTCCGGCTGTGTATATACCGCAATAGGGGTATAGCCGTTATCGCAAAGCGCCTTAAGCGCCGGTACGGAAAAATCCGGAGTGCCCATAAAAACAATCCGATAGGTGTTACTCATCGCTACGTCCTTTATGAAGGGAAATCGCCTTTTCTATAAACAGAATACCGTCCAGATGGTCGATTTCATGCTGTATGCATCTGGCTAAAAGACCATCCGCCCGCTTTTGTTTCTTTTTCCCATGAATATCTAGGTATTTAATTTTTACCCGACTGTACCGTTCCACCTCCCCATATAAATTAGGGACTGACAGGCAGCCTTCGGTATCAATATTCTTTTCATCCCCGATTGGCTCCCAGGTGGGATTGATATATGCCTCAAATCCGGACTGGCCGTCATCTGCCACAAAAACACGCTTTGATATAGCGATTTGCGGTGCAGCGAGACCCACCCCGTTTGACGCGTACAACGTTTTTTTCATATCGTTTACGACAAATTTAAGCTTTTTATCAAAAGCGGTAACCGGTTCCGCTTTCATTTTCAGCACAGGATTTCCTGCGGTAATGATAGTAGACAATGTAATTTCCCTTCTTTTCATATATTAATCAAATCGGATCTACATCTATGATTATATCATTTTCTTTGAACAGGGAAGCCGTTCTCATTTGATGCTTCAGCCCCGACAGGGTATCCCCCTTTATAAGGATAGAAATCTGGTAGACATTTCTGATTTTGCTGATGGCCTCATCAAACGGAGCCGTTACGAAAATATGATTTTTCCCATGCCTAATGCTGTCAGAAATCCACTCATAGATACGAAAGGCCTTGGCCTCGGCAGTTTTTTTATTTTTATTAAAGCTGGTAATTTTCATCATCTGCGTAAACGGCGGATAGGAAAGCGTTCGGCGATATGCAAGCTCCTGCTTGTAAAATGAAATATAATCCTGTTTCGCCGCGCTGCGGATGACATAATGATCGGGGTTGTAGGTTTGCAAAATCACCTCGCCCTGTTTCTTTCCCCTGCCGGCGCGGCCTGCGCACTGAGCAATCAGATTGAAGGCTTGCTCCCCCGCCAGATAGGTCGGCATGGAAAGCGTACTGTCCACCGAAAGAATCCCAACGGTCTGAACGCCCGGTATATCATGCCCCTTTGCCACCATCTGCGTGCCGAGAAGCACGTCAAATTGCCCCTTTCGAAATGATGTCAAAATGGACTGCGCGCTATACTTACGCTGCGTGCTGTCCTGATCAAACCGACGGTACGTAACATTTGGGATGGCCTGCCGAAGCTCCTCCTCCACCTTTTGCGTACCCCGTCCCAGATACAGGATATGCGCATCGCCGCACTTCGGACATCGCTTTGGCAATGGAAAAACAGTATCGCAATAATGACAGGATAAACAATGCTTGTCCTTGTGATACACCAGCGATACATCACAATGGGGGCATTTGAAAATATAGCCGCATTGCTGGCATAAAAGCGTGGTAGCGTATCCTCGCCGATTATAAAGCAATATCACCTTCTCCTTTTTCCGGATGGTTTGCCGGATCAGATCAATCATGGCACGTGAAAAGGTAACGGAATTGCCCAGTGGCTCCCGTTTTAAATCAACAATGCGTACCTCTGGGAGCAATGTATCATGCACCCGTTTTTGTATGGGCAACAGATCCATCTTGCCCTGCTCTGCTGAATAGTACGTGGCGATTGATGGCGTAGCAGCCCCAAGAACAATGGGGCAGTGATATATCCCCGCCATAATTTTTGCAACATCCCGCCCATTATACCGCGGGCCGTCAGATTGCTTATAGGAGTAATCATACTCCTCGTCGACGATGATCAGCCCCAGATTGTTAAAGGGCAAAAAAAGAGATGACCGGGAACCTATAACGATCCGGCTTTCCCCATTTTGTACACGGGCTCGGTTATTATATCTCTCTCCCTTTGACAGATTGCTGTGAAAGAAAACAACCTCTTCCCCAAAACGCTTGGCAAAATAGGCAGTCATCTGATTGGTCATCGCGATTTCAGGAACGAGGATAAGCACGCATTTGTCATGGGATAATGCATTTTCCGCAGCCCTTAAATACACCTCTGTTTTGCCGCTGCCGGTGACCCCAAAAAGCAGAAATCCTTTATATATATCCCTATCCACCGCATAATTGATTTTGGATACCGCTTTATTTTGTTCCGGCGTCAGTGTTTTTACGCCGGAATTCTGATTTTTATGAACAAGCGAATAGGTCCCTTTCCCTATCTCCGCCCGGCAGGCATAGCCATTTTTTATAAGACTTGTAATTACCTCCCGGGAAAAGCCTTTTCCCATAAGCTCAGAAACCGGTGAATCCCCGTATTCCGCAAGATAGTCGCTAAGCTCGGCCTGTTTCTTCCGGCGCTTCCGTTCCGATTCAGGAAGCGGCTTGATCAGTGTCAACCATGCCTCGATGGGCTTTGTATAGGATGAAGACACCGTTTCAACCGGCTCAAAAAAGCCTTTGTCAACAAGTGTATGCAAAGCGTCCTTGCCAAAAAGGGCTGTCCCCTCGGTTTCCGTAATCTGTACTTTGGATGTTTCTACATGATTAAGGATATCCAATGATGCGGGAATTTTTTCCCAATGAATGACATAGCTTTTCCGAATCTGGATGCCTTTTTTGTCGATAAGAAATAAGCGTAACGCCTCGATCAAGGTACACATATAATAAGAGGAGATCCAAAGGGCAGTCTGAATCATTTCCGGCGTAAACCACGGATAAGAATCCACTGCTGATGTAACCGGAAGCGGCTTGAAACTAAGGGGCCCCTCGCCTTTGGGATACACCTTCAGAACAATGCCCTCCTCCTGTTTCCTGCGGAAGGGTACCACTACCCTATGGCCGGGAGAAATATATGAAAGCGCCTCGGGCAAGGCATATGTAAATGTATGGTTAAGATGCTTGGAGGGACGATTGATCACAACGTCGCACAATAGATTACAAGACAATTCCTATCCCGCTTTCCATACCGGACTCATTTTCCAAATTCATGATAAATTATTTCTTTCACTCATTTTATCATACACGCCGATAGACGCCTTTCACTTGCTTTTCATAAAAATTTTAATATGCTGCAATTGACAGAGCCCACCACGCATAAGGCGGAAACGTACTGCGGACCATGGTAGGACTTTTTGTTGGGAGAAAGCTTATGATGCTCAAACCCGCTCTAACCTATAAAGACTAAGTAACCCGTTTGATCACAACACATAACTTAACAATTACCGGTACCAAGGAAGCGCTCGACCTATTGAAACGGGTTAACTATTATCGTCTGAGCGGGTACGGCATTGGTCTTAAGCAGACTAATAACAACGAGTTTTACCGTTATGGCATTACATTACGCCACATATATTAGTCTTACTGCTTTGATAGATCCTTGAAGAATCTTCTTATCCATTTGATTGAGCAAATAGACATCCCGTTGCGAACGCAGACATCCCCCCGCTTGCAACAAAATACAGCCTAGAAGGATACATGAATGCTTCAAATTTTAATGACATAAAAACGGAACGTTGTCTCTATCCACGAGACGATCATTCAAAATTTCGAAAGAGAATGTGCTTGTTAAAAAAATATTCCCTTTGTTAAGCATCATGCCCAGCAATATGATGGGCATTTCCTCATCTGGATAGCTATCGAACTATTCTCCTTTGGCACTCTATCATCGCTATACAGTATTCTGAAGCCAGAGAATAAAAAAGCTATTGCTTTGATATATGGAACAAAACCTGAATACCTAAAAAGCTGGATTTTTGCTTTGGCGGAAGTCCGCAATATCTGTGCTCATTACGCCAGGCTATATGACTGCCACTAAAGCAGCGCCCCGTTTATTTTCTGCATCAAGAAATTCTCGTCCGGTAAAATAAATAAGCTTTTTCCTCTGACAGTTACCTTAAACTCATGGAATTCATTTGAGGAGCAGCTTGAGGCGCTGATTGATAGCTATAGGACTGTTATTCGGCCCTCCTTTATCGGATTCCCTCCTGATGGAAGGCAGTTTTGCGTTCCAGAAAACATAAAAGGAGGCAGTCGCCTCCTTTTATAATAAACCATCATTCATTCCAACTGTTATAACCCGGCTTGTTTTCTCAAGCTCTCTGCTTTATCCGTTCTTTCCCAAGGAAGATCCAGATCGGGCCTGCCGAAATGACCATAGGCCGCAGTCTTCCTGTAAATCGGGCGCTTAAGGTCAAGCATATCAATAATGCCCGCCGGCCGGAGCTCAAAATTTTTCCGCACAAGCGCTTCAATATCAGCTTCCGAAATTTTACCGGTTCCAAAGGTATTCACAAGAATCGAGACCGGGTTTGCTACGCCGATGGCATAGGCCAACTGAATTTCACACCGCTTCGCGATTCCCGAGGCTACAATATTTTTAGCCACATACCGCGCTGCATAGGCAGCCGACCGATCTACCTTGGTGGGATCTTTTCCTGAAAAGGCTCCGCCGCCGTGACGAGCCATTCCGCCATAGGTGTCTACAATAATTTTTCGTCCTGTCAGACCCGCGTCTCCTTGAGGCCCGCCGATGACAAAACGGCCGGTGGGATTGATTAAATATTTGGTTGTATCATCAAGCAATGACGACGGGATGACCTTGTCAATCACATGACTTTTCATATCTCTGTGAATTTGCTCCTGAGAAATATCAGGATCATGCTGTGTCGACATAACGATGGTATCAACACGAACCGGCTTCCCATCATCATATTCTACGGTTACCTGTGTTTTCCCATCCGGCCGGATGTAGGACAACTCTCCGGTTTTACGGACTTCTGCCAATTTTCTGGCCAGCCGATGCGCCAAGGCGATTGGCAGCGGCAAGTATTCCGGCGTTTCATCAGAGGCATAGCCGAACATCATCCCCTGATCCCCGGCGCCAATATCATATATATCGCTGCCGGCAGCTTTTGCCTCCATAGAGCGATCGACCCCAAGGGCAATATCCGGAGACTGCTTGCCAATAGCCACATTGATGGCGCAGGTCTCGCTGTCAAGTCCGTAATGACTGTCTGTATATCCTATGGATTGTATCGTTTCACGAATAATAGCGGGAATATCAATATTCGCGGTTGTACTAATTTCGCCAAAAACATGGACCTGCCCTGTGGTAACGATTGTTTCACAGGCTACTCTGCCATCCGGATCCTGCGCAAGAATGGCGTCCAATATGGCGTCGGATATTTGATCGCAAATTTTATCCGGATGTCCTTCCGTAACAGACTCGGAACTGAATAATTCTTTTCTCGTCATTTTTCCTCCTGCTATCTATTCACAATAAAAGCCTCCCAGAAGGAGGCTTTGCTGTCCTCTCATCTGTCAGCGGGCGCTGTAGGACTTAGCACCTTTTCCATGTGGAAAGGTTGCTGCAGCGTCAACGGGCCATCCCCTCGGCTGCTCTTGATGAGGTATTTACTTTATTGATTATAACACGCGGATCAAGCTTTGCAAAAATTTACTGGGGTAAATCTTGGGCAATACGCTCGATGATTATATCCCCCAATTCTTCTTTCGTTAATTTAGGAAACTGTTCGCTTCTGCCATCCTTGAAAAGAAGAGAAATGATATTCGTGGAAATATCAAATCCTGCACCCGGCATAGCTACGTCATTTGCCACAAGCATATCCAGATTTTTCCGGCGCAGCTTATCCCAGCCATGCTCCAGCACATCATTCGTCTCTGCGGCAAACCCGACAAGATACTGCCTCCGTTTCATCTGTCCAAGGCCGTATAATATATCAGGGTTTTGAACTAAATCCAAATGGAGAGCTTCATTATTTTCTTTTTTAATTTTCTGGGTCGCACTTGTTTTTGGCCTGTAATCAGACACGGCAGCTGCCTGTATCACTATATCCGCACCAGAAAACCCATTTTTCATGGCGGCATCTAATTCCCGCGCGCTGTCCACATACATGACTTGCACTCCCAGGGGCACCGGCAGCGATTTATTACAGCTGATCAAAGTAACCTTTGCGCCTTCAATATTGGCGGCCTTAGCGATAGCATATCCCATGCGCCCGGAGGAGCGATTGCTGATATATCGTACCGGATCAATATCCTCAACGGTCCCGCCAGCGCTGATCAGTACCTTTTTACCGGCCAGAAGATTTTTTGTACACAGGATTTGCTCGATCCGCTCAATAATTCTTTCCCGCTCAGGAAAGCGTCCCATTCCTGACGTATTGCACGCCAGATGGCCTGAATCGGGCTCCATAAACAGATATCCGAAGCGATGCAGCTTGTTTATGTTATCCTGCACAATCTCATTGGTATACATATTTGTATTCATGGCCGGCACAAAAAGAACCTTGGCCTTTGTTGCCATAACGGTCGTGCTGAGCATGTCATCAGCGATACCGTTTGCCACTTTTCCGAGGATATTTGCTGTAGCCGGCGCTATGACAAATAAATCGGCCAGCCTGGCAAGGGCGATATGAGCCACATCAAATCGGGTAACATGGGAAAACATATCCACCGCCACCGGATTTCCCGAAAGCTCCGCGAAGGTCAGCGGCGTGACCAGCTTGGTCGCATGCTCCGTCATGATGCAATGCACATCAGCCCCGAGCTGTTTCAGCATACTTACCAGCCCTGCCGCCTTGAAGGCCGCAATGCCGCCTGCAATTCCCACTACAATATGCTTGTTAGAAAAAATCATTTCTGATGATCTCCGCACCCTTTAAAAATACAGGCATAATATCGGGAATGCCTGTATGACTAAATAAAGTAAACGCGATTGAATTATTTTCCTTTTCGATATGAAATTTTATCTTCGTAAATTTCTTCCAAAGCTACAGTGACAGGTTTTTTACCCGCCGCGTCTTCAATAAGAGCCGGCGCACCGTCGGTAATTTCTCTGGCTCTCAGAGCCGCAAGAGTGACAAGCGAGTATTTTGTGTCTATTTTTTTGACCAGATTGTCTATCGAAGGATAACACATCATTTGCCATCCACCTCCTTGGTAATGTATTGCTTAAATATAGTTTGGATCTGCCCCTCGTTTCGTGACAGCTTACACCGCTCCGCTTCAAAAATGCAACATGTCTTTTTGATAGCATCAGATAAAACATCATTGACGACAATATAATCATATTGGTGGGCTAACGCAAGCTCTTCAGTAATCTTTGACAGCCTGTTCCGAATAACCTCTTCTGTATCGGTTCCCCTATGATGAAGACGTCCGGATAAAATTGCCAAGGATGGCGGAACTACATATATGAAAACCCCCTTTGGATACTGCTTTTTGACCTGCATAGCGCCCTGTATATCGATCTCAAGCAGAACAGATTTGCCCGATTTTAGCAAATTCAATACATATTCCTTAGGTGTTCCATAGTAGTGATCGTAAACCTGGGCATATTCAAGAAATGCATTTTGTGATATAAGCTCTTCAAACTGCTCGTTTGAACGAAAAAAATAGTTGACCCCTTCTTCCTCTCCTTTACGGGGCCTGCGGGTCGTCATAGATACAGAATAATGCAGGTCAGGATACCTTTCCCGAATAGCGTCACAAATTGTCCCTTTACCAGCTCCCGACGGCCCGGAAACAACCAATAAAATCCCGTCATCAACGGCCTTTGTATTCATACTCACGCCCCTCGCCCGTTATCGGAAGAACTTCCCTCGGGAAAGGTATCCGCACCCATCAGCCGGTGGGAAATGGTTTCCGGCTGAACCGCGGACAAAATGACCTGCCCACTGTCCATGATAATGACGGCTCTCGTTTTTCTTCCGTATGTAGCATCAATAAGGCTTCCTTTATCACGGGTATCCTGAATTAAGCGCTTAATAGGCGCCGACTCAGGGCTCAAAATAGCCATCACCCGTTCTGCTGCCACCACGCTCCCAAATCCTATATTAATTAGAAACACTGCCATGCCCCTCTCTTACCGTTACTCAATATTTTGAATTTGCTCGCGTATTTTCTCCAATTCAGTTTTGATTATTATAGCATAGTCAATTGCATCGGTGTCATTTGCCTTTGATGCAATCGTATTTGTTTCCCGGTTCAACTCCTGAATAAGAAAATCCATTTTTCTGCCTACTGCGGAATCAGCCGTAAGTAAGCCCTGCAGCTGTGCTACGTGGCTTTTAAAGCGCACAACCTCCTCAGTGAAATCCGTTTTTGACGCATAGGCCGCAACCTCCTGCATAATGCGCCCTTGATCCGGCTCTGCTCCAATACTCTGCAAAAGGATATTCATCCGTTCAATCAGCTTTTGCTGATAGGACTGAACAATGGACTCCTGCCTCTCTGCGATGGACTCACAATTAGCCTGCAGACAGTCCAATCTATCGGCAATGTCCTCTTTCAGCGTATTGCCTTCGCGGGATCGCATCGTATCCAGCGCAGTCAATGCCTGACCGGCTGCCTCCAGAACAAATTCTCGGATATCGTCGGCGAATATCTCTTTTGTGATCTCGTTCAACCACGGAACGGGTACGGCGAGCAGGTCTCCCATAGACATGGCAGGCAGCGCATTTTCCTTCGCAATTTTAGAAAAAACCGTCAAATATGATTTTAAGAGAGGCTCGTCCACTGTGAGCGTGACCGGATGATTCCCGTGGGAATGCTCCAGATGCAGCGAAACGAGTACCTTCCCTCGGGAAATCCGTTGCCGGAGAAATTGCTTGATTTCTTCCTCCAGTTCAGCAGGCAAGCCGTCGTTTTTGATTATCAGCTCCAAAAACCGGCTATTAATTGATTTTAGTTCAATCTGTACCATGCCAAAGGGCGTTTCAATCGCGCTTTTCCCATAGCCGGTCATGCTTTTCATCGTTTATCCTCCAAGGCATATTCCCCTTCAAAAACAAATTCCGCAGGACCTGTCATATATACATGACTATCCGAAAGCCCCGCCCATTCTATATGCAGGATACCGCCGTCTACGATAACGTCAGCTTCTTTTTCAATTTTTCTCAAAAGACATGCCGCAACGGCAGAGGCGCAGGCTCCTGTCCCGCAGGCCATGGTGATGCCCGAGCCGCGTTCCCATACCCGCATACGTAGCCGATTTCTTCCAAGAAGGGATACAAATTCGATATTGGCCCGCTTTGGAAAATGTTCATTTGTTTCAAACCAAGGCCCTACTTTATCCAGTGAAACCGATTCCGCATCATCTACAAATATCACCCCATGAGGATTTCCCATGGAAATACAGGTTATGAGGTACTCTTTTTTATCGATCGGGCAATAGATCGGCTGATCAATCACTCTCTCCGCATCAAATCCGATAGCCGGAATATCCTTTGCTTCTAGCTTGGGAATTCCCATATCGACTTGCACGAGGCCATCCTCCAGAAGAAGGGGATACATAATCCCCGCTTTTGTTTCCACCGAAAAAGATTGATTCCTGACGAGGCCTATGGCATGAACCCATTTGGAAAAAGACCGAATCCCATTGCCGCACATTTCGGCCTCGGATCCGTCAATGTTAAAAATGCGCATCTTGAAATCGGCTTTGTCGGAATCCAGCATAAATATCAGCCCATCTGCGCCAACCCCAAAATGCCGATCTGTTATTTCCCGGCTTCTTGCGACGATAGGATCTATATCTATCGCGCGCCCATCAATAAAAAGATAGTCATTCCCGCAGGCCTGCCACTTTGAAAAATGCATAGGTCACCTCAAAACAAAATCGCTTATTATAATAATAGTGTAGTATGATAATTATAGCACGTTTCGATACCCGCCCTGCGGTTTTACATATAAAGGAGTTACCATGCAGATAGACAGTATGACCCTTTTTGCCATTGTGAAGGAAATGAGAAAGCTCCTTATTTTTGCTCAGGTTCGTAAAATCCATCAAATCAATCCCCGCATTTTTGTTATAGAGTTGTTTTGTCCCGATTCACAGCAAAGGCTGTTAGTTATAAATACATATACGCCGCCTCTTCTCTATATCTCTGAAGCAATCACAAGCGGATATAGCCCGTCTCAAACCTTTTGCATGTCTCTGCGAAAGCATTTGGAAGGAAGCCGTATATCTCGCATAGAACAAATCACTATGGATCGGGTTCTTGAAATTTCCTTTGATCGCATTGAGGCTGCAGGAAAAATAAAAACAAAAAAACTGTACTTTGAAATGATTCCCTCCGCGCCCAACCTGATACTGACGGAAGATGGCTCTATCCTCGACGCCTGCCTAAAAGGCAAAAAGCAGGATCGGTATATATCGCCTAAGGAGACGTATAATCTGCCCTCCCTATCGGGACGCATGAATTTTCTTGACTTTGACGCAAAGGAGCTGGAGGGCTTATTCTCTTATGAGGCAGCCTCGTCAAAATCAGATTCCATGACTATAGAAAAATTTATATATACCACATTCAATGGATTTTCCAAGCATAGTATGGAAGAGCTTCTGTATCTTGCAGAAATTCCTGCGGACAAAGCAGTTTCGGAGCTTACCTCCACCGATAGCAAGAGGGTATCCATCGCACTGGAGCGTATAAAGAAAAAACTGGACGAAACCAGTTCATTAAAGCTATATACGAATCATGGCAAGGAATTTGTCAGCCCTATCGTGCTGGCTTCATGCAAGCTTCCTTATACAAAGATTTCTCCCCTCGTATGGCTTCGATCTGTCGCAAATACACCGGAAAAGCTGCTGGAAAATGATATAAACAGCCTGACGAGGAAAATCAATTCTCTGCTGAAACGGGAGGAGCGAAAAATCGTAAAGCTGCGGGAAGAAATGGAGGAAACAAAAAAAATGCGTCAATACCGGCTATGGGGCGATATCCTTGCTATCCACGCCGGTGATAAAGTGCTGGGCAGAGCGGAAATCACTGTGGACAATCTGTTTACGGACCCCGCTACTCCAGTAACCATACCCCTGAACCCGCTTCTTACATTGGCAGCAAACAGCCAGCGATATTACAGGCAATACAATAAAATGAAAACAAGAGTAAGTATTGGCCAAAAGCAGCTGGACGAGGCCAATAAGAAAATAGAATTCCTTCAAAACTGTCTTTTTTTTACAAAAACGATTACGGATCAGGACGGTCTGCAATCGTTAGAGCAGGAGTTAGTAAGTTATTTTTCGCCAAAGCTCTTTGCAAACAAAGCAATCAAACAAAAAACAAGTCGAAGAAAAACATTTCTGGCAGTGAATTTTGATGGATTTACCATATACATCGGTAGAAATAATGTGGAAAATGAAGAACTGACCCTGCATAAGGCGGATAAGGATGATCTGTGGTTGCATGCAAGGGGAATCCCCGGCTCCCATGTAATTATCGCATGCAAAGGTCAGGATGTGCCTGCCGCGGTCTTAAGTAAAGCGGCAGGTCTTGCTGCGTGGTACAGCAAGGGGAAGGACTCAGGAAAGGTTGATATAGATTACACAAGAATACGCAATGTAAATAAAATTCCCTCCGGGCCGCCCGGCCTCGTTACTTACACAAAACAAAAAACCATGACCGTAATTCCGGCCAAATAAAAAAGTGGTACCGCTCACCATCGGGCTGTACCACTTTTTTACTAAAATCGTTTCCGTAAAAGCCGCACCGAGTACAGGATACAAAGAATGGTCACTCCCGTATCAGCAAACACAGCGACCCACATATTAGCATGTCCTAAAAGACCCATGATCATAACCGCAATTTTGACAACCAGAGCAAAGAATACATTCTGCCATGCTGTTTTAATGACATCTCTGGAAATCCTAATCGCCTGTGGAATCGCCGAAACATTAGAATTCAGAAATACCAGATCCGCCGCTTCAATCGCTGCGTCTGCGCCGCTTCCCATGGCAGCGCCCACATCAGCGCCAGCCAATACGGGAGCATCGTTGATCCCATCACCCACAAAAAGGACTGCTCCCTTTTCGGAACGAATCCTCTGCATTTCTATCAGCTTATCCTGCGGAAGAAGCCCTGCATGGATATCTTCAATTCCTACTTTTTTACCTACTATGGCCGCACTTTCAGGAACATCACCGGTAAGCATAACCGGAGTGACTCCCAGTGCTTTCATATCTTCAACAGCCTGAATCGTGTCTTTCTTTATCGCGTCCGAAATAAAAATTAACCCCAATACCTTGCCATCTGCGGCAATCCATACTTCAGAACCCGCGCCGGACTTAGTTCCATCCGGCATGAATATATCCGCGCTTTCCATCAGCTTCTTATTGCCGATGTAGACAGACTTCCCTTGGTATTCTCCTGTAATCCCCCTACCGGCTATTTCCTTCAATGCTGCCAGCACGGGAATTTTTAGATTTTTCTTTTCTGCGGCAGTCACAATGGAGCGGGCAATCGGGTGTGTCGAGTAGACTTCGCCTCCGGCTGCTAAGGCCAGAACCTCATTTTCACTCATATGGGAAAATAATTTAATTTCCCGAACAGCAAATTTTCCTTCTGTCAATGTGCCCGTCTTGTCCAGAACAGCTGCCTTTGACTTGGCCAGCGCTTCCATCACCGTCCCGCCTTTGAACAGAATGCCCTCCTTGGATGCGGCGCCGATACCGGCAAAAAACGAAAGAGGTACTGAAATCACGAGAGCGCAGGGACAGGAAATAACAAGGAAGGTCAACGCCGTATAAATGCATTTTTCCCAAGAAGCCTGGAAAAGCAACGGCGGTATGACCGCCACTGCCGCCGCGATAAGGACTACGATAGGTGTATAAATCCTTGAAAACCGCGTAATGAACCGATCTATTTTCGGCTTGCTTGCCACCGCATTTTCTACGGAATCTAGAATACGGGAAACCATGGATTCCGCCAAAACCTTTTCCACCTGAATGGTAAGCGTGCCGGTCATATTGACGCAGCCGGAATCAACCGCATCGCCGACGGTAACCTGCACAGGCTTCGGTTCCCCTGTAACCGCAGATGTATCAAGCTGGGAATCGCCGGCTGCGATAATTCCATCAAGGGGAATTCTGTCCCCTGGGCGGATAATCAGCATATCTCCAATCTGCGCATCCTCTGCGGGAACAGTTTCTACGTCCCCCTCTTTTATACGCTGCACCACCTCAGGCCGAAGATCGACAGCTTCCATAATCTGGTCACGGCTGCGGTCTGAAGCAAGATCTTGAAAATACTCTCCCACCCGATAGAAAAACATGACCCCCACCGCTTCGGGGTATTCATGGATTGCCACCGCTCCCAGTGTGGCAATAGCCATTAAAAAGGTCTCATCAAAAAATTCGCCATGAGTAATATTCTTCAGCGCCTTGAAAACAATCGGCCCGCCCAAAATCAGATAGGAAATCAGGAAGAGGATATCCTCCGCATAAGGAATTGCAAACATTCCGAGAGACGTATAATGAAACAGCATGCCCAACGTAAAAATGAGCCCGCCTATGATAAGCTGCCCTTTTTCACTTTGAAGGGAAGAAGAAAAACTGGTCTTTTTATCCTTTTGTACTCTGGCGGCCGCTTTGGAAATACGCTCTTTTTTACATATTTCGGTCGGATTTTCAACCTCGTTGCATTTTCTGGTCAGCTCCGGAATCAAAGCGTCCGGATTTTCCGCAGTAAGACGCATGGTTTTTGTCGCATATGAAATAGATGCCGACAGAACTCCAGGCTGGTTATTGATCAATTTTTCCAGCTTCAGTGCGCAGGCGGCACAATCCAGTGTCGGAATTTCATACATCTCGGTCTTGAATGATGTTTTATCCGCAGGCGGCACAATCCCGACTCTTTCATCAATACTGCGGCAAATGCGCAGTATTGATGGGATCAGTGTGTCCGGGTTCGATCGGGAAATAATACGAAGCTCTTTTTTCTGAAAAGAGATGGACGCAAAAAATACAGCTCCCATTTCTCTGATTTTGCCTTCCATAATGGCGGCGCATTCCATGCAATCCAGATGTTCCAAATGATACAGGCCCCGCTTATACTCATTGCCTAAATAATCGCAGCGGCAATGGGCCAGATCCTTCCCGCAATAATCGCAATCCTCTTCGTCTACGCACTCATTGCACTCGCAATGCATGGGATGTCCTTCCTGGCGATGAACCCCCTTCTCATGGTAGTGACCAAAGGATCTTCTTTCGTCCTTCAGGATCTCTTCCTCGCTTTCGAGAATATCCTTCTCATTGGACTTATATTTTTCAAGCTCCGGGTCATTTGAGTGATCATGCTGCTCTACTGCTTCCATTTCGTCAGCATGGTCGTGATCATGATGATGTCCATCGTGGCCATGATGCGCGTGATGCTCATGGCAGTGATCGTGATCATGGGAATGGATGTGAGCATGGTTATGACTTTTACTTTCATCTATGGGATTTTTATTTAATTCATCTTGATTCATTTGTTCCCTCCGAAAATACAGCTTTTGTATATAAAAAATATCCGAAAAGCAAAGCTTTCTTTTGTTCATTCTATCAAGCATACTTTTCGAAGTAAACGGATATCTAAGAAGTCTTTAATTTCTCAAGTCGGGTTTATGCAAGAAAAAAGCGCAGGCTTATTTTTTGCCGCGCTTTCATTTGCTTATTATAGGATAAGTGGACTCCTTTAGTAAATTTATCTCCCGTTATAACACGCCATAGTCGGTGAGAAGCTTTTTCACATGAGCAACCTCTTCCTTTGAGGGTTCAACCATAGGAAGACGAAAATGACCGCCTGGAAGGCCCAGCAGATTGACTGCTGTCTTGACCGGTATCGGGCTGGACACAAAAAACATTCCTTTCATGATAGGCATCATTTTTAGATGCAGCTTTTCAGCTTTTGCAGTATCTTTATTTTCAAAAGCTTGAATCATGGCGAGCAAATCATCTCCGATAACATGGCTTGCTACAGATATAACACCGACACCGCCGCAGGCCAGTATGGGAAGGGTAAATGCGTCATCGCCAGAATAAATCATAAATTCGTCTGGCAAAAGCATTCTTTCTTTAGAGACCTGATCCCAGTTCCCAGTTGCATCCTTTATCCCTTTGATGTTCGGGCATGCATCCACGAGGCGTTTGATCGTTTCCGGTGCAATGCTTGTTCCTACACGACCGGGTACATTGTAGATAACAACCGGAAGATCCGGCACCGCCTCTGCCACTGCTTTGAAATGCTGGTACATACCTTCCTGATTCGGCTTTACATAAAAAGGGACGATACAGAGCGCAGAATCGATGCCAGTCTCTTTTGCCCGCTTTGCAAACGTAATGGTGTCACGAGTGCTGATTCCCCCGACATTTCCCATGATATACGCTTTCCGCTTGGCTGCATGACTGCCAAAGGAATCGACCATGCTTGTATATAATTTCAGCTTTTCCTCATCGGCCATGGTCGCACCCTCGCCGGTTGTTCCTCCCACAAGAATGCCTTCGCTGCCATGATCGATAAGATGCCCGGCTAAACGGAGGGCCCCATCATAATCCACATCTCCATTTTCCATAAACGGAGTAATCATCGCCGTAATCAAGCGGCCAAATTCTGCCTTAGCCATCATTACCTCCCTATTAAAGCATGTCCTGCTCTATCATATACTCCGCAATCTGAATCGTATTCAGCGCTGCTCCTTTTCTGATTTGATCACCGCAAACCCACAGGTTAATCCCCTTCGGATTGCATAAATCGCTGCGAAGCCGCCCGACAGCCACATTGGTTTTATCAGATGTGTCTAGCGGCATGGGATACAGCATCTCATCAATGGCATCCACAAGATCCACCCCCGGGAATTCCTCTAGCGCTTTTCGAATTTCTTCAACCGAGAGACTCTCTTCTGTCTCTAAATAGATCGACTCCGCATGGCTTCTTGCCACAGGGACTCTCACTGCGGTTGGCGTAATGCCAATAGAACTGTCATGGAGAATTTTATGAGTTTCATTGACCATTTTCATTTCTTCCTTGGTATACGCATTATCAAGGAAAACGTCAATTTGAGGAATCAGGTTGTACGCAATCGGGTAATGCTTGGGAAGACTTGCGCTGGGAAGAATCTTCGGTTCATAGGCTTCTCCCATCAAAAATGCCCTTGATTCACTATACAGCTCATCAACTCCTTCCTTTCCCGCTCCTGAAACAGCCTGATACGTACTGACTACAATTCTCGTGATACGGGAAAGATTATAAATCGGCTTCAATGCCATCAGCATGATAATGGTGGAGCAATTCGGATTTGCAATAATTCCTTTATGGGCGGCGATATCTTCAGGATTAATTTCCGGGATAACCAGAGGAACCTCCGGATCCATACGAAAGGTGCTTGAATTATCTATGACAACCGCCCCGCGGTTCACCGCTTCCGGCGCTAGGGTTTTACTGACGCTCCCGCCGGCGAATAACGCAATATCAATTCCCTCAAAGGACTCTGGTCTTGCTTCTTCCACCTTATAGGTTTTTCCACACACGGTGAGTACGGTGCCGGCGGATCGGGCAGAGGACAGCAGCTTCAGCTGGTTCCATTTAAAATGACGCTCCTCAAACAACTTCAGAAATTCCTGCCCCACCGCTCCGGTAGCACCTAAAACTGCGATATTCGGTAAACGATTCATGCTGTCATCTCCTCTTTAATCTAAATAGGTTTCCAGACCGTAGGATAGCCCGGTAACGTTAAGAATCTTATGACACGCGAGCATAACCCCTGGCATAAACGATTTCCTATCCAACGAATCGTGGCGCAGTGTCAGGATTTCTCCATATCCCCCAAAAAGGACCTCCTGATGAGCCACATAACCGGGAAGGCGTACAGAATGGATCGGATACCCTTTATACACCCCTCCTCGTACGCCGGGGAGCTTTTCTGCCGTTTTATCAGGGGCCGGCGTTTTTGTTCTGGCCTTTGCCATCATTTCCGCAGTCAGTTTAGCAGTACCTGAAGGTGCGTCCAGTTTGTTATTGTGATGCAGTTCAATAATTTCTGCATCAGGAAGGTATTTTGCTATTTCTGCGGACACCTTCATCAAAAGCACCGCTCCTAATGAAAAATTCGGGGCGATCAGGCAATTGGCGCCGGAGGCTTGACATATTTTTTCCAATTCTCCCCGCTGTTCTTCCGTAAGTCCTGTAGTACCGATAACCATGGAAATTCCACGGGAGAGAACAAGCTTCGCATTATTAAAAATAACCTTTGGCGACGTAAAATCAACCACCACATCCGGCATATCATGAGAAAGCGCTTCCTCCAGCGACGGACTGATAACGATGCCATTATGCCCGATTTCTGCTACCTCACCGGCATCCTTCCCGTGACAGCTCGGATCTACCGCGCCGCAAAGCGTGAGAGCCTTCTCCTTTGCAAGGGCCCGCACTACCTCGCTTCCCATCCGTCCACCGGAGCCATTGACTAATACCTTTATCATAGGAACCCTCTTTTCTGCTTACCTATCGCTTTTTTGAATAAAGCCCTGCCCGAAGAATCTTACTGTCTCACAAGCGCTCGCATTTCCGAAGCTGCGATAACTGCGCTGGCGGAATTTGCTTGCCCGGAAATCATCTGAGCAATCGCCCGTACATGTTCCTCTTTCCCCAGCACTTTCGCTCTGCTGATCGTCTGTCCCGCTTCTTCCGTTTTTATAATCTGATAATGCCTGTCTGCAGCGCATGCCGTTTGAGGCAAATGGGTGACACAGGCCAATTGTGCTCTTTTCGAAAGAGCAGTGAAAAGCCGCGCAATCTGGAGACCTGTTTTTCCGCTTATGCCAACATCGATTTCATCAAATACAAGAGTCTGCTGCTTAAATAAAGATGACCTCACCACTTCAATGGCCAGCGCGAGCCTTGATACTTCGCCACCGGATGCGGTCTCCCGTACCGGCCTCAGCGGTTCACCGGGATTTGCGGAAAAATAAAACTCCATTTCGTCAATCCCGTGGCGGGTCGGTCTTGTAGATGGGGTGATGCGCAATTCCATTCGCGCCTTACCCATTCCCATAAAACGGAGACGATCTAAGATTTCATGAATAAACGCCTTCCCCTCTTCTTCTCTCATTATATTCAGCGTGGCGGCGGTATCCAATGCTTCTTTTTCTAGGGAGGCCAGCTTTTCTTTGATTTCTTTATTCTCCGAATCCGCCTCCTCTAGAGCACGCAGCCTTTCTTCTGCCTGCTTCCCGTAGGCAATCACATCAGGAAGATCAGGGCCGAATTTCCGCTTGAGGCTATGCAGCGTTTCCTCTCTATCTTGGCACTGGGCCAACTCCTCCGGAGAGAAATCAACATCTCCCAAATAAGTCTCTATCTCATGAAGAACATCATCGAGCATATATGACGCAGAGTCCGCTGTCTCAGCCATGGCGGAAAGGGAATCGTCATATTTTGATGCAGCCGCGATTTCCGCACGGGCTTGCGCAAGCAAATCCTGAATCCCGCCATCCTTTCCTAGCAGCTCCGTTCCAATTTGCAGCGACTGGACAATCCGCTCATGATTTTCCATTTGCTTCAATTGCTTAGACAATGTCTCATCCTCACCAAGGACAATATTTGCCGAGTGGATTTGTTCCAATTCCCAGCTAAGGATATCTATTTTTCTGGCGCGCTCCAGCTTATCTCTTTCAAATTCTTCCAGACGGGCCGCTGCGCTCCTCCACGCTTCATAGGCTGCGTCATGAGCAGCTTTCGCATACTGTACGGTATCGGAAAATCCATCAATGATTTCTCGGCAGAAGGCAGGAGACAGCAATTCCAAATTGTCATTTTGTTCGTGCAGCCGCACCAGCTTTTTCCCGATTTCATTCAATTGCCTGACCGTACAAAAGGCTCCGTTAATCCGGCACGAGCCTCTCCCAGAGGTGGTCAGCTTCCGGGAAAGAATGACCTGCATCCCGTCAGTATCGAATCCCAAGGATGTAAGATATGCATTGATCTCTTCATCAACCTTGAAAATGCCCTCTATAAGAAAAAAAGAAGCACCAGTCCGGATAAGATCCACTCTTGCCCTTCTGCCAGTAAGCACCGCAAGAGCATCAATCAAAATAGATTTGCCGGAACCGGTTTCTCCTGTAAAAACTGTAACTCCTTCCGAGAAGTCAATTTCCGTATCAGCAACCAATGCAAAATTAACAATGTGAAGACTTTGAAGCATAGCTCCTCCCTTGATACGTTTCTACCATAGTCATCGGCAGGATAGCCTCAGCATAGTATGCGTCAGAATTTGCCGCCTTTTAGCAAATCTCGTATGTCCTCAAGAAATAAGGACACATCCTCCAGTGTACGAAGAATAACGAGAATTGTATCATCTCCTGCCAGAGTTCCCATGATTTTTTTATCTCTTGAGTGATCGATGGCATAGGCGACTGATTGAGCCGATCCGGGAATGGTGTGAATAATGACAAGGTTTGAAGTACTATCTATATTGGTAACAGCCTGCTGAAAAAGTAGGGCTGCGTGATCCTTGGAGAGCATGCTCTGTTCGTCCGGAGATAAAGCATATCTATAATGCCCAGGCTTATATGGAATTTTGACAAGCATCAGCTCCTTGATATCTCGTGACACAGTGGCCTGCGTCACATCAATCCCCTCTCGCTGCAATGCTTCCGCAAGCTCCTCCTGCGTTTCTATAACCTGCTTCTGTACGATTTCTTTAATCTTTATGGCACGGTACCGCTTCATTCAGCCGCTGCCTCCTTTCCAAGTGAGCTGCTACTGTCAGAATCCCTGTGAGTGCTGGATTGACTCAATGAACAGTTCGAATGGGCATTGCATTTTTATACATAAATACCTTCCATGAGATATTCAATGCTTATATTGCATTTTATAGTAAGCTCTGGGAAAAATCAATAAAAAAGAGTGAAAACAAGGAACGCTGGTGGTTCTTTATCTTCATTCTTTTTGTAAAAAAATAAAAACAAATGCCTATAGGCCATTTATAAAAAATAATCACAATTTACAATGCAGCTTTGAGTGAATCGTGGCCCAGAAATCGTGATCCTCAAATCGGATAAACCGCAGAGGCTTATCCACCCCTTCAACGGTTAACGTATCATCCTTTAATAGCTCATAGCTCCCTTTTCCATCGGCTGAAACCAAAAGCCTATCTTCTCTTTCGGGAAGCGTCACCTGAACCGTATCCATATCTGATAAAACCATGGGAAAGCCTTGAATCATATGCGCACAGACAGGGACAGCGATCATACTTTTTGATGTCGGGGATAAAATAGGACCGCCGCAGGACAGTGAATAGCTGGTGGAGCCGGTGGCAGTTGATATTACAATACCATCCGCCGCATATCGCAATACATGGTGATGATTTACTGCCATGTTGATTCTGGCCATCTTTCCCATTTTATTACGGCCGATAACTATATCATTTAATGCGGTAGGAAGCTTCAAGCTGGTGCCATTTTTCTTTTTGATAGAAGCTGATACATATCGTCTGGATTCAAGAGAATAACTCCCATTCAGCAGCAGTTCCATCCGTTTTTCGAAATCGGCAGGCGTGATAGAATTCAAAAAGCCAAGCTCGCCTAAATGTATCCCGCAAAGCATCGTATTATAGTCTGCAAATTCTCTTGCCGCTTCAAGAAAAGATCCATCACCGCCTACAGAAAGAATGAGATCTGCATGACTCCCCATCCACTTCGCTGTTTTGTATTGGGCTTCAGGTAGCATAAACCCGCGGTGTTCCAATTCCTTCCTACGAAACACCGGAAAATAATATTCAATATGCTGCTCCTCCAGCCAGGATATCAGCTGCGGATAAAAGGAAAAGAACATTTCTTTTCCCAAATTAGGATATATGCCTATTTTCATCTTTTTTCTCCAACGCTTGATGCGCTTTTAGAACTATTCCGTGAATATGTTCACTGGTTATACGCAGTTGCGGTGGATCTCGCCGCAAGCAAGCCAAGAACTCAATATTTCCGCTTCCCCCTTTGATTGGGGACCATGTAAGATCGCAGGCATACAAACCGGATGCCTCGAAAGCTTCCAATGTAGAGAGTATCACTTCTTCATGCACCGCTGGATCCTTTACGACGCCGCCCTTTCCGACTTTTTCCCGTCCTGCTTCAAATTGCGGCTTAATTAGGATGACAAGCGGTCCTCTGTCTTTCAGAATCAACTGGACTGCGGGAATTATCTTAGTGACCGATATAAAGGATATGTCCGTCGCAACAAAATCAACCTGCTCTCCCAGCATGTCTGCCGTCACTTGTTTAATATTCGTTTTTTCAAGGTTAATCACTCGCGGATCTGAGCGAAGCTTCCAATCCAGCTGGTTCGTCCCTACATCGATCGCATATACCTTTGATGCTCCATGCTGGAGCGCACAATCCGTGAAACCACCTGTTGATGCGCCTATATCGGCCATTATTTTATCCCGGATATCAAGAGAAAATGCGGACAATGCCTTTTCCAGTTTAAACCCGCCTCGCCCGACATAAGGCATTATATCCCCTTTGATACGGATTTCACTATCTACGTTGACTTTTGTGCCCGCCTTATCTACAGGCACATTATCAACCAACACGATTCCCTCCATGATATGGCGTTTTGCATTTTCCCGACTGTTGAAAAACCCCTTGCTTACTAAAAGCATATCCAGTCTTTCCTTTACATGCTTTACCGTTTTGTTCATGTCTATGTATTACGATGCAGAATTAGCTCAATTAGCTCTGATAAAAACGAAAATGCTTCCGGAAGCTTATTCAGATCTCCCTGTATTTCTTCGGCCTCCTTACGGGCAAAACGCTCTGCCTCATCAATTCCCATCAGGCGAACGTAGGTAGCCTTGCCAGATTGCGTGTCATGATGCGGTTCCTTCCCAATTTCTGTCAAGGTTCCCTTTACATCAAGAATATCGTCGGTAATCTGAAAAAGAAGCCCTATGCGCAAACCGACAGAATGAAGCCTTTTTGTTGTTTCGTCCTCAAGTCGGCAAAGGACTCCTGCCATTTCAAGAGGCGCTGCAAACAGGCAGCCTGTCTTGGCATAATCCAGAATAACCAGTTCCGCTAAGGAAATCTCGCGCCCCTCCGATTCTAGGTCATGTACCTGACCGCCAACCATTCCATCAGGGCCGGATGCTTTCGCAAGAAGGGAAATCAAAGAGCTTTTCATATCCCCCGTGATTTCAGGACAATCCGCAATTAGCGAAAATGCAGTTGTAAGCAGCCCGTCACCAGCCATGGTAGCCACGCCGGGGCCAAACACCATATGGTTTGTAAGCTTTCCTCGGCGATACGCATCATCGTCCATAGCCGGGAGATCGTCGTGAATGAGTGAATATGTATGAACGCATTCTATCGCTGCCGCTATCGGAAGGTACTTCTCCCACAACACATTCATTGCTTCAAGTACCATTAAAAATAAAGCCGGCCGAATTCTCTTCCCTCCGGCAAGCAAGCTGTAATTCATGGCCTTGTACAAAAGGGCGTGCTCCGATCGCTCTTCCTTAAGAAGAGGAATTAAGTACTCGTCTATGACCTTTCTTTTTTCGGTCATTCTCTGCTTAATCGTCATTGTTCTCTTCCCCATCTGGAGAAATCTTAAAACTCTGGGATATGATTTTCAATTCCTTTTCCGATGCTTCCAGTAATGTAAGACAATCTCTTGCGGCAGAGACTCCCTGCTTGTAAGCGGCCATAAGCTCTGCCAGTGTCAGCTGTTCAGAGCCAACAGCCTCGGAGGCAGATTGCAGGATTTCAAGGGATTCTTCAAAGGATTTGCTTTCGTGACTCATCCATTCTCTCCATTTGCTTTAATACATTCAAATCAAATCTCAGAAGCATCTTGGAAATAGTTGCATACTCGCTTTTTATTCGGCTGTCTGATTTATGATACATTTCAATCGCCATGCCATTCACTATGCTCCTCTGCCTGTCTAATCTGACTCGTGCCTGATCCGATATATCATGCCTAACCAGATTAGAAACCCGCTCCCTTCTTTGGCGGACCTGTTCCATAATTGAATCGTAGCTGCGTTCAAGAAGCAGCCGAATATGCTCTCGAATTCTTGCTTGTTCCGGAATAGCGATTTCAGCCGCTTGGGTCGGCGTGGATGCTCTTACATCCGCCGCATAATCACAAAGAGTTGTGTCAGTTTCATGGCCAATAGCTGAAATAATAGGAAGCTCTGAGTGGTGCACAGCTTCTACCACTAAGGGGTCATCAAAAACAGATAAATCCTCCTCCGCTCCACCGCCGCGCGCCAAGATCAAAAGATCCGGCGCATCATTTTCTTCATTCGCCCGTTGAATCATCGCTGCTATGATGGCCGCAGCCATTTCCCCTTGGACGCTGCTGTTGAACAGAGTGTATCGTACGGCAGGGTTTCGGCTTCTTCCTGTTCTCATAATATCATGAATAACCGCTCCCGATGAAGAGCTGATAATTCCAATATGAAACGGAAGCAAGGGAAGCGGTTTCTTGGAGGTCTCTTCAAAATATCCGAGCTCCGCTAAAGACTCATACAGTCTTTTTTTATTCTTAGCCGCGATGCTTTCCTTCACGCCGGATACATTTTGCACAAGAAGAAGCGCATAGGATCTATTCGTATCATACGCAAGATCCCCTATTACTGTTACGTCCACCCCATCGGAAAGATGCCGAATAAGAAAGTCGTGTCCCATCCTCCCTATGAAGCAGTGAATCCTTGAATCCTCGTCGATCAGGGAAAAAAAGGTTATCCCTGAGAAATGGGTACGGAGATTGCTTACCGTACCGCGGACCGTAAACCCTCTATACCGGTATTCCTTCTTGAAATTTGCGGCAATTAAACGGCTCGCTTCTTTCACTGTCAGTACTTTCATGTAAGAGTATCCTGCCAATCAAAAAACAAAAAAGGCTCCGCTGCCGGCGTAATCTACAATCGGCAGTAAGCCCTCTGATTTAAAATACCTCATTTTCCCTGTGCTGACTCTGCCAAAACAGAATCCAATATTCCATTGATAAAACGATATGAATTTTCACCACCATATTTACGGGCCAATTCTACCGCTTCATTAATAACCAGTCCCGCATCAGATGATTCTTCCATAAAAAGCGCTTCTGCAAGGGACATGCGCAGGATGGTCTTATCTACCACATTCAGTTCTTCTATGGACCAATTTTTCAGATGCTTGGCGATCAAGCTGTCAATTTCACCCTCATGATCCGTTTCCGCCGCAACAAGAGCCTTTGAAAAGCTTGCATCCTTGGGCGTCAGCTGGAGCGATTCCGCCTCGATAGATTCTGTTTCGGGATTCAAGTCCTTGGAATACAGAATCTTCATTGCCAATTCACGGGCATTTCTCCTGCTCATTTCACTCCTCGTTTTCCACTAAACCGGTTACAGCAATATTCACTGCAACAGGAAGCTCGCCTGCATAGGGTCTTATAATTTCAGCAACAAGATTCTGCCAATGAGTAACCGTTTCCAAAACAGGATTGCCCGCAAATACAGAAAGGGATATGTCCGCCCGAAAACGTCCTTTTTCCCTCCTCAATACAATTCCCTTATGAGGCCTTCGGCCGAAAACGCGAGAGATCCCATGAACAATGTCAGAGAACTCATTGGTCGTAAACTCAAAAAAGGCAGGTGATGCAGAAATTGCTTCCTCGATTTGCCTATACAGATCCTCTACTTCCCATCCATTGATGCGTCCTTCATCAGTCATTACTGATCACCAGCTACTGAAAATCAATGTTTTGCACATTGATATTAACTCCTTGCACAACGGCTCCTGTACTTGCGAAAATGTCTTCCCTGACCTTCTCCTGTACCTCCAGAGCCAAGGAAGGCACTCGGATTCCATATTTAACTACGATAAACACATCAATATAGGCACAATTATTTTTTATATTGACTCGGACCCCTTCCGCTTCATCACCGGCTATGACAGAGGGCAATCCATGGGAAAACGAATCATCCATTGCTTGGATACCGCTGATGCCAAGACAGACACGTCTTGCCAACGCGGCGATCACCTGATCAGAAATACGGATTGTGCCAAATTCATTTCTGACTTCTACAGCATCCATACAGGTTCCTTATTTTACCCGCTCAATATAGGCGCCGGTACGGGTATCAATGCGGAGCATTTCCCCTTCGTTGATGAAAAGCGGAACCTTCACCACATAGCCTGTTTCCATGGTGGCAGGCTTAACACCGCCAGTAGCCGTATCGCCGCGAATCCCCGGTTCTGTTTCCACTACCTTTAATTCAACGGAATTAGGAACATCTACACCGATAACTTCTCCCTTAAAGAAAACTACAGTGATTTCCATTTCTTCCTTTATGAAATTAATCGCATTGCCCAGTTGTTCCTTCGTAAGCATGATCTGATCATAGGTTTCTACGTCCATAAAGTAGTAGGAACCGCCATCCTCGTAAAGGTACTGCATCGGCTTTCTTTCAACCTGTGCGGTCGGGATTTTTACGCCGGCGTTAAAGGTCCGTTCAATTACGGAGCCGTTTTGCAGATTTTTCATTTTAGTACGGACGAAGGCGGCGCCTTTCCCAGGCTTGACGTGCTGGAATTCAACAACTTGCCATACCATGCCGTCAATTTCAACGGTAACTCCCGGCCGCAGATCATTACTAGAGATCATTTACTTTTCCTCCCACCACTACACTTTTAAAAATTCTTTTGAATATTGAGTTAACGGTTTATTTCCATTACCTGTCAAGACAACCGTATCTTCGATACGTACACCGCCAACTCCCGGAATATACACACCGGGCTCAACGGTTTCCACCATGTTTTTCTGTAAAACTGTTTTATCCCGTGGAGCCAAGACTGGTGTCTCGTGGATTTCAAGTCCCACCGCATGTCCCAAAGCATGGGTAAAATAGGAAGCTAACTCACGTTTCTTTAAAAACGAGCGGCTCTCTTGATCCACATCACAGGCCTTAAGCCCGGGCTTCAGCATAGATTCTATATAAGCTACACAATCATAAATGCTGTCATACATAAATCGGAGGCGATCCGAAATCGTTCCTACTGCCACCGTACGAGTAATATCTGAATGATATCCCTTATAGGTCGCACCAAAGTCAAAGGTAATAAGCTCTCCTTCCGCGATTGGTTTATCTGTGGGCGTGGCATGAGGATAGGCTGAATGAAGTCCGGACGCAACGATCGTATCAAAGGATTTCCCATCCGCCCCGGCTTCCATCATGGCACATTCCAGAATTCCGCGGAGCTCTTTTTCTGTTCTTCCGGGGCGGATAAAAGGAACCGTCTTCTTGAAACCTTCATCCGATATGCGGCAGGCCTCAGCGATATAGGAAAGCTCTTCTTCAGTCTTTATCTGTCTCAATGTATCGGGCTCGCAAAATACGAATTGTACCCCCGCCATCGCCCCGGCTAGGTCCAGATACATTTTATAAGTCAGTATACTTTCTATACCAAAGCGGCGCACATTGTGCTTTACTGCGAGAGTGGAAAGCTCCTGCGGCAATTTGCCGTGATAATCCACAATTGTAAATGCGGGACATTCTTCTGACGCCTGACCGATGTATCGGCTATCGGTGACCAGATAGCTCTGCTCTTGAGTCAGAAAAAGATAGCTGTCAGCACCTGAAAACCCGCTGATGTACCTTACGTTTTCATCCTTTTGGATCCATAAAGCATCTAACTGATTTTGTTCGAGAAAACTAAGCATTCTCTCTGAGTTTATCATTATCTCACCGCTTTCTCCACCAATTAATAATACCGTATACACATTCATTTGTCCACGAAAAAAGAGCGCCATGCCATAGAATGGCAATCAAATCGCCCTTTTTATGTCTCCAAATGATAGGTGCTGTTTGAATAGGTAAGAAGATTTCTGTCCCCCGGATAGCAGCGCAGGCAGGAAACACTGGCATTAAATACGCAAAAATTCCAAGCTCGTATCAGTGGAATATCGAGAAGTCCGCAAAAAAGAGTCCGCATAATGGCTCCATGACAGACAATAGCGTAGGCTTTATCCTCATTTCCGGAAAGCAGTCTATTGATTCCCTTCATGGCTCTGGTCTGGGCATCGACAAAAGATTCGCCATTAGGGAATCGAATTGTCTCCGGGTAATGGTACATGGCGTCTATCATTCCCGGCCATCGCTCTTCGATTTCCGAAAAGGTCTTCCCCTCCCAATCACCAAAACAAAGCTCGCTAAAATGGCTATCTGTTTTTAATTCCAGTGAATGACTGTCCGCAATCCCCTGCGCTGTATCTACAGCCCGTTTCAAAGGACTTGAAACCACTCCATCAAGAGGAATGTCCAAAAACCGTTTTGTCACAAGCGATGCCTGGCAGATTCCCTCGGGGCTCAGTGCAACATCTGTGGAGCCCTGATATCGTCCGGAAGCATTCCAGTATGTTTCTCCATGACGTATAAAATACAAAGTAATCATATGTTTAATGCCTTTCTAAATGCTGACAATAACTGATTGTTTTCACTTTCCTTTCGTACAGCGACGCGAAACCAATACTCGCTCAGATGGGTATAATTTGAGCAATTCCGTATCAGGATGTGATAGGGTCGTAATGTATCCTCCAACTGCGATACGGTGCCGGCAGATGGGCTTAGCTTGCATAATATGTAATTGGCATATCCCGGAAATTGTCGGATTTGCTCGTACCCTGCAAGACCGGCGGACAGTTTTTTCTTTTGCTCAGCACAATAGGACACACTTTGCCGGATATAATTCGTGTCCGATAGCGCTGCGGTCATGTATGTCTGAACCGGACCGTTAATATGCCATGGGATAAGCCTTCCTGCTAATGCAGAAGCAATTTCCGGAGAGGAAAACGCGCACCCCACCCGAAGGCCCGGGCAGGCATAAAATTTAGTCAGAGACATCACGACAATCAGTGATGGATGTGCAGCGCAAAGCGAACGGTATGATTTGCCGTGGCCAAAATCAATAAACGATTCGTCCACCACCACGTGACCATTCTTCTGTTCTGCCTCCTGTAATATTTTTTTTAACGCTTCTTCCTCAAGGAGCCGCCCATCGGGATTATTAGGATTGCCAAGATAGATCAGAAAGTCTTCCGTCATCGGCTTTAAGATGGCATCAACAGGAAGCGAGAAATCATATTCATTCAAAGGAATACTTGTAATTTCGCATCCTGCCGCTATGGCCGACAGACGATATTCACCAAATGCAGGTTCAGGGATAATAACCCGCTTCGGCCGGAGAAGCTGCAGCAGCATATACATCAGCTCCGTAGCGCCATTGCCAAGAGTGATCTGCTTTTCTTGAACTTTATATCTTTCCGATAATGCCGCACGCAAATCCCGGGCCTCCGTGTCAGGATACCTAAGAACATCTCTGTCCAAGGCTTGTAAAAGAGCCCATTTGCCTTTTGGCGACATTCCCAAAGGATTGACGTTGATAGAAAAATCTATGAGCGAGTCCCGCTCATCCTCAGGATAGGAAAAAACCTCGCCGCCGTGATGGATAGAAATAGTTCTCATATTATATTTCCTCCACTGTCATTCCATGATTCGTTATCTGTACCGTATCAAGCCAGGTCATCTTGCCTTCAAGGGAATCATCAAGACATTCACGAATTCTGTCAATATTCATGGTCCCAGGTACAATCAGACCGAGGACTGTTCCGCTATGAGCACAGACAACTCCCTTGCCTCCAGCCTTTTTCCCGATTTTCCAAAATAAAGGAAGCTGCGCCTTATAAAGAATCCGCTGATTTACAAAAGCGCTGATTGTTGCGGCTTTTCCGATTAAGTCAAGAGATTGTTTCTCAATGCCTTTTATGAAAAGGGACAGCGCTCTTGTTGTAGTTCGTTCATTTTCCTTCTGCAAGCGCAAAAGGTCAGTCCGGGAATTAAATTGTAATGTGTCCACTTCACCGCCACAATCATATATAAGGAGATTCATCGCCGGCACATTTCCCAGTTCCTGTATAATCTTCCCGTGACGATAATCAAATAATGTGACTCCTTTAAAAAAAGTGGCATCGCTGGGCTCAATGGCAAGGGATATTTCGGCAATATCCCGATTGGAAACAGACTGCCCGCATGCGAGACTTACCGCTTTTGCCACGGCGCTTATATCAGCAGTGCTGGATGCCATGCCCTTGCTTTTTTGAATGCAGGAATGCAGCTTAACCGGGATCTTTTCGTTCTGCCTACCAAGAAAACGCAACGTAAGCTCTCTTGCCTTGTCCGCTTTCTCCGGAAGCTCATCCCCTTTACCGGCAAACCCAGTTTCTGCCTCCGCATATCGATTGACGGGGCAAGTCACCATAAAGGAGCTGCCTTCCATATATCCCTGTATAAACTCGCCGCATGAACCGGGCGATCGAACTACATAAACCATAAAGAGCCCTTACTTAAAATCATAAAAAGAAACGCTAAAAACACTTCCGTTATTTCTGTTACAAACCCGTAGGTATCTCCCGTTGTTCCACCTATTTTTGATACAACCCAACGGTTGATATACAATCCCGCCAAAAGCCCGGCTCCGGCAAGTATCAGATACGTCATTCCAAAAAAGAACCCAGGAATAAGACCTAGGACAAGGGCCACCGGTTCAGCATAGGAGGGGCGGTATTCAGAAAATGCTTCCCCCATCCCAAATGGCCTTGCATACGGATATTCACACAGGGAAAAAACCATATTCAGTCGTCCGATGACAGGCATTGCAATGAGCAGTCCCCACTTGGCGGTGTCGATAGATGCTAGGCAAAGTATTTTTAAAAGAACAAGAAATACAAAAGCCAATAATCCGAAAGAACCAATCAAACTGTCCTTCATGATTTCCAGACAGCGCTCTCGGCTCCTGCCTGAAAAGAGGCCATCTGCGGTATCCATCAGACCATCTGCATGCATGGCGCCCGTAATGAAAAATTCGCCGGCTACCAAAAAAAAAGCGGTCAACAAAGGGAGCGCCAAAGGACTCATCACGTATTCAATCAGGCAGAGAAACAGTCCAATCACCCATCCAACAGCAGGAAACCAAGGCACACTCTTCCCTAAATCCTCTTCTGTCCAAACAGCCTGTTTTTGCAAATGAAAACGGGTGAGAAACTGCAGGGCCATAAGAAATGATTTCATCGCATCCATCCAATACTGCATAATAGTATGGTTTCTATGAGCACAAACAAAATCGTTGCACCGTACATCAGAAAAATACTTGTTTTGATACTGTTTCGGTTCAACGGCTGTTCCATATCTCCCATGTATTCGCGAAATTCACGCTCCCCCTGATAATAGTTATACCCGCCAAGGCGCACATGCATGGCACCTGCCACGGTAGCCTCGGCATACCCTCCATTGGGACTGGGATGCTTTGGTGCATCTCTGAGCCCGATCTTCCAAGCCTTTTTATAATCCAGCCTCAATATGAATGATGCCGCCACAAAAAGAAGAAATGTGATCCGTGCAGGAATATAATTGAGCCCGTCATCCAGTTTTGCCGCAAAACGGCCAAAAAACAGATACCGGTCAGTTTTATAGCCCAGCATGGAGTCCATCGTGTTTCCCGCTCGATATACCATGGCACCCACAGGTCCAAAAAGCAAAAAATAAAACAGCGGAGAAATAATGCCATCAGTCGTATTTTCAGCAATAGTTTCAACGGTAGCTCTGGCAATATCATACTCATCAAGAGTTTCCGTATCCCTGCCCACAATCCAGCTGAGACGTTTGCACGCTGAAGCAATGTCACCGCCAGCAAGCAGGCTGTAAATCTCCATGCCATCCCGAGCCAGGGCCCTTGGACTGATCGTAAAGTACAGAATAATCGCGCTGACCACGGCAAACAGGAACATCCCCGTCTTATAGGCAAGCCAGGTTAACAGTGCTGTTATGCATCCCACCGTAGTAAGAACCGCAAAAACCGTGATAGTACCTCGAAAAAGCATGGAAGCATGAGATGCTTTCTTTTTCGGGTATAGGAGGGATTCATAGGCGGAAATGATTTTCCCTATGAGTACCACTGGATGGTAGTCTGAGCGCGGGTCTCCGTAAACAGCATCTATGATCAGCGCGACCAGAGGAACGGATGCATAGAGAATGGTATCCACTTATTCCTGCTCCAGCACCTTGTAAAATGCGTCCATATCAAAATGTTTTCGCACTGTATCGGCCAGACGATTAAACTCAGATTCCTTATACTCTCGATAATGGAACGTGCTTTCCAGCGGAGGTAGCCCTTTTCTTTGTCGCAGCGCATTGATCACCGCCCGTCGAAGATCGTCATTATCAAACACACCGTGGCAATAGGTACCAAAGACATTTCCCGCCTGGTTGATATAGCCATCGCTGACGGTAACGGTTCTGCCGCTTCTTTCTTTGATTAGGAAAATACTCTCTGCCGGATGTGTTAAAACGGTTTCCCCCATATGGATTTCATATCCTCTAAGATTTTTTCCGGAAAAATCCATACCAAGAAAAGGAATGGATTCGCAGTCGAAGGATACCTGATAGGTATTTTTTTCTCCCTGCATGGTTGTCACATAAGGAAGCAATCCAAGCCCTTCCACCTCATCGATATCCCCCTCCACATGAAGAGGATCTCGTACCTTCTCTCCAATCATCTGATATCCGCCGCAAATTCCTACCACCGGAACTCCTTTTTGAGCCAATTCTTTAATTTCTTGCGCATACCCCTGATTTTTGAGATAGATAAGATCAGCGGTGGTGCTTTTTGATCCGGGAAGAATAATCATATCCGGCTGTCCCAGAATATCTCCCTGCTGGACAAATCGCACATTTACATCCGGTTCATGGGCTAATGCGTCAAAATCAGTAAAGTTGGAAATTTTGGGTGTCTGAATCACAGCGATGTGTATATCTCGCATAACATGATCTGACGGAAGATCCTGCAAGGAAACGGAATCCTCATCATCGATGCCGAGCTTATCCAGATAGGGAATCACTCCCATTACGTGAATGCCGGTTCGCTCTTCCAAAAAGGTCAGGGCCGGTTCAAGAAGTGTAATGTCTCCTCTGAATTTATTGATCACCAGTCCCTTTACCACGGCTCTTTCTTCCGGTTCCAGCAATGCCAGAGTGCCCACAATCGAAGCTAACGCACCGCCTCTGTCAATATCCGCAATAAGGAACACCGGTGCTTTTGCAGTAAGGGCGATACGCATATTTACGATGTCGTTCTTTTTTAAGTTAACCTCCGCCGGGCTTCCAGCTCCCTCAATAACCAGCGCGTCATAATGCGCTTCCATGTATGCAAGGCTTTTCCTGACCGATTCCCATGCCTGCTGACTGTATTTGTTCTGATAGTCAGATGCGCTGTAGTTGCCCACCGATTTCCCCAGTAAAATAACTTGGGAGCATGCGTTGCCGGTAGGTTTTAAAAGCACCGGGTTCATTTGCACGATAGGCTCCACACCGGCTGCTTCTGCCTGAGCAACGGTAGATCGGCCAATTTCACCGCCCGATCGGGTTACATACGAATTAAGTGCCATATTCTGCGCTTTGAAGGGAGCTGTCTTATATCCATCCTGTGTAAGGATTCGGCAAAAAGCGGTGGTTAAAATACTTTTTCCCACATGGGAGCTTGTTCCCTGAAACATGACTTTTTTCGCTACCGTTGTCATTATATTTCCACTCCTCTTTCCTTCAGTTCAATCGTGATGCCGGCAATCGACAAATAAACTTTATCCGCCCACTTCGCTATATATTGATTCGCCAGCCCGACCAGATCCCTGTAAACACGACTCATCGCATTGGCCGGCACAATCCCCATCCCTAATTCATCGGATACGAAGAGAATGGTTTTCCCCTGACAGTCCTTTATATGCGCAAACATCTTCCCCAGATCCCGCCTCAAGTTGTTTTGAAGCATTTCTAGGTCAGATACTCCAAGAGTTTCTTCGGAGGCATGTGTCAAATGGTCCATAAGCATGTTGTTTACATACATAGTAACGCAATCAAACAGAATAGAGTCAGCGCCCGCAAGGATCGATTCTATTTTGTCACCTGCCTCATGCATAATCTCATAGGTTTTCCATTCCGCAGGACGTCTTTTTTGATGAAGAATAACGCGGTACTTCATTTCTTCATCAAGAATTTGGCTGGTTGCAATATATCCGATGCTTCCCTTTGCTGTTTTTGTTATCAGTTTTTCCGCAAATTCGCTTTTCCCGCTTCTGGCGCCTCCCAAAACAAGAATAATCCGATTCCCCATATTGATCTCCTCAAACACCGGCCTACGCTATGCATACAAGAATGTAACGACTCATTCAATCCCCATAGGGATATGCTTTTTAAATTGTATCATATTTTCATCATTCCCTACCATAATTTATGCGAGCCTCTGTTCAGCCCTTGCCTTAAGCATGATAGAATATAACAAAAAGGAGGATATCGTCCATGAACGAAGAGCTTTCAAACGATCCATACCGCATTGATCTGATGCGCACCCTTTGGGAAAACACATACCGGGGGACAATTTTTAATGACAAAGAGCAATACGTCGCAACTATACGCATCGTACTCAGTATTCCGCTGGATCGAAGCGAGGTGCCGGATAACGCTCCTATTGTGGAGCCTGTTGTTATCGTACTTGTGGAAGACACAACCATAACCCCCCTTCAAATCGTTGATTTTGAGCAGACACTGTCAAAAATTATTATAAGGAAGGTAATGAGTGAATATTTCCGCCCCGACCGGATTATGTTCTTCTACCCCAGCCCTACCGACGGACATACAGAAACGGGCAGTGTGAACTGAGGCCAGCTGCCACATATCCCCAACTGATTTCACATAAAAAGATGGTGCCTGCTAAAGGCAACCATCTTTTTATCATGCTCATTCTACGGAAATATAGGCGGGATACAAAGGCTGACCACCGTCATACATCTCAAATTCCACATCCGGGTACTTCTCTTCTAATCTATGGATTTCTTCCCGGCATGCTTCTTCTGTCAAATCTTCTCCGAAGTAAATAGTAACCATCTCGGAGGAGCCATCTATCAGTTCGTCCAAAAGCGAAGTAAGGCAGGTGCGGAATTCAGAGCAGGCGATCACTTCCTGATCTTTTGCTATCCCCATATAGTCGCCTTTTTTGATCACGGCGGAACCAACTACGCTGTCCCGGACTGCCTGCGTAATCATGCCGGTACGGACTTCATTGATCCGCTCCTCCATCGATTTTCCATTGACTTCTATCGAGCGGTCGGGAGAAAATGCCATGGCTGCTGCCAGCCCTTCCATAGGATTGGTGGAGGGAACGATATGAATTCGTCCTCCTTCCATCTTTTGAAGCTGCTTGGCCGCCAGAATGATATTTTTATTGTTTGGCAATATAATATACTTTTCGTACTGCCCGTTATCCATCCCGGCAGACAATTCCTGCACAGAGGGATTCATGGATTGACCGCCCAAAACTACATCACAACCCAGTTTTTCGTACAATTCCTCCCAACCCTTGCCGGATACTACTGTAAGAATGCCCAAGGGCTTCCTTTTTATTGGAGCCTGCTGAACCTTGTTTTTTTTGAATTGGTCTACCATGTTATCGCACTTAATATCGTGCAGAGTGCCCCATTCAGAAGCCATGTCCAGTACTTTTCCCGGCTTCTGCGCATGAATATGCACTTTTACAAGATTATCCCCGTCCGCAACAATGATGGATTCCCCCCAAGAAGCCAGCTGCTTTTTCACTGTCTTGGCGGTGATCTTGCATGGGCTGATAATAAACTCGGTGCAGTATGGGAACTCGATAGAGAAAGATTCGCCCTTTGCTTCCAGCCGACTGATTACCGGCTGCACATCGACCTTGATCTCCTGTACCTTTCCGGTCAAGCCGTTCAGACATCCCATGAGGAAAAAAATCAAACCTTGTCCACCGGCATCAACCACATTGGCATCCTTCAATATTTTAAGCTGCTCCGGCGTTTTAGCAAGCGCCTCTTCCCCGCAATTGATTGATACCTCCAGTATTTTGCTGAAATCATCTTCCGTGCGGATGATTTCTCTCGTTCCCTTGGCAATGCCTCTGGCGACGGAAAGAATAGTCCCTTCCACAGGCTTTGTCACTGCCCGGTATGCATACAGAATCCCATATTGAAAGGCCTTGCTCATTTGCCCGCAGGAAGCATTTTTTTTCCCGCGAAGTCCCCGGCTGATGCCATGAATAATCTGTGAAAGGATAACGCCTGAGTTCCCACGGGCGCCCATTACAGCGCCGGCTGATGCCTTATCTGCCAAAATTCCTATCGGCTGATTGGGATCCTCATCCGCCACCATGCTGTACATGGACTTAAGCGTATTCAGCATGTTGCTGCCTGTGTCCCCATCAGGGACAGGAAACACATTAAGCCGATTAATAATCTCATACTTCTGCTGAAACAGCTGATAGGCACCGCTCAGCATACTTTTAAAACAAACTCCGTCTATAACTTCATACATGGTAATTCATCCCCCTGTGAAAGGCTGCTCTCGAAAATAATTCCCACCAGCCCCGGTCCAAGATAGGCAACCAGCACCGGCGTGC
This sequence comes from Dialister sp., assembly GCA_034180505.1. Lineage (GTDB taxonomy): Bacteria > Bacillota > Negativicutes > Veillonellales > Dialisteraceae > Dialister. Next base: position 50,164 of record JAXFOE010000005.1, read on the forward strand.
CTGTACTCAGGGTAACATTTATATCAGGATACTCCTGCTGAACACGCTGCTGGAGAGATCGCCCTCCCTCCTCGTTTTGAATATGAACAATACCGATCCGCCTGCAGGGTGAGTTTTCATGAAGATAGGCCATCATGCTGGCTATGGCTTTTTTCTCGGTTCGGACTTTATCTAGTACGTCCACCTCATCATGGCTGTTCAGGTATATAACCGGACGAATTTTTAGAATACTTCCGATCAATCCCGCCGCCCTTCCCACGCGCCCCCCGCGCTGCAGGTAATCCAGCGTGGCAACAGTAAACGTGGTGCGCATAGCATAAGATGCTTCCTTCAGCTGACGGGATACTTCTTCAAAGCTTTGCCCCTGTTCAATCCATTCCAGCGCGTCCTGCAGGAGCTGAAACATACCTATTGCGGTAGTCCTAGAATTAATAACGGTAATTTTTTCCCGTCCCGATTGCTTTGCCGCAAGAACTGCGCCGTTATACGTCCCGCTTACCGCAGGGGTTATCGCAATGATAATGATTTCGTCTGTTTCCGGAATCTGCTTGAATAACTCCAGATAATCGCCGGTAGAGGGCTGGCTGGTGGGGATCGATTTCTTTTCCCGTTCAGAAAAGTCAATCACCTGTTCAATGGTTACCTTTGTCTCGGGAATATACTCGCCGTGCATGGAAATCGATAGAGGAATCACATGGACGTTAGGATGTTCCTTAAGCCATTCCGGCGAAACAGCACTGGTACTGTCCAAAACTAAATGAATCATAATACACGTCCTTCCTGATTTATTTTGTTTTTTTCGGATGACGCTCCCGGTATTCTTTCAGCAGCTGCTGATATCCATCCTCATCATACCCATTCGTTGCCAAGATATATTCCTTCAGCCGCTTTCTCTGTAATGCCACATTCATGGCAGACAGCTCAAAAGGATCAAGAGATACACGGGCCAGCTGCTCTCCTGTAGAAGAGTAACCGACGATCCCCTGTCCCAGAAGGTCCATAAGCGGTTCCTTTTTTACGATTTCGCAAAATTGACGAAAAAAGATTTCTGCCTCTTTTTCCATGCGGTCCCGAATACGCTTATATTCGTCCGCCTTGTCGGCAGGAATCCTGAATCCGTCAATATCAACATACTTTCCCGGTAAATTAAACATGTGCGTCACCTATGATGTACATATATCCATTCTTCCTAAATATATATCCCATTCCTCCTTTGGTCAAGTTTTCACGCTATTTATGTACTCATGGTCAATAAATGAAAATAAAACCATAACGAAATGCTGTTTTCGTAAAATCATATCCCCAACGCACTCTTTTGCTGATTCACCTTGCCAATGGGAATGGAATAATCATCCGCAAAAAGCTCGTGGGTCAAAAAATCCGGATTCAAGTAGTCTAATATCGGCGTCATGGCAGCTGTCGTAAACGGGCGATGCTGATCGATAGACGTGATATGATTCATGATCTGCATTCCTGATGGAGCATGCGGCGCTATCCGCTCAAAGGAGTTCCGATACTCCCATGAAAGGGAACAGGATAAATGAATTCCCCGGATATAATCCGCCAGTTCCCCCAGACGATCAAGAACCGCCTTCACGTATCGAGCCCCATCTATCTCATCATATATGGCATAGGGAGATGTATTCATCAAATGACCAATATCAAGCATGATGCCCACATTATCCCTTCCAATGAGCTCAAAAAAATAATTTACCTCATCGGGCACGAGCAGATTCAAGCCGGGCCAAAATATGTTCTCAAAAAGAACGAGCGTTGTATCAGGCACGACATCCGATACCTCGGCAAACAGGCTTGCGGTATTTTTCAATACATCCCGGCTGGAATAGTGAAATTTCCACGTCCACGCCTCTTCAATAGTGCAGTCTGCCACATGCCATACCAGATATTCCGGGTTTTCCGCCAGAGCAGCCCTTATATTTCCCTTGATATATGAGATCCATTCCTTACGCGTAGTGCCGTGAAAGGTACGCCGCAGCGATTCAGCAGTGGGAAAATCTTTTCTGTACCGTTTTTCATTCCCCAGATAAAAATCGAGCCAGGTAGGCCAAAAAGCAAGGTGGCATCCTATGCAAACCGCCGCCAGCGGGTGCTCCGGCGGTATATCCTCATACACCAGACGCTCGATACCATCCAGATGGCATTGTTTCAGACAGGAACGTATTGAATCCTCTGTATCCCCTTCTTGTACATAATAACTGACACTTTGTTTCATACTTCTCTCTTTTCATCTATAGTCTGCCAAATTAATACTTCCTCTTTTGATAATGATACTCAAAAAAAAATATTTTCTCAAGCGCCTGCCCCGAAGCCGACATAAAAGAGAGAAGCAATTCTGTTTTGCTCCCCTCGTTCTTCATACGGTTTTGAAAATAAGCGTTTTTATACTGCGTCTGAGAGCCTGTTGAGCATCCCCTTTCCGATATAAAAGCCGTATAAACATAAGTCTATACGGCTTTTATTGAATTCAGTCTCTCAGGCGGCAGCCTGAATCATTCAATTTCTCAATGATTTTATTAATCCAGCCATTTACCTCGTTGTCAGTAAGAGTACGATCGCTCCGCCGGAAAGTCAGCGAGTAGGCGAGGCTCTTTTTCCCTTCTCCAACCTGTGCTCCTTCGAATTTATCGAAGAGGATCATGGTTTCGAGATGTTTTCCTCCGGCGGCGCGTATCAGCGTCTCCACCGCTTCATTCGTCATATCTGCTGGGCAAAGGATGGCCAGATCCCGCTCCGCTGCAGGGAAACGGGGAATGGGATGAAATTTCACCCCTTCCCTTTTATAGGGCAAAAGCTGCGGTAATGTCGTAACAAATCCGAACACCTTCTGCTGAATGCCCCAATTGTCCAGCACCTTTGGGTGAATTTCTCCAAAACAGATAAGGCAATGTCCGTCTCTTATAAATTCTGCGGATATCCCAGGGTGAAAAACAGGAAAATCCGTCTTCCGGATACCGTCGGCAACTATTCCAAGAGCAGAAAGCAGATCCTCTGCAATCGCTTTGACAGTAAAGAAATCATACTCTCTGCCTTCGTTGGGATATCCCTCTTCGTCAGGCGAACCCGTGAGAAGTCCCGCAATCTCAGTAATTTCATCAGGCAAATCCGTCAGAGGTAACTCACGAGGATAATATACGGCTCCATTTTCAAATATGGAAATCTGCTTGTTTTTTTGTGAAAGATTATGCTTCAGCGTGTGGAAAAGCCCCGGCAAAAGGGACGTGCGCATGGACGGATATTCTTCAGAAATAGGGTTTAATATGGGAATAGCTTTATACAGATCACTTTCTGGGGGAATTCCCAGTTTTTTCAAATCATCGGTATGCATAAAGCTGTAATTTTCCACTTCCGACAAGCCGTCTCTGATGAGGGCGTCCTGAATGGCAATCACCGCTTCTTTATCCTCCGGCATAACTCCCTTGGTAATTGCGCTCCAGGGCGTAGTAACAGGAATATTGGCATATCCATAGACCCGGGCCACTTCTTCAGCCAGATCGGGCATACCTTCCACGTCGACCCGGAAATCGGGCACGGTCACGGTGATATTTCCCTTATCATAATCAACTTTAAAGTAAAGCCTAGCTAAAATATCCAAGATATCTTCGTCTGAAATAGAAATCCCGATATAGCTTGCAATGGCCTTACAGGATGTGGAAATAACCTGAGCGGCCCGCTTATTTGGAAATACGTCCAGCATTCCTTTTGCTACTCTGCAGGCTCCCTGCTCTTCCAAAATCTGACAAATTCTATCTATGGCCAGAGAGGAACGGACCGGATTAATTCCCCGTTCGTATCGTCCGGATGCTTCCGATCGAAGCCCCAAGCGGCGGGACGTGCGGCGGATAGATGCGCTGTCAAATACAGCCGCCTCCAGAAGGACATTCTTTGTTTTTCCTGTCACTTCTGTATCAAGTCCGCCCATAACGCCAGCGATGCAAGTACTTGTACCTTCTCCGTCAGAGATCACAAGATCCCCCTTCTGAAGCATTCGTTTATTCCCGTCCAGCGTGGTAATCGTTTCCCCATCGCAGGCCGTCCGGCATGTCAATGAATGGCCTGCGACCATATCATAATCATACGTATGAAGCGGCTGTCCCAATTCAAGCATGACGTAATTAGCCGCATCAACCACGTTGTTGATGGGACGAATCCCGTTGGAACGTAGCCTGTTTTCAATATGAATGGGAGAACGCGTAAGCGTTACATCTTCAAGAAGCCTTCCACAAAAGCGGCTGCAAAGAGACGTATCAATATGTACCGAGGCCCGCCCTTGGACAGGATCTCCCTTTTCCTCAAGACGGATTTCCGGAAGCGTGAGCCTGCGCTTAAAAATCGCTGCTACCTCTCTTGCCATGCCGATCATGCTGAAGCAATCTCCCCGGTTTGCGGTAAGCTCCATTTCAAAGATCACATCGTCCAGATCATAAAGGGTATGAATATCAGCTCCCACCGGCGTATCCGGCGGAAGGATCATGATCCCGTCAGAACTCATGCCAGGGAAAAGGTCCACGTCAAGTCCCAGCTCTCCTAAGGAACACATCATACCTGCCGATTTCACACCTCTGAGCTTTCCCGCCTTTATCTTCGTATCGCCAAGGGAAAGGCCGCCCGGCGCGGAATTATCATGCTTTGCCGGTACATGCGCCCCGTTTAATGCAACAGGGACAATATCGCCAACCTGCATATTATCCGCGCTGGTCACAATCTGGACACGCTCTTTTTCCCCTACATTGAGCTGGCATACAAGAAGCCGGTCCGCATCGGGATGCTTTTCCCGAGCCAGGAGCTTTCCTGTTACAACACCGCTGATCCCTTTCCCGGGCCGCACTACATGCTCTACCGGTATGCCGTCCACAGTCAGCACTTCCGCCATTTCTTCCGGGTCAAGTCCTTCAATGTCGACCAATGTCCCCAGCCATTTCAATGATACATTCATTTATTTTTCCTCCTTAAAACTGTTTCAGGAACCGCATATCGTTTTCATAGAAATGCCTGAGATCGTCAATCCCGTATAAAAGCATGGCAATCCGCTCGATCCCCATACCAAAGGCAAAGCCGCTTACCCTCGCCGGGTCATATCCATTCAGCTCCAATACCTTTTGATGTACCATCCCGCAGCCAAGAATCTCAAGCCAGTCCGGATCATCCGATACGGTATGGGTACGGGAGGCAAAGGAAATATCTACCTCCGCCGAGGGTTCAGTAAATGGGAAATAGCTGGCCCGAAACCGAATTCTTGTATCCGTTCCAAAAAGATCCTTCAAAAAGATTTCCAGCGTTCCTTTCAAATCTGCCAGCTTGATTCCCTTATCCACCACAAGCCCTTCCACCTGATGAAAAACCGGCGAATGGGTGGCATCGTTATCCCAGCGAAACACCTTTCCCGGCGCAATCATCCGGATCGGTGAATTGGGAGTATGCTTCTGCATCGTCCTTGCCTGCACGGGAGATGTATGAGTGCGGAGCAAAATATCCGGCGTGATGTAGAAGGAATCCTGCATGTCCCGGGCGGGATGATCCTTGGGAAGATTTAAGCATTCAAAATTGAAAAAGTCCTTTTCAATTTCAGGCCCTTCTTCTACGGAGTATCCCATTCGCAAAAAAGAATTCGTGATTTCTCGGAGTGCTTTATCCAGCGGATGGAGATGCCCTTTTTTCTGCCGCCGGGACGGAAGGGTAATGTCCACTGCTTCGCTTTTTAATTTTTCTAAAAGCCGCTGCTCCTTCAAGCTTTCCGCTTTTTCCTCTTCGAGCGCTTCCACCTCGCTGCGCACCTTGTTTGCCAGCGCACCCATGACAGGACGCTGCTCTGCTGTAAGATCCTTCATCCCCCGAAGAATACCGGTAAGTCGTCCCTTCTTTCCCAAAAAGGATACACGGCAATCCTGCAGCTCTCTTTCGTCCGTTGCCGCGCTGATCCGTTTTTCCGCCTCTTCCTTCAGTGTCTTTAATTCCCCTTCCATGAGAAAAACGACACGGGCTCCGATGTCTTCTACTAATTTTGGCCATTCTCCGTCATCAGAGGGCGCAGCCTTCCTGATTTCAGTAAGAACCTTCGTTAAATGGTCCCGAAACAGCGTGGCAGAATCGCCGCTGTTTCCTCTCTGCCCTGATTCCTCCAAGAGCTCTCTTGCCTTCTTTTTTAATTCCTCCAGATACTGCACCATATGTCCTCCGTTCTTCTTATGTTCGCCTGTATAGGCAATATAAAAACTTCGCCCGTGAAGGGGCGAAGTTTGACCGCGGTACCACCCTGCTTTTGTCTCTTTAGCCATAACGCGGCCCCGCGGTTATCCTACTCCGTTCAGATAACGGTTCAGAAGTGAATCCATTCCAAGCCTGACTCCGGTGTCACACTGTTACCGGATCCCTGTGGACAGACAGCCTCAGAAGGCCTCAGGAATGGCGCTCTTCCTCATTACCATTTATAACGTATTCTATCATATGCCCATAAAAAATCAATACAATGAATTGTTGGCAATGACTAAACGCTGAATCTGGTTCGTTCCTTCATAAATCTGCATAATCTTGGCATCCCGCATATATTTTTCATTCGGATTTTCCCTGGAATACCCGTTGCCTCCCATCACCTGTACAGCGGTCGTGGTCACCTCCATAGCTACATCAGAGGCAACGCACTTTGCCATGGCGGAAAAGAGAGCGGCCTGTTTATCTCCCTTCATCTTAAGCCAGCATGCTTTATGTACAAGAGCTCTGGCGGCCTCCGTCTTCATGACCATGTTGGCGATCATGTCTTGAACCATTTCAAAGGATGCGATCTTTACGCCAAACTGCTTTCTTTGATGCGCGTAATGGATAGCATTTTCCAGCGCTGCCTGTGCAATTCCCACGGAAATCGCCCCGACTATGGGACGGGATGTTTCCAGAGTCTCCATAGCGATCCGGAACCCGAGGCCTTCTCTGCCAATTCTCTGCTCAGCAGGAACGACGCAGTCATCAAAAATAATTTCCGCCGTGGAAGAGGCGCGGATTCCCATCTTATCTTCTTCCTTCCCGATAGAAATCCCCTTAGAATGGGCATCCACGGAAAATACCGTAAGTCCCCGGATACCGCCCGCTTTTCTGGTGTTTGCCACAAGAGTCAGCCGGTCTGCGATAGGCGCATTGGTAATAAAGCATTTTGTCCCATTTACCAGATACCCGCCATCAGTCTTCAGCGCTTTGCAGGACACCGCCCCCGCATCGGATCCGGCTCCCGGTTCCGTCAAAGCAAAGGCTGCCATCCCTCCGTTATTTAGGGAATCGAAAAAATCTTTCTTCTGCTCTTCACTGCCAAAACTGAGCAACGGAAATGCAGCCAGTGAATTGGCTGCGCAGATAGTAGCTACCCCGGCGCAGCCTTTTGCGATTTCCTCTGAAATCAGAGCGCAGGTCAGAAGATCAATGCCCGCTCCGCCGTATTCCTTCGGCACAGCCATTTGCGTCAAACCGGACTGCTTCAGTATTTTGAGCAGATTTTCGTCCATTACGCCGCTCTTGTCCATATTCAGCGCTCTGGGCGCGATTTCATTGATGGCGATATCTTTTGCCAGCTTGACTAATTCCTGTTGTTTTGGCGTGAGTATAAAATCCATGCAATTCCCTCCCAATGTATTTTGTTAGTATTCCACCATGCCTATAATAATACAATAAAACCGCAGTCCCTTCCAGTTAAGAATACCCGTGGCAGACCTCTTACCGTTTTCTCCCGGAATCAGTTGGTATTTCCAGTGTGTGCTCTTTAGAAACAAAGGACAACGATCTGAAGCGAGTATTTTTTACGGGAGTTGTGATTTTTCACTCATCTGACGACTTTATTATTGAGAGGCAAAATCCTCCGGAAGCAAAAACCTGAAACGGCTTCTTTCGCGTCATGATACGGCGCCGGCGCAAAGAAAATCCCTCAGGCGGGCTGAATTCGGATTTTCCTCTCCCCGCGGGTCAGCAAGAAAAAACAGCAAGACAACCATAACGCAGGAACATCATA
>JAXFOE010000011.1:0-98337 GCA_034180505.1 Dialister sp.
TCCGAGGGTATATCCCGTTTTCTTACTGCCCTCCTTGATGTCGGAAATGGTCAGATTGCTGTCCGTCTTGATGACAGGACCCGCTACGGTATATTCTTTGCCGCCTGCCGCATTCGTACCTTCCGTGACGGTGACATAGTCCCCTGCTACGACAGTCGTATGCTTCTTCGCTCCATCAGCGGCCTCGCTTGCCTTATCTGCTACCGATTTCAGCTGTGCCACATTGACGGCATCAGTATCCTCCGTGCCTGCGGCAAGATTTGTGATCTGACGGGTGGCAATGACTCTGTTTCCTGCCGCATCGACACTATCTGCACCGACACTGACTGCCGCTTTTGTAGATTTCCAGGTCGCCTCCAGTCTTTCTTTGGCTGTCAGGGCTTCCACAAAATCTGCATGCTGTCCTTTCCAGTTATCAAGAGCCTGCTTGGCTTCGGCTTTTTTATTTTTATCCGCAGCATCATTAAAAGCCTTTGTCAATGTATCATATTCCGCTTTTGCCGCATTGACCGTAGCTGTCCACTTGTCGTAGTCCTCTTTTTTGTTCAGCGTCGTCAAGGCTTCTTCAAAGGTCGCACTGCCTCCTGTGGCAATGTATCCGACCTTCCCCGCTTCTCTGTTTGCTACGGTTTCGGCACCCAGAGCTACACTGTTTTCCGCCTCCGCAACAGACTTTGCCCCTACGGATGCAGACAGAACGCCCTTGGACACGGCACCCACGCCTACAGCGAGCGAAGCTATACCGTCAGCAGTAGTTCCTGCACCGACAGCGGTCGCCTGTTTAGCCGCATCACTGCTTGTTCCGACAGAAACCGCTACTAAATCATTGGCATGTGCCTGCCAGCCCATGGCGATGCCGCCCGCTGCTGCAACGGAGTGCGCGCCGAATGCCGTACCCGACTCGGCAGCTTTCGTTTCCGTACCAAATGCCATGGCTCCTTCGCCATCGCCTCTCGCCTTCCACCCAAAGGCAGCTGCGCCGTTTCCTTTGGCATACGCATCAACCCCTAAAGCCACCGTCCCCTGCTCATTGACATTGCCCTCCTTGGTATTCAATGTGCCTTCTACTTTGGAACGGAGTCCGATAGCGATGCCGCCGCTGACTTCCGTATTTGCTTCCTGTCCGACTGCGATACCCTCAAAGGAGCTGATACCGAGCGTCGCGCCTGCCTTCGGCACGGCTCTGGATTTATAGCCCATCGCGATGCCGCGCCCCTGACTCGTTGCAAATTCGCCGATAGCCATGCCGCCGTCGCCTTTCGCACCATCATTGAGATAATTCGATTCCGGCGCCGGCGATTGATTGGTCCTCTTAATGGATACATAGTGCAGCGATGCATCATCGATTTTCTGGTTCAGATTGGTAATGCTCGTATTGCCGCTGATGTCAATCTGGCTTCCATCGATAGTGTATGTAATCGTTGCACCTTCCCTTGCGACGGTGAGTCCCTTGCCGTCTGCGGCAAAGGAGACTCCGCCACCGTCCTTGATTTCCTCTATATTCTTATCGCCTGCTACCCCCAGCTGCCACGAGCTCATCGTGCCTACGCCCGCCTCGGTGATGCCTAGGTCTTTTTTCAGCTGGTTGGTATTCAGCGTGTAAGTGACATTCCTGTCTGCATCCACTGCAGCGGTCAAAGAGGAGGCGGCGCTGCTCTTGTCATCCACAGCGGCCTTGAAAGTCACCGCCTGCCTGGCCGTGTCTCCGAGGGCCACGTCGGCCGTACCTTTTCCCGCATCCTTCACAGTGAAGCCGCCCTGCAGCCTTCCGATACTTTCTGCATTGGCTTTGACTTCTCCCTTTACCGATTTCAGCTGTGCCACATTGACAGCATCAGTATCCTCCGTGCCTGCGGCAAGATTTGTGATCTGACGGGTTTTGTCGGCTGCGCCTACAGATACGGCACCATTTCCTGATTTCCATGCCGCGCCTGTTTCCTTGGAGGTCTGCTCTGTTTTCGGATCCCAGCCGGCCACGCCTGCACCGGTGCCTGCAACAGATCCACTTCCCAGGGCAACGCCGCCATCGACGCTGACATTCGCATCATTTCCGAGGATAGCCACCTCTGATGCGGCGGTTTTCTGTTTCGTTTTTGCCGAGCCGATGATGATATTTCCATTGACCTTTTCCAGCTCATGGTTATCGCCCAGTATCAGATTGCGGTTCGCATCGGTGAGTTCATTTCTGTTCCCTGTAACGATATTGTAGGACATTCTGGGCTGGCCGTCCTCATTTGAGAGCTTGTTTGCTACGCCGGAAACACGAGTATACAGCGAACCGACGACCGAGTTGGCATCCCCGTCAACGGCGACATGGCTCCTTCCCTTCTCAAATAAACCGCTATTATCATGCTCACTTTTTATTATAAAGCGTTCTTCTTGCTGCTGATCGTCCTCTGTCAGCACCTCGTCATTATACGCATCGAAAACGGCGTTCCCTATGCCGCGGACAAAGGCCCCGTGCGAGTCACTCACATAGTTCAGTCTCCCGATGACGGTGTCTTCCCGTCCCCCGGTTTCACTCGCCTCCACAGACACCATATTATCTCTTCCGACAATAATGCCCGCCTCGAATTGTCCTTTTTTCTGCTCCGGATCGCCACCCTGCTGTGCCGCTCCGGCGCCAATGGCGACACTGCCCGATCCGATAGCATACGCAGATGGCCCCAAAGCAACAGCATCTTCTCCCCCAGCATTCGCATTTACGCCGATAGCAACAGCGCCAGCCTTCTTCGCGCCATCATTGAGATAATTATCCGTGTATTCATCGGTGTCTTCCTTGTTCACGGAAACGAAACGGACGGTACTGTTCTCGATCTTTGTGTTCAGAGCTTCGAAATCCTTTTTCTGCTTTTGCTTCAGACCGAAGATGTCCGTCGTATGTTGGCTAACCTTGTTGGAAAGTTTGTTTATATTTCCTGCATTGGAAGTGATCCTTTTGTCTAACGCTTCTTTTTCCTTTTTCAGGTCGGCAGCCGTCCGGGCTTTGAGCTTCTTCAGCTGTGCCACATTCACCACATCCGTATCTCTCATGCCTGCAGCGACATTGATAATCTGGCGGGTAATTTTTTGCTCCGGATCCCCGACAGAAACGGCGGATCTTGTGGATTTCCATGTGGAAGATTCATCATTACTGTACCCGCCGACATCCGGGTCATAGCCGTACATACCCGCTTTGCCGTTCCCCCAGTCCTCATTGACCTGAGAGCCGCTCCCCAGTGCGATTCCGTCTTCTATATCGGCTCTTGTATTCGCACCGATGGCGACGGTGCTTGCGCTATTGGCTATTGCGTTGTATCCTACACCGGTAGCATAGTCAGATCCTGCAAAAGCTCCCCGGCCCAGCGCTGTACCGCCTTCACCGTATACAGCGGTAATGGCGCCCAGCGCCGTCCCCGCTTTCTTATTGACCACGGCTTGCGATCCTACAGCGATAGAAAGATAGTCCTCGGCACCCCCTCCGGTAACCTGAGCGCTATCACCGATCGCAAGAGACCTCGAGCCGGCCGCGTTAGCGGAGCGCCCTATCGCTATGGCCCGCTCTTTAGTAGCCGTGACCTCCCGGCCGATAGCGATGGAGTTTTCCTCTGTCGCCTCGGCGCTAGAGCCCATAGCCACAGCGTACTCTCCCGCTTTACTGCCTTGTCCGGCAGCCAGTGCATACGTATCGGCCTTCGTCTGGCCGCCTACCGCAACGGACCCCATGGCGCCCTCGGCATGGCTGCCGAGAACGACGGCGTTTTCCTTAGCGCTGCTTTGTGCTCCGATAACCACGCCGTTCGTATCATAGACATGCGATTGATTGCCTATGACTACATACTCTCCGCCCGGATCCTTTTTCGTCCCCGCAGTAGCTTTGGATCCGATAGCGACGCCATACGTCCCATACACCTTGACCTCGTGTCCGATCGCGGTCGAGTCCGTGCTTGTCTCCCCGAGGCCTACTTCCGCTCCCCTGCCGATGGCTATAGCATTGTCGCTGTATTCATCGATCTTGCTTTGCGTGCCGATAGCGATGCCGTTCGCCGCTTTGGCGGTAGACTCCGTACCGATAGCGATTTTGTTTGAGCGAGTTTCTTCGGGATTTAAGATATAATCGCTTGTATAGGATTTCCAGCCCAGTGCGACATCGCCCGCCGAGCCTGCAAACGCATTCGTCCCCACAGCGGTCGTGTATTGCTTGAGCGCCGTGGTTTTGAAGCCGATGGCGACGACTCCATTGATGCTTTCCGAACCGTTTCCGATACCGGTCTTCGCTTCCGGGCCAATGAGGATAGCATTGTAGCTCGGATTGCCCAGCGGCTTCTTATTGCTTTCCAGATCAAGTTCTGATTCGTCCTCTATCGTGATGATTTTGTCGCTGCTCGGATCCTTGACATCTCTTCTTACTTTTATTTTATGGCTTGCATTCGTGCCGATACTCACATAGGGAAGCGCCCCGCCTGCCGCGGGATCCTCTGCGGAAATCGGTTCCGCAGGCAAAAAAGCGCTCCCTAAAAGGACCGCCGCCGCAAGGGTGATGAGGGCACGTCTTCTCCGGCTGGACGTATTCTTCCCGTGTCCCTTCGCCAGTTCCGAGGCAACCACCCAGCCATTCCTCGATTGACTCCAAATCAGCTTATAAATTTTGTTCATGCAAACTCCTCCTAAAAAAACAGGAACTGTGCCAAGGACAATCTCCCTGATGCTAACTGATCATAGCTTTTGCTATTATATATCACCGGCGGTATACATTCAATACCTTCGATACATAGATGTGGTGTCCCTCTCCCTGCAGGAGGAAGGAAAAACCCATTGGATCGGTATCCGCAAGTTTTTTGCAAGCATACTATTCCCGGTGAAAAAAATCATTTCATGGTGCAGGATTTCAATCATTTGACTTCTTTATATTGCAATCCCGGCAAAGCATCCGACAATTTTCCGGAATGGTCTTGCCGCCCTTTGACTTACGGGACGGCAGGAGTCTGATATATGCCCTCAGGCTATCCCTTCTATTTCTTTCGTTTGTTTGGTACTTTACCGGTTGTCTCCTATGTTTATATTTCAGTTTGCATTGCATGAAGCTATCGGTTCGCTCAGGGCCCCGATATGCTTTTCCGATTCATTCATGACCGCCTGCATGTATGCATCCATGTATGTCCAATCAGGGGCACCATGAGAATCAACGGGCAATTTAATGCGCTCAGATTTTAGTAAATCAGGAAATAGACCATAATTGTATGAATACTTGCGTGCCACCGGTTGCAAGCATGCCGTCAAAAACATGCATGCCCCCGCGCTCAATTCTCTTGTATCTATATAATAAATATCACGACCCGATACAAATTCTTCCCGTTGATAAAAAAATGTTGCATTCTCTGCGCCGAATGAAATGACTCCTGCGGGGCTTGGCACCATTTCATCATTTCGTCGGACACGGCACTTCATTCCATTATCAAATTTCGTTCTGACGATATAAGGAATCCCATTTTCATCCTCAATGACCTGTCTGTTGTGCAGTACAGGCGGTTTTTTTATCTTCGGAAACAGATCGCCAATCTCGAACTCTTTCCACTGCGATATATCGACAGCCGTCTTCTTCTCATCGGCAAGCCTCAGATTCTCAAGGCAAGCCTCAGATTCCTTCATGACTTTCGCCATGAAGGAATCCATGTATGCCCAATCAGGGCATCCATGAGAATCAACAGGAAGCAGCACCTCCATAGCCGAAGCTATTTCGCGCGTAAACTTATAGGCATAATCAAAGCGGCAAAGAACCGCCGCTTTCTTGAAAGCAGCTACAAAGAAAAGCAGCTGATTTTCCTGCCATTTTTTTGCAAACTGCCCTTTCGGATACATCCCCTGTACATGTGGATACCCAATGAAATCGTTAGGTTGATAAAAGACAGCCTCCGCGGTCGTTGTATCGCTAAATGTTATTAACACACCCTTTTCAGTAACGGGCTGTGTGGAATACCCACCTATACCATTGTTGTAACTTGAATTAACAACAACAGGATTGTTACCATCATCCATTAACTGGGCGTTTGTCATCTTGTGTGCTTTTGTAGGATGAATATCAAATAAATCGCCTACAACAAACGGCTTCCACCCGCTCGTATCAATCTTCGCCATTGTCATCACCGCCTTTCTTCAGGCTTATCGTTACGTCCTCGTCATCGGCGCTGATACGGCTCGAATACATGGCCGTATCAAGCAATTTCTCGCCGAATGCCTTGGCATCTATGCCTCTCTGGAACATCAGATAGTCCATTGCGGTCTTCTTGAAGTCCTCCTCGAATATCTCGAATGGCTTCTGCGGAACCTGATAGGACAGATGCTCGTCCGACTTCACCCATTGGCAGGTCTCATCGCCAGACTGCTTCTCGACAACGTCAACCCAGTAATCCTCTATGTCGGCCCACTTGCCGTACACGTCATGTCGGCCCTTGTTTTTGACCGTCGCAAGACCATCCGTCTCCATGTAACAGGCGAAGACGTCCTTGCCATCCTGTGCGACGCCCGTCTCAAAGACGAAAATCGAAGTCGTGACGCCGACATTGAAGAACAGGTCTTCCGGCAGCTTGACGACCTTCTTCAGACGATGATGCGACAGGATGCGCTTCATCTGCGTCTTCGATGCCTTCTCCAGCTTCTTGTCCGGCAGGATGAAGGCGCACATGGTATGTGCTGGAACGTTGTCAAGCACGTTCTCGACAATCTTCATGCAGCCGTACTTGTTCTCATAAGGCGGATTCATCAACACCTTCGTGATCCCCTGCTTTGCAATCCACTGGCCCGCCGTCTCCGTCCTTGCGTCCATCTGCTCAAGGTTCGTCTTGCCGTCCTTGTGAATCAGCATGTTTGCGCACGCGAGGGCGTAAATCTCACGGTTGAACTCAATACCGTAGAGCTGCGACTGCTTGATTTCCTTCGCCTTGTCCGTCTGCGTCCCACCAGCCTCGCGAATCATGTTCGCCATGGCTTTGACCAGAAAGCCCCCGGAGCCCTCTGACGTCAAGGGAATGCTACAAAAATTCTTCCTTGAAGGTGATCTGTAGGCGTCCCTGATTGTCAGCGGTGATACGTTCCACATATCTTTCTACCATGGCTTTGGTTAGAGTCTCGAGAGACTCGGTTTGCAGGTTATCTTTTATTTTATCATCTTGCTTCAACTCCTTCTTAATTTTACGAATCGCCTCGTCGATTGCCTGTTTCTGTTCCAGAAAAGCCTCGCGACTCAGGCGACCTCGTTTGTACAGGTCAAAGGCCTTATCCTTTTCCCGTAGCAATTCTTCTTCCGTCTTCACTGGTACCTGTGGATCATCGATTGTTGACGTTGCTTGCGTTTGCACTGCATCCACGCCAACCTGCTGCCGAATGGCTTCGAGCACCTGCTTTTCGGCTAATTCCGCCCGAAGGCCGGGCTTCTTCTTGCCCAGCATCCTGCACGTCCGGCAGCGAAAATACGCGTAGGTTTCGACGCCATAGTCGTGTTTCGAAGATGTGTAGGCCAACTTATGGCCACACTCCGCGCAGTAGAGTTTCCCTTGTAAGGGCGACTTCAGACCGCGTGGCGCTGTCTTGGCTGCTTCCGCAAAATGTTTCTTCGTCCGGAAAAGCTCCCGGACTTTCTGAAAATCTTCCACGGAAACGATGGCCGGGTGGTGATTGGGAATCCGTTCCCATTCTTCCGGAGGAACTGGAATGCCTTTGCCGCCTACGGTCTTGCGCTTCGTGAATCCAAAACAATAGGTGCCTGTATAGTTCTCATTCGAGAGCAGCTTGATGACAGCTTGAGCCATCCAGATGGTGCTTTTCCCATTGAGCATCTGCGCGTGATAGTTCATCTTTGTGAGCTGCGCCTTACGCTCGCTCAACGTGATCGTGCCACGCTCGTTCAGGATTTTCGCGATCTGCCGGGTGGATAGACCGTCCAGCGCCATCTTGAAGATGTCCTGCACGATGGGATAGGTCTCCTCGTCAAGAATCACCTTGTAGTGGTCGTTCGGGTCTTTGCGATAGCCGAAGGGCGGGTACCAGTTGTTGTACTTGCCCTGCCTGCGGTTCATCCTCTGCACCGACTTGAGCTTCTCCGAAATGTCCTTCGTATAGAAGTCGTAGAGCAGGTTCTTGAACTGAATGTCCAGCTCCGTGCCATTGCCTTCGGCCTTCGTGCTGTCGTAGCCATCATTGATCGCGATGAAGCGCACGCCCATGAAGGGAAAGATGTTCTCCATGTAGTCGCCGATCGTGATGTAGTCGCGCATAAAACGGGAAAGGTCTTTGACGAGAATCGTCTTGACCGTTCCATTCTTCACGTCTTCCATCATGCGTTGAAAGGCTGGCCGCTCCACATTCGTCCCGCTGAATCCGTCGTCGACGTATTCTTCAGCTTCCTGGCCTTTGAACTCGTCATGCGTGCGCAGGTAGTCCTGTAGGTAGCCACGCTGACCGGTGATGCTTTCACTTTCCTCGCGACCGTTCCGTTCTTCTACGGAAAGTCGCATATAAAGGGCAATCTTAGGCATGGGCTACCTCCTCGGGAAAGTTAAAAGCAAAGGTAATCGTGATCGTCTCCTCGTCCTGCACGTCAATGCGGGAGATCAGAGCTTGCAGAAGTTCCCGTTCCGGCCGCTTCTTCGATGATGCGTGAAAGAGCACATCCATGAAGCGCCGTGCTTTCTGGAATTGCGGAAGCAATCCATCCAGCTGCGCCTCCAGTAAACGAAGACTTTCGCTGTATCCGGCAATCTTGGCCGCTTCAGCCTGCTTCCGTGCCAGATACTGTTCTTTGTCCAGTTCGCCCGTCGCATAGCGCTCGTAGAGCTTTTGGCCAACAAGCGTGGATGTCTGAATCTGGCCTTCCAGCCTTGCTCGTGAATCTGCCAGCTTCGCTTGCTCCTGTTCCATCTGTTCTTTTAAGAGCTTTAGAACTTGCTTCTTACTGCCGAAGAGTTTAACCAAGGCTGTCAGATTTTGCATCACCAGCGTGTCCAACTTATCTTCATTGAAATGAATCAAAGGAAACTCGTGCGTCTTGCCATCCGGAATATGACTGAGAAACGTGTAGTAGAGGCGTACATTTCTCGTTCCCGAGTAGCGATTGCGGCGAAGCATTTTAAGGCCAGTGCGTCCATCAAAAATCAGACCGTCGTAGCGGTTTTCGCGATCCATCACGAAGCCTTTGGAGGGAAGGCGGAATGCACTTGTGACATATTTTTGCCTACGCTTACGTTGCACAGCATCAAAAAGTTCTTGCGAGAGAATCGCTTCGTGCGCGTGTTCCGTCACGATGTAATCTTCCGGAGCCATTTTGTGCTGCTTCTGGCCTTTCCCGAGGTTCTGTTGGCGAACACCCTGCACGAGTTTCCCCGTATAAGCGGGATTCGTCAGTATTTTGCCAAGGCCTCCCACACACCACTCTGCATCACCGGCTTCGGCTTTCATGCGCCCCGTCCGAAAATACACCATGGGAGACGTAACCCCTTCCCGGTTCAGCGTCCGCGCGATCTCCAGCTGGGCTTTGCCCTCCAGGGCCATCTGGTAGATGTGCCGCAGTACCGGTGCCGTGTTTTCATCCGGCACCAGCTTCTGGCCGAGTTTGGTCTTCTCCACCCGATAGCCGTAGGGCGGAACGGAACCGATAAAGTAGCCGTCCCTTGCCCGCTGGTGTTTGGTGGATAGGATTTTGGCCGAGATGTCCTTGGCATACATGTCGTTGATGATGTTCTTGAGCATCACTTCAAACGACTTGTTGGCATCGACGCCTTTGGCCGTGTCCAGGTGATCGTTCACCGAGATGAAACGAACGCCGAGGAAGGGAAAGACCTTGTCGATCAGCCGTCCCATCTCCAGATGTTCGCGTCCCAGTCGGGACAGATCCTTGATGAGAATGCAGTTGATCTTGCGCTCGCGCACAGCCTGCATCATCTGCTGATAGGCCGGTCGGTTGAAATTCGTGCCACTGTATTCGTAGTCAAGATAGACCTCCACGACATCAATGGCTTCCTGCAAGGCGTACGCCCGGCAGAGTTCCTCCTGCGTCTGTGGCGAGGACGACTTCTCACGCCAGCTTTCGTGGCGTTCATTCGATAGGCGCACATAAATGCCCGCGCGATAGGCCTGGACCTGCTGCGGCTTTTCTTCCTGCGGAAGGTAGCGCTTCGCTGTTCTAGGCATGAGCGGCCACCTTTCTGTCCGAATAGAGCGGAACAAGCGAGATAATCTTTTCCTGTTTCCGCTTTTCTTCCTGCGCAAGGATGCGCTGCAGGATGGCCAGCTTCTCATTGTCGTAGAATTCGACTTCGATCTCGTTTCCTTCGCCGATGTTGATGCGGTTTACCAGATGCACGAGAAGCGAGCGGCTCAGAGTCTCATCCGCCGAAAATGTCCCGGTTTGCAAAAGCGCTTCTTCACTCAGCAGACGTTCGCGGATGTCTTTGACCAGAGCCTTTTTCGCTTCGATCTGTGCTTCCAGTTCCCGAATCTTCGCCGCGTAGTTCGCCCGGAAGCGCTGGAATTCGTCCTCATTGATGAGGCTGTCTTCCAGGTCCATGAAGAGCGACTGACGCAGCGTCTCGTACTTTTTCTTCTCCTGTTCCAGCGAGGCGAACTCCGCTTCAAAGTGCAGTTCGCTGAAATCCATGTGTCGCAGCTTTTCGGAGAGCACGCGGTTCAAGTCCAGGTAGTCCAGAATGAGCGTCTTCAAAACGCCCAAGACCGTCTCTTCCTTGATGCTGTGCCGGGAACAGGTGTGGTGGGCATTGTAGTTGCCACAAATATAGAAGTTCGTAACCTTGCCCCGATAGTGCACGCTGCGCTTCACGAGCTGCGCACCGCAGTCCTTGCAAAAGAGCAGGCCGGACAAAAGTCCCGGCGTGCCCCGACTTTGCTTGACGTCCCGCAGCAGCAGTTCTCCGGCAATTCGGAAATCCTGCTCGCTGACGATAGGTTCATGCGCGTTCGGGACGCACACCCAGTCTTCTTCCGAAAGGGTGATGCGCTTTTTGCTCTTATAGTTGAGCTTTGAGACTTTACCTTGTTCCAGCGTCCCGATGTAGACAGGATTGGTGAGAATGCGGTTAATCATCTTGGCATCCCAATGATTTTTCATCCCCATGAAACCGGGGCTTTCCTCGCCCTGATGTTCTTTGTACTTTGCCGGCGTGACGGTGCCGATTTCATTGAGGAATTTGGCGATGGCGTTGGAGGAATAACCTTCAATCTTCATGGCAAAGATCTTTTCGACGATATGCCTCACATTTCCGTCCACCACCAGCTGATGCTTGTCTCTGGGATTCTTGCGATAACCGAACGGCGCAAACGCGCCGATGAACTCACCGTTCAAACGCTTCGTCTTCTTCGAACTCTTGACCTTCATCGAAATATCGCGGCAGTAACTGTCGTTGATGAAGTTACGAATGGGCAGAATCAGGTGCGTGTCGTTTGCATCGGCTCGTGCGGAATCATAATTGTCGTTAATGAAAATAAAGCGGACGTCGTGCTCAGGAAAAATCTTCTGAATGTACTTCCCGGATTCGATGTAGTCACGGCCAAAACGGGAAAGGTCTTTCACCACAATGGTGTCGAACTTTCCCGACTTCAGATCTCCGATCATCTTTTGAAATGACGGGCGATCAAAGGTCGCACCGGAGATACCGTCATCCACGTACTCGCCATAGACTTTGATGCCATTGGCTTTGCAGTACGCCTGAATGAGGCTTCTCTGATTTGAGATCGAATTGCTTTCCGCTTCTTCGCCGTCGTCGCGCGACAGCCTGAGATACATAGATGCTACGTTTTTCATGCTTGCCTCCTTTTGCAGCAGGTGCGTAAGGATTCAAGCTTCCACGGCCATATTTTACCGCGCTCTTTTCGCGATGTCAGGGCTACAGCTTCAAATACTTTGCCCGGATACAACTCGCGATCGCCTGATTGATGTCCGTGCGAAACGGGGCATCACAGACTTTGATGAAAACTTTGCATCCTTTCATGCCAGTGCCAGGCAGGCCAATGCGGCCTTTCGTCGGCTGGCGTTCGTGTTCGTACTCCTGTTTTGTTCTGGTTTCCATGTTGTGTTCCTTTATGGGTTTTGCAGGAAAGTTCCTGCGAAGGTTTCAAAACAGAAGGTTTTCTGACATTGACGAGGGCACCGGGTGTGCACCATAGGAATCTCACCTCCGCCCCTGTTCCGGATGGGCCGGCTTCAACCGTAGAAGTATCATTGTCCTCATTCGGGTCAACATGAAAGGATGTCCCGCATCCTCTTTCACAAGTCCTCTCTTATCGCTCGCTTCCTTCTTTCCCTCGCCATGGGCGGTACACGTTTGAGCGTCCTGCGCCAGGAAGGTCTTCGCGGAGAAGTGATCACACTCGCCGAATGATTAACGTCTCATCGTGGTCTATGCAGTTGTCAAAGAACAGGTGCCTATCGGCTTTGTTTGCAATAAGCAGAGGGCTCAAGTCCCCTCACTTGTATGAGTGAAATTGAGCCCCCTTTGGTAACCCTGAAAAAAAGATTTTCAAAATATGTAAAATAGACTTGACACGATCTTTGATGTCAAGTACACTTGTCTTGTCAAGTGAACTTGACTAAACTATTTCCACTTTGAGGAGGGAAAAATGAAAACGAAAACCATGTGGATAATTGCGTTGGCCTGTGCGATTCCCGGTGCCTTGCTGATGCTAATGAACGATGGCCGTGTCGATACAATAGGCCTAATCGTTTATGGTGTTGGCGCTCTTTTAACACTCCCATTTTTTCTTGCGATCAATATTACGGCGCAACGTAAGCGGGTAAAAAGTGGCGCTGCAAGCAGTGATTCCGTTGAATACTCTGCCGCTAAAAACGCAAGAAGCGCTCTTTTGTAGATGGCATTATTCTGGCAGCACTTGTTCTCTGCGGAATGGCCTACTTTCCTGGACCAGTACCAGCTCTTTGGATGGGTGCTTTCTTAATCCTGTACGTATCAGATTTCTGGATTCGTTACCGGGTAGAATTGAGGAAAATCAATGGCTGATACAATGACAACTTTACGTGAGCTGAGAGAACAACAAGGCTTAAGTCAAGCCACTCTGGCTGAAACTCTTGGAGTATCCAGACAAACAATCAACGCGATTGAAACCGGGAAATTTGATCCGAGTCTACCTTTGGCATTGAAAATAGCAAAACAGTTTGATCAACCGCTGGAATCCATTTTCCGGTTAAAAGACTGACTCATGTGCTAACAAATTGAAAATGAGCTGCTCCGTGTTGGGGCAGCTCATTTTCGTTTGCTTTCATTGGAATCAAATTCCCTTCAGAAGCTTTTTGAGCTTCGCGAGAATCCGGTCACGCCGTTTGATGAGCGCCGGATGGGAAATGTGGTAGCGCTGGGCCACACCGCGCACGGTCTCATCGTCAAAATACAGGCGCTGAATGATGTCCCGTTCTTCGGGTGTCAAGTGCGTTAAGGCTTCACGCACTGCTTCAATCTGCAGGGCCGTTTCCACGATGCGTTCCACATCCATGCGTTCATCTGGCACTTGCTCCATAAAGTCACCGTCTTCAAAGATCGCTTCGGCATAGAGCAACCCCTTTTGACGGTCGGCGCGGTTCAACTGATTCTCGTGATTCGTGACCTGCCAGTAGGCCTGGTACACTTCTTTGGTGACGATGACTTTCTCTCCCTGAACAAACAGGAAATACTCTTTTTCCATTTGATTTCTCCTTTTCTGATGCGTGACGACGTGTGTTCGGGCATCAAAAAAGGAGGGCTGCGGCTTCGCGGCATGACTCCTCCTCGGTTTCAGGGCATAAAAAAAGACCGGAACGGCTTTCGCCATTTCGGTCTTCAAACCCGTATTCAATTTGCGGTCGGACTTATCCGATCATGAATAGCTTATCCGAGGTCTCGTCCACTTAAAATCCGGACTTGTTCCGCTTTGGGTTTACCGGACGTTTACTTCCGGTTCGCACAAGGTTCGCACTTTATTCTCCTGTTGTTCCTCCTTCAGTTCGTGCAACAGCGTAGGCAGCGCATAGCCCCAGACAGCCACGCCGATCAGGGCGATGGCCTCCTTTTTCTTCTGGTAGTAGCACGTGCGCTCCAGATGGAGCCGGCGCATCAGGCCTTCGTCCGTTTCCTTTTCTTCGGCCAGGAAGTAGTGGTAGATGATCGTCCGGTAGGTTGCGCCGTGCATCGGATATTCTCCGATTTTCTCCATTGCCTGGTTGATCAAATCGATTAGCCAGCGCGTCTCAAAGAGATGCGTCACCCGCGCCTGAAAATCATTTTTCGTCTGTTCCGGCGCAAAGGTCTCAAGAAAGGTCAGCGCAGAATCCGGGTCCTTGCCATACGAGGCCACCGCCTCGCAGAGCATCATTCCGGAACGCGCTTTGATCGCCCAGACCACATGCCGATAGACACTCAAAACTGCCTTGGCCTTCTCGTAAGTAGGGAGATACGCAAGCCCCCGTTCTCCATACATTCGTTCAATTTCTTTCATCGTCCGGCTTATCCTCAATCCGTATCACCCCTTTTCTTTCGGTTCTCGTTGCTTTTCGCTTCCGATATGTTACAATATACGCAGTTCAGTTCTGATTTATGACGATTATACCGAATCGAAAACGGCATTTCAAGACGCAATGTTCCGATTATTTTTCTTATCGGAATGATTAGAACAAGGAGGAAGCTATGAACTTCGGTGAGAAGATCCGCAAGTACCGGAAGGTCAATAAGATTCGCCAGGAAGATTTTGCCAAGCAGGTCGGCGTTTCCACGCGGACGCTCTTCATGTATGAAAGCGGACAGCGCTATCCCAAATCGGTTGAGGTCTATAAGAAGATTGCCGACGCGATGGAAGTGGACTACAGCTATCTGCTGGCGGATTCTGATCAATTTCTGGCCCAGGTGAAGGACCGCTATGGCAGCAAGGAGATGAACAAGATTCAAGCCCTGACCGAAGGGGTCACAGCCATGTTTGCCGGCGGCACGCTCTCGGAAGAAGACCGGGACGCTGCGTTTGCCGCTATCACCGAAGCCTATTGGAAAGCGAAACAAGAGAACAAGAAGTACGGGCGCAAAAAGCCTCGGTGAGGAAACCAATGGCGAACTCTTGGACTTATTACAAGGCGCAAAGCCTTGTTCACCGCTATAAAACGCGCAATCCGCAAGAGCTTGTGGACGCGATGGGTATTGAGATCTTTCCCCTGATCGGGTCAAAGCATCTGCTCGGCATGTATAGCGTGATTGAACGCAATCGCTATATCTTCCTGTCCGAAGATGTCGGGCATCAAAAAAAAACGATTCTGGCGCACGAGCTCGGCCACGATCAGCTACACCGATCGGTTTGCAAAAACTGCAAGCCGTTTCAGGAAAACAAGATCTGTAACCCCACCAACCGCTACGAACTGGAAGCCAATATCTTTGCTTGCCACCTGCTGATTTCCGACGAAGACGTGCTGCGCGTCTTGCACTCCGGGCAGAGCGATATGGAGATGGCCGCAGAGCTGGAAGTGGATGTCAACCTGCTGAATCTGAAAATCTCGGAGATGGCCAAACTGAAAAAGCTGGACGCCGCCCTGCTCAACGTCGAGCGTCCGCAAAGTGACTTCCTGAAGAGCTATACACCTGAACCCGAAGACTGGAGCGGGTGCTGAAAAATACGCCTTGCAACTCGCAGTTGCGCTAAGTTCAAGGTTCACTTGGTGGTATGCAACCGCTGTTTCGGCCAGAATACGATTGTCCGGACAGAAAAAGCCACTGCCACAAAGGAGGTACTCACATGATACTCGCCGATAAGATCATCGAGCTTAGAAAGAAAAGCAACTGGTCACAGGAAGAACTTGCTGCGAAGCTTGGCGTCAGCCGACAGGCCATCTCAAAATGGGAAAGCGCGCAGAGTATTCCCGATCTCGAACGCATTTTGAAAATGAGTGCGCTATTTGGCGTCAGCACCGATACGCTCATCAAGGACGAAATAGAACTCGCTTCAGCTCCTGTTAATGATACGGAAGATTCTGAACACTCCCTGCGCGTCATAAGCATGGAAGAAGCCAACGCCTATCTTGCTTTGAAAGAAAAAGGAACCCGACCGATCGCCTTCGGCGTGATGCTCTGTGTGTTGGCCATCATCCCGATTTTGTTAGCTGACGATTTTGTGAACGAATCCGTCGCAGAACCTATTGGCGTAATCATTGCCTTTCTTTTTGTCCTCGGTGGAGTCGCTTTGTTTCTCCTAAATGGTTTACCACTGAATGCCTGGAAGTGGATGGAAGAAGAACCCTTTGCGACGGCTTACGGTGTTTCTGGCATGGTGCGTGAACGACAGAACGCCCTGCAACCCAGAATGATGGCGCATATTGTCATTGGAGTCTGCCTGTGCATTCTGGCCTGGATCTGCTTCATTGCTTCTGATCTGTCAGGGAATCTGATCAAGCTGCCGGAATCATATTTTACGGCCTTTGGTTTTGGCATTGCTGCCATCGCCGTCTATCTTTTTGTGAGCGTCGGCATACCTTATGGTGCCTACAAACGGCTTCTCCAGGAAGGTGATTTCAGCCCAAAGAACAGAGCAATAGACCGTAAGATGGATCCAATCATGGGCGTCTACTGGCTGGTGACGACAGCCATTTTCCTCGGATACAGCTTCATCACGATGGACTGGGAACGTAGCTGGATTATCTGGCCTGTGGCCGGTGTCTTGTGCGGCGTGTTAGCCATTGTGCTGACTATGGTGTATGGGAACCATGATAAGAAGTGACAAGGTTCTATCGGAGGCTTACCCTGACAATGCGCCTGAGGCGCAGTAAAATCAGAAAAACAACTCAATACCTTGCTTAACGCTGACGCGCAAAGATCACTTTTGTAGCAAGCACAGTAAGTGTACGGACACTTACGACAAATGGATGAAGCAGCCTCCTCGGAGTCCTGCTTCTTTTTTTATCCATTTGAACTTGTTAGGGGACGCCCCTAAGACCCTGATGAAACCCTGAAAGGAGAGCACACAATGGCAAACCGAATCCGAAATGAACGACTGGAAATCAAACTGACCGAGCAGGAAAGAGCTATGTTCCTCTACAAGATGAAGCTCGCACGGTGCCGGAATATGAGCCTTTTTATCCGCAAATGTGTGCTTGAGAAGGACATTTATGTGGTCGATCTGGATCCATTCCGGAAGATTGAAGGACGCTTGGCAGGCATCGCAAGCAACGTCAATCAGATCGCAAAGAAGGCCAATGCAACAGATGAAATCGCGCCGGAATCCATCCAAACCATTCAGGCGCAGATCGATTCCATCGGCCGGGAAGTGCTACAAATTCATTCCCTGCTCGTCCGCCAACAGAAAGCAAACCTTGAGGAAGAAAACCATGGCCATCACGAAAATCCATCCAATTAAGAGCACCTTAAACTTCGCCATCGACTACATCACGGACAGTCACAAGACCGATGAAAGAGTCTTCATCAGTACCCATGACTGCCTCGCTTCGTGCGCCTCGATTCAGTTTTTGAAGACACGAGAAGACGCCCATGTTCATGGCGACGTGCTCGCAAGACATCTGATTCAATCCTTCCTGCCGGGTGAAACCACGCCGGAAAAAGCGCACGAAATCGACCCCTCACTCTGCGAAAAGGTGCTCAAGGGAGAATACGAATTTGTGCTGGCTACGCACGTGGACAAAGGCCACATCCACAACCACATCATCTTCAACAACGTCAACAAGGATACCGGCAAGTGCTATCAGTCCAACAAACGGAGCTATCACCGGATTCGCACCATAAGCGATGCCCTCTGCAAAGAAAACAATCTCTCTGTGATCGACGAGTTCTACGAAGCCTACCGCCGAAAGTACAAGACGAATGGCAAAAGCTGGTATGAAAACGAGCAGGCCAAGCGCGGGAAATCATGGAAAAGCCGTCTGCAATTTGACATCGACCGGACGATCAAGGCGGCCAAAAGTTGGGACGACTTTCTCGCCAAAATGGCATCTGCCGGGTATGAAATCAAGCACGGAAAGCACATCGCCTTTCGCCACAAGGACAAGGAGCGCTTCACCCGTGCCAAGACGATCGGGGAAGATTACACCGAGGAGCGAATCAAAGAGCGCATTCAAAACGAGCTCGAAAAGCCGACCTTTGCCGTGAAGAAACCGATCGGCAGAATCATCGATGCAAGCAAGATCGAGAAGGCGAAAAACAGTCCGGCCTACGCCAACTGGATCACCAAACACAACCTGAAAACCTTGGCCGAATCCGTGGTCGCTCTGCGCGATCAGGGAATTCATTCACTTGTCCAGCTGGACGCTCTACTGGACAAAACCGCAGCCGAAAGGCAGTCCCTGCAGGAGCAGATTCGCGTGCTGGAGCAGGAAATGACCGCCTTGTCTTCCGATATGGAAAACGCTCATACCGTCCAGCAGTACCGAGCCATCTACAAGTACCATAAGGCCACCCCGAAAGACCAGCAATTTGCCGAAGAATACCACAGCGAGCTGGCCGTCTACACAGTTGCTGCCAAAGCCATTCTGGAACGCTATGACGGCCTGCCGGACACCAAAGAAATCCTCAGCAAGCTCGACGATCTGGCGCAAAAAAAGAGCGCCCTGATGTCCATCTATGAGGACAACAAGGCGCATTTTGAGGAACTGGCTCGCTACCGCCGGAACTACGAGGACGGGATTGAGAAGCGGATGGAGAGGTGAAAGCCCTCCCAACTATTCAATTTTTAACGTCATGTAGGAGCTTTGCTAAACGCGCCTTTATGTTCTCGTACATCAAAGAGAGTTGACGTTTTGCAGTTTCTGTAATGATAGATGTATGGCCTACGGCATCTCTGAGAGGCTTATAAACAACTGCCGAACGACTTATGCCGGCAGTTTTTTCATTTGCAGCTTTATCTACCAAGTTGGCTAAATGAGCCATATCAAGGTAATATAAGTCTTCCTCGTGCACCCTGATTGGGTAGCTGATATTGGCTGCATCCTTACTGTTGGTTTCTCTTTCCCTCCACTTGTTTGCTTCTTTTTCTGCTTCAGATGATAGCTGCATTCCCGTATATTGTATGTAAGCTCTCAACAGGTTTTCTGAGATGAAGCACTCTGTGTATGATGGAATATTGAATTGAGATTCTTTGGCCAGTCCTTGAGCCCACTGTTCAACAACGCCGCCTTTCTTAATGAATTTTTCCCCAGATTCCATATCCTTAAGTGTAACGTTAAAAAGTTCTTCTGCTTTTCGCTGCTTCGGCTTGATTTTGTGGTTATCAGGATCACCAGTATCAAGCGCTTTTCTTCTAAAGTCATCCCATTCATCAATCACTTGCAAGAAGAGCTTCTTAAATTCATGTAGGAAGTTATTGAATAGAGGATCATTTGCAACGATGCTTTCACGACTACTCGTAAATATGTCTTTAGTAGTGCCATTATCCAGCTCATCGTAATGAATCTGTCCATAGACATAATTTTCTACAATTCGAGCAGTAGGAATGTGTCGTAGAATATCTCTTTCTCTAAGACGTCCATTGACGAATAGGTCAACTGTCGCTTTTTCGTCAGTTTCTCTTATCTTCAGATTTGATGGCTTTTTAACAGTGGCTAAATATCCTCGGATCTTTAGTCTTGACGATAAGCATGCTTGGTTGTTCAAATGAGTCATCATGGGATACAGTGGATCCTCAAAATCGTTTATTGTCCAGCGAAATTGTGTATTTTTGGCCAATTCGCTCAGTTCAGAAATACTGATCTTCGTTCCGTTAACAATGATATTAAAATCCGCATCAAATAACGAAAATTTGAAGTACAGAGCTACCGCTTTCCGAATGTACTCCACTGTATTAAATATACCTTCCGTTACATTTTCGAAGAAGACTGCTGTGCCCTGTTCGCACCCATCAAGAAGACGGTATAGGTCTGGATTAACAGGACTCAAATGATAGTGTCCGGATATCTCATCGTCTTTGATAGCCTCATCCAGCTCCGAATTATCAATGACTCCGCCTATAATTTCTGTCGTTTTTGTCTTTGAAAGAACATGGATCCTCTGCGCACAGGATAATAACGCGAGTTTACCGATGCCCTTTCTACCTATAAAACTCCGGTTAAGCGTGGACTTGAACCCATTTTTTCGTTTGCTATAGCCTATCTTCAGAAATTTATTTTGAAAATCATCCGAAGTCATTCCCAGTCCATCATCAACAATACACATTGTGTTTTTCTGCCGATCAATTTCAATTTGAACGTTATGAGCATCTGCATCCCAAGAATTTGAAATGGCCTCTCCGAGAATGGTTATGACATTTCTATATAGATTGCGCCCTAAATGATTTAGAACACTCAGAGAAATGTTAAAGCTAAACTGATCCATGCTTGACCTCCTGGGTTCAATCAATTCTGGTATCTTCCGACACATGCTTCAAAATGGATTTACCAATTATCTCGCCTAACTTAACGGGCACAGCATTGCCTAT
The DNA here is from genome assembly GCA_034180505.1 of Dialister sp. Taxonomy (GTDB): domain Bacteria; phylum Bacillota; class Negativicutes; order Veillonellales; family Dialisteraceae; genus Dialister. The sequence goes on from JAXFOE010000011.1 coordinate 20,428, forward strand.
ATGTCTGGCAATACGCCGAAACGAAAATGGAACTGAAGGATCAATGAAATCATAATCTTTAGGAAAAGTTTGAAACATAGCTCCTTCTCTTAACGACAAAGCTCGATCCTGAGAAGGGTGTCCAAACCTTCCTGTCCCATAGGAATAAAACTGGGTGGTAATCGTTGGGCCAATTTGATCCCACATGAGTCTCCCATAAACAGAACCATAGGTTTCTCCAGATGCGGTTTGATGACAGTTACACCTTAAGTCTTCTGGCCAGTCTTTCCATGACCCGCCTGGTATAGAGGCTTGGATTCGTTTTAGGTTTTTTTCTGATAGTTTAGAAGCTCTGTGCAAGGGATCGTTGGCACAAACGTCACCAGCTGCAATAGCTGGTAATCTTTCAATCACATCAGCAACTGTTGGAGCCTTTCCGCTTTCCTTAGGAATGAGATTAATCTCGCCGCCGAGTTTTGAAGCCAATAGGACAAATCTTCTTCGAGTTTGAGAGATGCCATAATCAGGGCAATAGACTACTCCCTCATTATGTAAGTATCCATTATCCTCTATCACCTTAAGAAACTCATGGTAGACGCCTGTCTTCTTTAACTGAGGAACATTTTCCATAGATATAATGTCTGGTTTTAGTTCGGAGATAATTCTGCCGAACTCAAGGAGTAATCGATATTTCTCATCCATTGTGTTCTTTATTCCTAATTTTGAGCGCATGGAAGAAAAAGGCTGACAGGGAGCACAGCCAACTAAGACTTTTATTGCATTTGAATCGTATAGAGCTGCAAGCTCTTGTCCATGTACAGTCTTTACATCTCTCTCGTTGAAGTGAACACAGTTGTTTTTTTCATAAGCGTATCTACAAGTGGAGTCATTATCAAAACCGGCAATTACAGAAATACCAGCATCCAATAAGCCCCTTGTTAATCCGCCCACACCGCAGAACAAATCTATTGCTTGTATGTTCATGTGTCACCTACCAATTTCACTGTTATTCATCATTCAAACTTCCCATCGGTATCAAAGATATGATTGAGCTCCTCATCCGAGATCACCTGTGAAACTTTATCCCGTACTGCGCTCATTGACATGTCCAGCCGTAGGAAGCGTTCCCGTCCTGCAGAGTCTTTTGCCTTACGAATTAACTCAATACGTCCAACTCCCGGGTTCTGCCGGGCATACTCCGCAAAGCCCTTTGCTTTTCCGAGATTGTCAGTACGCGTGGGATCGTGTGGCTCCAGAATATCGATGATGTATTCGTCTTTCATCACGGGGTCTTTACGAACGATGATGAAATCAGGGTAGGCGGGCTTCACCTCTCCATCCTGCTCGTAAGGGATACAAAGCGCCCAAGAACCACGAGATGGATTGCGAAGCCAGCAAACATAGTCAGGTCGTTTTGCTTCCTCCTGTAGCACTCCATCTTCCCAGTTATTCAACTTGATTGTGGTATAGCCATCATCGTTGACAAAGAGATGGTCGGTGTAGCGCTTGCCGCCGGCATCATTTGCGACAGTGATCGTCTCCGGAAGGCGCAGATTGTGTTTACTGATGATGTCGCCATCTGACACGATGCGATCGTACTGCTTGCGAAATTTCTCGTCCAGCTTCGGCATGTAGCGGCGATATCTGTCGTTCATCTCATGGAATCGTCCCTTTGCCCACTGATTCAACTTTGCGATGCAGGCATCCTCGGCCGCAAAGAGAATGACATGGATTTTTAAGGTATCCAGTTGATTGGGATCATAGAAGGTGTTCAGATACATATTAGCCACGCCTTCATTGCCGAGCTTTGCCTCTGCCAAACGAAACTGACGATCAATATCCGCATCCGTCGTAAAGAAAGAGCGCTGGAACTTTTCGGTATCCACTTGAACAGTTTTGCCGAAGACGTCGAATACCTGTGTGGAGAGTTTGAACTGTTTTGCCTTATCGACCAGTTCCTGATAGGTACCAGCGGCTTTCAGCTCTCCAATATAGTCTTGAATCATGGCAACGATCTCTCTTTGAACAGCATTGGAAGCGGATCTGTCCATACCCGACTGCACCAACAGGCGTGTCATGGCATAAAGAGATTTCAGATAATCGTTAATACGAATCTTTCGGACATCATACGTTAATAGGCCGGAGTCGTTTATTGCCCGGACAATCTGCTCACGATCCAAGAAAGATTCTTGTTGTTCCTTTTCTTTTGCTGTGACGTGCTCTTCCTGTACCAATGCTGTTTTGGAAGGTGTGTCCGTGTCAAGCAGAGTCCTGCCCGTCGCATCCTCGGTTCCCGTTTGCGCAGAAGTATCTGAGGTTTTCTCTACAGGTGCCTGTGTCGGATACGAAAAAGGAGAATGAGTTGATGCGGATTTGTTAGACACAACTGGGCTCTCTGCTTGCTCCGTACCAGGCTGATTACCGGTGAACGAATCAGAAGAGACGCTGTAATCTCCTTGAGACTCATTGAAATAAGACCATGCCATCTGTCCCGGCATCGGTTTTATATTGCGATGCGGGACATTCTTCGGACGTACGGTTAATGTCTCAAAGTTTTTGTGTTCAATGGACTCCCCGTAGATGTCGGTCGGAATATTTCCACCTTCCGCAGACTGCAAAGCGTCTATGACATCGTTTACCGTGTCTTTTTCAAAATAAGGCAAGTACAGATGCACGTCATTTAATGTGTCATCCACCTGAATGTGCATCTGCATCGGCGTGCGCACCATGCGCCCTAAAAGCTGGGCGATATAGGTAGCGTCCTTAGCGTGACGGAAACTCATCATTGTTTCAGCACGAGGACAATCCCAGCCGGTCGAGAGGTTCTCCTTAAAGAAGACGACGCGCACCTTCTTGTTATCGCTGATTCGGGAAGGCTCCTCGTAAGGGACTTCAAGTCCGGCAATAGTCACTGCCGCATCGGTCTGGCCGAAGGTATGGACAACCTCGCCTTTGGAAAAATGAAAGCCAGTACGCGCCTCAATTTTTTGCATACAGACGTCAAGATCCGTCTTCGAAATCTCGTCATTCGTGCCATTTTCCACTTGTACCACAAGAATCGGATTCACCTGGGTGTAGTGCTGCTCAAAGCAATACTGATACCAATGGTCACATTTGTCCTTCCAGTTATCAGCAGCGGCCTGCAACACGGCCATATCCTTATTGCCCGAGGATTCCTCGGAATAGGAGATCACGATGCGATCTTTAAGGAGACCTGACGAGCGAACTTCTTCCGGTGTAACCACGACTTTATGAATAGTAGAGGACGTGCCTTCCACCAGCGCATTGAATCGCTCCGTAGTAGCAGACATGCCAATGACGACCGGCATCGGCTTCAGTTTTTCCGCCTCGCTTCCTTTCAAGAATTTCTGCATGATGGTCGTTGCCTTGCCGGCTTCGCGTCCCTGCATGCCGCGATGCGCTTCATCAATGATGAAATAGAGCCTATCGTTCTTTTCGATAGCTGTGTTGCGCAGCGTCTCCCAAATCGTATATTGACGGTTATCGCCTTGCTTGGTCAGGTTGCTGCTTTTACCGAGTTTCTGCGTGTTCAGAAAATAAACGTGACCATCATCCAACATTTCCTTGTCAAAACTCTCATCGGTGATGGTGACGCATTGTCCAAGAGAAATCCGGTCTGCCTTCAGGTCGATCTTGAGTTTGGACTGCTCATTCAGCTCCGGAGAATCCGAAAGCCATACAAAGATAGCATCCGGCTGTTCGGGATAGGTCTCGTCGCCGAAATAGACGCTCTCAATAAAAGCCGACATAATGATCGTCTTACCTGCGCCTGTCGGTGCAGTAAAAGAGATCACCTGTGGCGTATGTGTCCGCTGATAGGAGCCTAACGCCTCTGCAGAATTCATACGGAGATTTTGCAAAGCAAGTTGTTGAAATGGAAATAGGGATACCTTCATTGTTTACCTCCCCGTATTGATCCGAAAGTTATCCAGGTAGTCGCGATACAGCTGGTAGCAGTTTTCCACATGAAGCTGATTCGCCATTTCCCGGAAGCCGCCTGTGGAATCGGTCACAATGAAAACAGTGTGAATTTCCGACTTCTTGTTAACCTCATCAATGAAGGCCGAGAACTGTGTTTCATCCGTCAGAACCGCAAAGTCATTTTCCGGGAGCACCAACATATCCGGTGTGGCTTCATCATTGATTGTCGGGCAGGGACCGATACATCCTGCCTTCATCCAGAGCACGGGCAGAAGCTCTTTGAACTGGCGTCCCAAAGCAACGGCTCCTTTGTCTAAGAATCCCAATTTGAAGAAAGCCGCGTTTGCCGGAAAGCCTTCTGCCATTTCCCGCTCACTGCCGAGATAAGTTCCCTTTAGCGGCTTGTCGTTGACATCGTGTCCCTCAATCGAACAAACCGTGCGCGGCCATGTGACATAGCGGGCAATGCCAAGCTTTTCCCATTCCGGATCACCCGGTTTGTATCCTTGCTTCGTGAGAGACTTTGCCTCGCTATCAGAGACTTCGTTATTCGTAACCATAATGCAGCGGCGATGACCGCCATCTTCGGCATTCAGTAGATTCACGGCATGAAGCGTCGTGCCAGAACCGGCAAAGAAGTCGAGAATCAGGGCGTTCGGCTTGTTGGCGACAAAGAAGCGGATCGCATCGTGGACGGCATAAAGAGATTTCGGAAATGTGAATCGAGTTTCACCGATAACATCTTTCAACAGTTTTGATCCATACTCAATCGCATTGTGAGAAGAAATAAACCACTGATTGCCAGGAACATATTTGGCGCTGTAATTATTGTCATTGATAATTGCAGATCCATCGCTGTTATATCCGTCAACGGAAAACTCTCCACTTTCTATCTTTTTCTGCACCCCTTTTGGCGCATACATTATCGAAACTCTGCTATTCTTCATTTTTCCAAAAAAGACATACCCCTTGTTTACTAAGTTTATAAACCCATCAGGGCGATACATCCAACAGCCTTCTTCTCCATTAGTGTGAATCGGCCATACAGCAACTTCATCACTATCAACTTTGTAATCCTGCCGTTTCATTGCAAGAGGAATAGCTTCACCGGTCCTCAAATAGTTTCCATCCTTATCAAAGATAATCGGATAAAAACAGCCAGGAGAATCATTCCGGCGAGCTCCAGTGCCTGTTCTCATTAGACCTGCGAGTCTAACCTTGTCTTTTGTTGACTTCTTGATATTGCCTCTCCATTCATCATTTAGGGCCAAAGCATCGACTTCGTTTTGCCCATTTTGTAAGAAGAAAAGGTACTCATTCATTCTGGAAAAAGACCTGTCTCTCGCAGTACCCTTAACGTTAATAACAGATGAGACCATCTGCATCCTTGCTTCCGGAAACAGCTCCTCCAGCAGGCAGCCCAAATGCAAATACTCTTTTTCATCGATCGTGCAGATGAGCACCGAGTCTGCCGGATTGAGAAGCTTCTTGGCCAGCTTCAAGCGTTTTTCCATCATCGAGAGCCACTTGCTGTGCCGATACGAATCGGAAGAATCGACATAGTCATTGTTGTACTTCCAGTCGCGGGCCCCCGTGTTATAAGGTGGATCGATGTAGATGCAGTCGACTTTCCCGGCATAAAGGTATTCCAGCAGCTGCAAGGCGTGGTAGTTGTCCGCCTCGATCAGCGTATGCCAAAGATCGGAATCCGGCGCGTTACACACGCTGTCGATCGGTTTCAGATAGGGATAGATCGCCTCGCCAAACTCTGCCACAGAAACCAAAGACTCAACAGGTAGTTGAATCTCCGCTTTTGTCGTTTTGTCCACACACGTAGCTATTCCATCGCTGATTTCCGTGACGGCATAAATGTCCGTGATCTTCTGGTCTTTGACCGCAACCGTCCGACCAACCTGCACCGGCACGTCATAGAGCGGTGTACATTCTGGTACATGGTCTTCAAAGACGAGGCCGAACTTTTTCTGCTTGGAGAGCTTATTCACTTCCGCCTGAATGCGGTTTCTAAGTTCTTCGTCCTTTATTTGGCTGATTAAGTCGTTGATCGCCGCCATGTTATTCTTCCTTATCTTTCTCCGGCACGTAGTCCACCAGATCCCCAAAATTGCAATTCAAAACCTTGCATAGTCTTCCCAGCACGTCCAACGAAACCACTTCGTCCTTCTGCAGTCGCGTCATCGTGTTTGGCGCAATATCAGCCTTACGGCCTAATCGGGATGCGCTCATATCTATCTCTTTCAGGAGCTTTCTGTATTTTGCGTATGAAACAGCCATAATGCCTCCTCGTCTCTCTGCTCCTATTATACCTGCGAGCAATGAACATCGCAACCAAATTAGACATACCGTCTGCGAGTTTCAGGGCACAAAAAATACGGTGCGACCCGAAGGCCGCACCGTGTGTTCATCTTTCCTGTTCCTGTGTCTTGTTTTCCTTGGGCTCCTTGCGTTCCTCGGCCTTGAAGGCCTTGATCTGTTCCAGAATCGAAGGCTTGTGGCCGGATTCCGGTTCCTTGATGCGTTCGTCCACATCGTAGGTGGATTCCAGCGCGTCACTGTCCTGAAAGGCATGGTCGTAGCGGTCGACGGTGCCGTCGTTGTCCATATCTTTGGCGAGCGGGTCATAAACTTCCTCGGCCTGAGCCGCCGTCTGAATGGCCTGCTGAAGCTGGTCTTCCTCGATGTACACGAGGTCGCTGAAATCCGAAAGTTCAATATCATCTTTCATCACGCGCAGCGGGTCGATTTGTTCTTCGCCTTCCCGAGCAAAGCTCTCTGTGCCCACGGCCACGTCATCCACATACTGCGTCCAGGTCTTTTCTTCCAGATCCAGTTCGTACTGGATGCGGTGTTGACCGTCCGGCGTCTCTGTATAGGCCAGCCCCACGTGGCGCAGGTCCGGATAGAGGACGTCGAACATCTCAAAGTCGTTGTCCTCACCGTACTCGCGGTTGCGGAAGTAGATGATCGCCTTCTTCACGTCTTCCAGAAGCGGGGACGGATTCGTCTTTTCTTCCACATCGCCCATATCGAGGAGCTTGTTGAGTTCGGCCAGACGCAGCACCTTGTCCTGCAGTTCCTGTGCCTTGTCAAAGGGCTTCAGGAGCTCTTCTTTTGCATTCTGGAGCGCATCGCGCGTACTCTGGAGCTTCGCTTTGAGGTCATCAAGCTGCTCCGGCATCTTGTCGATCACGTTGTCCATGCGCAGGAGATTGCCGTCCGCACTTTGGCCAAAGCTGCCATAGTGCGTCGTTTCGCCTCGGAGGCAGAAGGGGTGCTCGTTCGTGAAGAAGTCGTAGGAGGCTTCCAGTGTGAAGTTTCGGTATTGGCCGATCACCTGGTCTTTCTGCGTGGAAACGTCCTTCAGAGCCGCAAGAAGCGCCTCTCCGGCCTCTTTCTTGTCGTAGAACACCTTGTCCCCGATGGTGAGGGAAGTGAAGCGGTTGTCGCCCGTTCCGAGTGGCTCAACCTGCGCAATATCGCGCGTCATCTCGTCGATGCGCTTTTCCAGACGCCGGATTTCCTGCGGATAGGTCTTGGCCACCTTATCTTCCAGTTTGTAGCGATTGGACTTGTAGTTGGCCTCCAGCATCTTGAGCTTGGTCACTTCGTTGTCCAGGTCCATCTTCGCCTTGATGAGCGGATTGCCCGTCGCCAGGGCCTTGATCTCCGCATAGTTCAAACTGCTTTCATCTACATCTTCTGCGACGCGCACCGGCGTCTTGCTCGTCATGATCTGCGAGATGAACTTCTGCTTGTTTTCGATCGTCTGCCAGAGATAGGCGTCGAAGGTGTTTCCGTGACGTAGCGAAAGACCTGCACCTTAAGATTCTCGTTTCCCTGACGGATGATGCGTCCGGCTCGCTGTTCAAGGTCGGCAGGACGCCACGGCACGTCCAAATCGTGCAGGGCGATGAGCTTGTTTTGCACATTGGTGCCTGCACCCATCTTCTGCGTGGAGCCCATCAGAATGCGCACTTCGCCTTTACGCACGCGGGTAAAGAGTTCCTCTTTCTTCTTATCGGTGTCCGCCTCATGAATGAAGGCGATCTCCTCCCGAGGCACACCACGAGCGACGAGTTTCTCGCGAATGTCATCGTAGATGTTGAAGGTGCCGTCCCCCTTCGGGGTGGACATATCCGAAAAGAGCAGCTGCGCCGAACGGTTCCGGGACGTCTCCTGCCAGATGGCAAAGACGTTGTCCACACAGGCGTTGACCTTGCTGTTCGGATCGTCCGGCAAGAGCGGATTGATGAGTCGCTGGTCGAGCGCCAGCTTCTTGCCGTCATTCGTAATCTTCAGCATATTGTCCTGCTCGGGCTCCACCTTGCGGTCGCGCACGGCATCCGCACGCTCCGAAAGGCTCTTCAGAATCTCTTTCTGTTCGGCGGTCGGCTCCGTCTTGATCACGTGAAACTCCGCTTCCGGCACCGGCAGATGGAGCATATCGGCGATCTGAATGTCCGCCACCTCTTTGAACATGCTCATCAGCTCCGGCAGGTTGTAGAACTTGGAAAAGCGCGTCTTCACGCGGTAGCCCGTGCCTTCCGGTGAGAGCTCAAAGGCGCTCTGCGTCTCGCCGAAGGTCGACGCCCAGGCGTCGAAATGCTCCAACCCCTTGGCCTGAAGCTCCGAATACTGGAGATAGCGCTGCATCGTGTAGAGTTCGGTCATGGAATTGGAGATCGGCGTGCCGGTTGCGAAAACCACGCCCTTGCCACCGGTCAGTTCGTCCATGTACCGGCATTTCATGAACATATCCGAGGACTTGAAGGCTTCACTCTGGCCGATACCGGCCACGTTTCGCATCTTGGTGTGCAGAAACAGATTCTTGTAGTTGTGGGCTTCGTCAATAAAGAGCTTGTCCACACCCAGCTCCTCAAAGGTAATCACATCGTCCTTTTTGAAGTCGTCGTTCAGCTTCTGGAGGCGCGTCTGCAATTTCTTCTTTGTCTTTTCCAGCTGTTTGATGGTAAAGCTCTGCGAGCGGTCGTGCTTGTAGTCCGCGAGGAAGCTCATGATCTCGTCGATCTGTTCCTGGATGTGCTTTTCCTGATACTCCCGGCTCATCGGGATCTTCTCAAACTGGCTGTGTCCGATGATGACGGCATCGTATTCGCCGGTCGCGATGCGCCCGATAAAGCGCTTGCGATGCTTTGGCTCAAAGTCCTTCTTGTCCGCCACGAGGATATTCGCCGAGGGATAGAGTTGCATGAACTCGCGCCCGATCTGGCCGGTCAGGTGATTCGGCACGACAAAGAGGGATTTGGTCGCCATGCCGAGGCGTTTGCTTTCCATCGCACTCGCCACCATCTCAAAGGTCTTACCGGCTCCGACCACAAGGGCAAGGAGCGTATTGCCTCCGTAAAGCGTTCGGGCAATGGCGTTTCGCTGATGCTCTCGGAGCGTAATCTCCGTGTTCATGCCGGCGAAGGTGAGGTGTGAGCCATCGTATTCGCGGTTCCTTGTGGCATTAAAGCGCTCGTTGTAGATCGCTTCCAGCCGGTGACGACGCTCCGGGTCTTCAAAAATCCAGTTCTGAAAGGCCTCCTTGATGAGTTCCTGTTTCTGCACGGCCAGCATCGTCTCTTTCTTGTTGAGTACAGCGGTCTTGTTGCCGTTTTCGTCTTCCACCTGGTCGAAGATTTTCGCTTCCCTAAGATTCAGCGTCTCTTCAATGAGTTTATAGGCGTTGATGCGACTCGTGCCGTAGGTCATCGTGGCGAGGTCATTCCAGCGATCCTGGGACTTGCCTTCGATGTTCCATTCGCCGGTCTGCGGCGCAAAACGCACGTTGATGTTCCAACGGTCATAGCCCGGTGTCTTTAAGAGCTCAAACATGAAGTGTTCCACGTCTTTGGGCGGAATCCAGGTCGCTCCGAGACGCACGTTGATTTCACTGGCCGTTAAGGGCTCTGGCATCACTTCCTGCAAGCGGTCTTTCTGGAAGGTGATCTGGCGGATTTCCGCCTCCAGGCTTTCCTGATTCTCCGGTGGTTCGATCTGTTTTCGGAGCGTCAGGTCGGAGAGATAGCTCTCCAGCACCTTGATCTTGTTTCGGATATTGCCGCTCAGATACTCATCCACCGTCACGTAGTGGAAGGCAAACTCCTGGCCTTCGGCAAAGGCCGAAAAGGGACGGGCATTGTTCTTGTGGTCGTAATTTTGAATGTCAAGAAAGATCTCGCCCTGCAGCTCGTCGCGAAGGGTACTGCCGTCTTTGCCCGTGAGGCTTTCCATGTACGGGAAGTCCACGTGTCCTTTTTCGGAGATGGAGAGAATCAGCGCTTCCTGCGCCGTGTCCACGTGCTCCACGACCCGGGCCTTGGTGATCGTGCGCTTGGTGAAAATATCTCCCTTGGCCTTGAAGTTGTCTTCTTCGTCCAAGAGCTCAATGGACGAGACCAGCGGGAAGTTGCTGTCGTCCTTCAAGGCGCGGGTGTTCTTGAGGCTATTCACGAACCCGTGCCGGGCGGAGAAGCCGTCGTAGATATCGTTCAGCCGTCCTTGGGCTTCCTTAACCTCTTTGTCGCCGGCGCCTTCCTTCTGCAGCGCTATGACGCGCTGCAGCGCTTCGGTCAGAACGAGATAGTCGCGAATGCGCTCCTTGGTATCCTGATTGACCTCCTGATGCACGAGCAGAGAGTTTTCCCTGAGGTAGACTTCGCCGTCCACCATGGTGTAGGAAAAGTTCTTCACGTCGTCGGTCGCAGGAAGCGTCTTCGCCGTCTCTTCCTCAAGTTCCACTTCTTCGTAGCGAGCGTTGTCTGAAATGACTTTGCCGGCTCGTGTGAGCTTCTCGAAGAGGTCTCCCTCGGTCGCTTCGCAGGTCAGGGTATTGCCGAAGCGGCCACTCACTTCCGCCATCTTGCCCAGCACCATCTCCGGATGCTCTACAAAATACTTGTTGTAGGCCAGACCGTTCGGGTCGATCGTGAGGTGCAGCCAGTCGGCGTCGCGTTCCAGCACGCTGTCGCGTTTTTTAAGGAAGATGATGTCGCTCGTGACCTCGGTTCCGGCCACGCCTTTGAAGGTGTCGTTTGGCAGGCGAATCGCGCCTAAGAACTCGGCGCGGGCGTTCAGATACCGGCGAACGCTTTCGTCCTTTTTGTCCAGTGTGCCGGACGAGGTGATGAAGGCGACAATGCCACCGTTTCGCACTTTATCCAGCGCTTTGGCAAAGAAGTAATCGTGAATCAGGAAGTGATTTTTGTTGTACGCCCGGTCATTGACGGAGAAGTCGCCGAACGGGACGTTTCCAATCGCAAGGTCAAAGAAGTTGTTGGAAAAGTTCGTCTCTTCAAAGCCTTTGATCTGAATGGCGTCATTCGGATAGAGCTTCTGCGCGATGCGTCCGGAGATAGAATCCAGCTCCACGCCATAAAAGCGGGAAGCCTGCATGGCATCAGGCAGGTTACCGGCAAAGGCACCGACGCCCATGCTCGGCTCAAGGATATTGCCCTGCTGGAAGCCCATGTCGCCGAGCGTCTGATACATCGCATCAATCACGGTCTTCGGGGTGTAGAAGCTCGTGAGCGTGCTTTCCTTTGCACTTTCGTATTCGGCATCTGTGAGATGCGCTTTCAGAAAAGTTCGGGCGTCCTGCCACTGTCCGGTCTTCGTCTCGTCAAAGGCGTCGGCCAGGCCGCCCCAGCCGACATAGCGGGAAAGAAGCACCTGCTCTTCTGGGGTGGCGTTTCTGCCTTCCTGCTCCAGCGTGAAGAGCGTCTCCAAAGCCTGCAGATTGCCGGCGAGACGCTCGGAAGGCGTGAGAGACCCGGCCTGCAGGTCTTCCGTGATGCGAAAGTTTTGTGCCGGAATCTCTTTTTTGGCATTAAAAAAGGAAGCGGCGGGCGCTTCCTCTGTGGTTTGGTGTTCGGTTTCGTCTACTGTTCCACGATCAGCTGGATGGCGATCTCCCGCAAGGTCTGGGAGAGGTTGTTCTCCCGTCTCTGGTAGTCCTCCGGATTCTCTTGCTTCAGCTCCTCCGTCAATCCAAGTTCCGTCTGATACTGGGGCTTGATTTTCCGTATCAGCTGAATCGCTTCCTCCTGGCAGGTCATCAGATGGGAAAGAAGGCTCTCGTCCTCGTAGCGGTTCAGAAGCTCCGTCCAGGTCTCCTGCGTCTCGCTTCGCGTCAGGTACTGGAGCCGCAGCACTGCGTAGGTCGGATTCGGATAGGCCTCCATGAAGGCCGTCTCCTGTTCCAGCGCGTCCAGCATCTCCTCCTCGATTCTCTCCGCGATCTCGTCCGTCTGCTCCATGGAAAAAGTGGAGCTGTTCGGGGTTAACTCGTCTATCGTCATCTCCTCGTAGTTCATCTTGTTCTCCTTGAATTGGTTCATGTGGATGGGTGGTCTCTTTTTCCTCGATGCCCTCAGTATAAGCGGGGCGATGTTCCCTTGTCAGGGCCTTCTGGCGGAAAAGTTCGCGCTCCTTGGAACGCTGAATCGTCCGATCGATGATCTCTTCCGTGACCTGAGAAAGGGCATCGCCGACCATCGAAAGCGAGCGGGCATCCAGCTTTTGGAGCTGTGTTTTCATCTCTTCCGAATGAAGATCGTAGGAAAGGCCAAGACGCGTGGCGATGGCATAGGCAATGGAATCCCGAAAGAACTTCTGAAATGCGGGCTGTTCGGCTTCTTCCAGATGAAACTCGTTCATCAGCCTATCTGCGTGATCGTCGCTCCATTGCCGGACAAGGGAAAAGAGATTCTTCTGCACATCAACCACGATGGAGTTGCCGGCCTGATGGTAGAGCCTCGCCGACATCTGCTTCGTGCGCCTCGGGTGCACGGCTTCCAGCACGTCCACGTCGGCATCGGAAAAGCCCATCAGTCGGAAGCATTCACGCTCCGTGAGGTAGCGATAGCCTCCGCCCGGCAGAGCGATGAGGCCGGCATTGGGCACGCGCACCTGCTTGGTGGAGATCGTGTAGGCGTGATCGCGAATGACCTTGAGCCGGCCATGAAAGCGGCTGACGGTTTCCGTGCCATCGATCATGCGAAGCATGGAAGGCTGGCGCACGCGGTAGCGTTCGTCCACGTTTTCTTCCAGAAATGCAGCAAGTGGCCTTGTTGGCACGCGTTGCAGCGTCTCAAACGAAAATGGGTTCTCGCCAAGGCGACTGACGACAAAGAGCCGTTCGCGCTTCTGCGGAATGCCAAAATCCATGGCATTTAAGACCTGATACCGGCTTTCGTAGCCGAGCTTCTTCATGCTTTCGAGGTAAAGAAAAAAGGAGCGATTGGACGGACTGTCCAGCGCTCCTTTGACGTTCTCCCACAAGACCCAGGTGGGCTTTTGCTTCATTTCTTTCAGGATGCGTATGGTCTCAAAGAGAAGAGAACTTCGCGTCCCGCTTCCGGGCATGGCTCCTTTCTTGAGACCGCCACGACTCACGTCCTGACAGGGGCTGCCGTGCATCAGAAGATCAACTGGCACGTCCGGCGGATGGTAATCTACGACGGACAACGGCGAAAAGTTCGCACCGTAGAGGGCATTGTAGCTTTTCACGCACTTCGGGTCATTTTCCACGTAGTCGATGATTTCGTGCGAGATATGTGCGCGAATCAGGGCTTTTTGGATCGCGCCGATGCCGCCAAAGAGTTCGATGACGTTCATGGCGCACCTCACAGGGACTGATAGTGCCCGATGAGGCTTTGAATCTTCTCCTCAATCTCGGATAAAAACGCCTTCTTTGAGAGCTTGCCCTGCGCAATCCTTGCGAGCTTCATCTCCCAGTCGGCGGTCACTTTGGCTGAGCGAAACTCTTCCGCCACGATTGTGACCAGCTGGTTGCCCTTGTCCATGACGAGAAGCTGTTTCTTATCGCGCTTCACGAAGCCTTTGCCGATCAGATTCTCAATCACGCCGGCGCGGGTTGCGGGTGTTCCCAGGCCCTTGCGTTCGACTTCCACGCCCTTTTCCAGCTCTTCCGTGCCGGCGATTTCCATCGCCTTCAAGAGCGTGTCTTCGGTAAAGTGCTGCGGTGGCTTGGTGTACTTTTCCGAGATCTTCTTTTCCAGAACGGGAAGGACAGCGCCAGATTCGACGGCCGGCAGTTCGGCCTGCGCCTTTTCCTTGCCAAAGGCTTTGAAATAGCGGCTGAAACCTTCCTACACGACGGTCTTTCCGGTCGCTGTGAAGGTGAACTTCTCATATTCGTAAGTAATTTTGGTCGCGCTCTCGATGCGGTTCTCCGCACAGGAGGCGAGGAACTTCGCTCTGACCAACGCAAAGAGTCGCTGCTCGTCTTCGGACAACGCATTCGTATCTTTTCCCGCCGACTGCATCGTTGGGATCACGGCATAGTGATCGGAGACTTTGGACGAATCAAAGATCGAGTTGAAGCTCGCCTCGTCGTCCGTATAGCTCGTCTCCAGCTTTTTCAACAGCGTCCGGGTGCTTTCCTTCATATCGTCGGTCAGATAGCGACTGTCCGTGCGCGGATAGGTCACGAATTTCTTTTCGTAGAGGCTCTGCAGGGTATCAAGCGTCTTCTTCGCGCTGAAGCCAAAGAGCTTATTCGCCTCACGCTGCAAGGTCGTGAGATCGTAGGGCTTATCCGGCTGAATGACTTTCTCCTTATGTTCTACGTTCGTGAGGGCAATGGTTTCGCCGATGAGGTTGGCCAGCTGTTCGGCGACGTTTCGATCGTCAATGCGGTCGGACACCAGCGTCATCCCCGGCAACACGAGGTCGACGGTGTAATACTTTTCTTTCTGGAAGCGCAGAATCTCATTATCGCGCTCGGCGATCAGGTAAAGCGTCGGGGTCTGCACGCGTCCCACCGAGTAATGTTCCTTGTAGAGGCAGGAATAGAGGCGACTCAGGTTCATGCCTACTTCCCAGTCGGCGATGGCACGAGCTGTGGCCGAATCGTACAGGGCTTCAAAATGATGGCCGTCTTTCAAATGGGCAAAGCCGTCTCGAATGGCCTGGTCTTCCATGGAAGAAATCCACAGGCGCTGGATGGGCTTCGTACACCCAGCCTGCTCGTAGACGAGGCGAAAGATAAGCTCGCCTTCGCGTCCGGCATCGCAGGCATTGACGACGCTCTCCACGTTCTTGCTGTTCAGGAGCTTTTTCAGCACCTGATACTGTTTGCGGGTGGCGCGACTCACCTCGTAGCGAATCTCTTTCGGCAGAATCGGCAGGTTCTGCAAATTCCACTTGCGGTACTTCTCGTCGTAGGCGTCGGGATTGGCCATCTGAATGAGATGCCCCACGCACCAGCTCACGAGATCGCCGTTTCCTTCGACGTATCCGTCTTTCTTCTGCCGGGCACCCAGCACCTTGGCCAGGTTCAGCGCCACACTCGGCTTTTCGGCAATGACTAATTTCATAACATCCTCCTGTTTTTAGACAAAAAAAGGGGCGAGAGAAAAATCCCTCGCCCTTGGCTCGTTGCGTTCGCACGGTGTCATCAGAGAACTATCCGTGCAGTGGCAACCTGTTCAGTTGTTTGTCCCAAATATCGTGTTATTTTTGGGACTTGTGCGTTATCCTTCCATTCCGTTTAGCAATTCCAGTGCACTGTCCACTGTTTCTTCAAACGTCGCTCTGACAAAAGCATTGCGACGCGCATAAGCCTTAAACCGCCCAATAAAAACCTCCTCCTGACGCAGATCTGAGAGCAAGGCTTTAATTTTAGCCACATCAAATTCAGTTCCTCGATAGGCGAAGGTTCTTTGGCAGGCCTCACGCAAGACTCCAAAATCAATCTGATCTTTCTTCAGACGATACAACAGGTGCAAGTCGTAATAATCCTTGCTTCTGCTGTTCAGGAAACCTCTCTTATAGATCGTCTCCAGTTTTTCAGCTAAGACCGTTTCAATGGGATAGGCTTTCAGAGGAATCACTTCCTTATCGAACAAGCTCTCGAAGGAATAATCAATGATGCCCGGAGTAATAACATCCCCCGTGGCAATATCCAATGGAACGGTCTGCCGAATGTTTTCGAGGTGGCACAGGATTTGTACGCGAAAACCGCCATACGCATCGTCCTCTCGAATCGGTGAAATCCCTGTCATCTCATAACGAATTCCATCTTGCTCTCCTGTGAGGATCTCCGTAAAGATCTCTTTCAGCTGCGTCTGACTTAGCTCCATATGGTGAAGCAGGAAGTCAATATCAACGGTGCTTCGCGTTTCGATGCCAAGCACGTTGGACAGTAAGAAGCCTCCTTTGAATACAAAATGGTCGTGATAAGGACTTTCTGCCAGACGCTTCAGAAGCGCTTCGAGAAAGTAATAGGTCATGACGGAATTAAAAGAGAGTCCTTTTTCTTTGCTGATTTTATGGCATAGCGCGGTCAGTTTGGCTTTGTTCATGCAAGCACCTCCATGATCTGTTGCACACTATCCGTCATGCCCAGTGTTTTGGCCATTTGATAAAGCTGATTGAAATCCCCTTGTCTGGCATAGAGTCTGAGCGCTTTGCCAAAGATTTCCGGCTCCACGCGATCACGGTAGGCGATCAGGTCACAGATCGTACGTTCCGCATTGGTGGTGTTGACCGGATTTCCATACATGGTCTTCACGGACTCTATGCCAACGCTAAAATCAGCCGTTTTTACATAATGCACAATCACATGTTCTGGCTTTTGATTGAACTTGTAATGCGCATCCACACTGACATGGATCTCCTGCGGTATCTTATCTGTCATACCGAGAAGATACAGAGCGGTTTCGTAGGAAAACACGGATTTCTTATACTGCGCTTGAAATAGTGCCAATTCATCATAGTCTCCCTGATCGCTCATATATATGCCGCGACCGATTCTCGTCAGCTGGCCGTCACGAACCATACGGGTCAGATAAATCGTAGGAATCTCTTTGGCTTTGATATCCGCCGTTGTAATGACCCCGTCATTCAGCTCAAGCGTCTGAGCAATTTGTTTCTGGTAATTCATCCTGAGCCGCCTTTCTGAGTTGTTGTTTCTACACGGTTATTATAACAACTTTACCGTGTAGAAACAACAGGCCCCTTTACAGCAGTTCTTCGTTCTCCTTCGGCTCTTCGGACTCACTTTCGGCATCCGGTTCTTCGGCCTCGGAATAGTAGTCGTCTTCCGGCTCTTCGAGTTCCTCCAGCTCTTTCTTCTCTTTGGCCTTCACGACTTTGAAGTAGTAGCCGGCACCCGCGACACCACTGGCCACCAGAATCATCAAGAGAATCGTGCCGAGGTTGCTCTTCGGCTGCGGTTCTTCTTTTTTCACCGGCTGCGTTTCTTCCACCTTCTGCACCAGTTCTTCTTTCACGACCTTTGGCTCTTCTTTCTTTTCCACCATGTTCAGCAGATCGTCTTCGTCCACTTCCGTCAGAAGCAGGACGTTCTCGCTGTCTTCATCATGGTTGATGATGAGGTGGAAGGTCTTTCCGGATTTGGTCGTAAAAGTCACGAATTGGCGGGCGTCGGCGCTGTACTGCTCGCGCAGCACGGCATTGCCGTCGCTTGCGACCGCCTGCGCGTCGGTACCGTCTCCGTGGTGAATCGGATAGTCCTTGTTGCCGTTGTCGACATTTTCGGTCACCGTGCCGCGTGCCTTGGACGGGTCACTGGCGACGCCTTTGGTCGTGACTTGCGGCTGGTTACTGCTCGTTCCAGACGAACTGTTTGCCAGGTTGGCTGGCGTTTTCGGCGTTAGTTTGTTCGGATAGCGGATCACCGCTTCCTGTTTGTTTTCCGTGGTGCTCGTGTTGGTCTCATTCGCTGAAGCCGTTGAGGAAGTCATCATTTCCGTCTTGGTCGGGGTCGTGCTTGACATGCCCTGCGTTGAGGCACTCCCACCTGTCTGCGCCACTTTGCTCGACGTGTTGCCGGAAGCACTTGGCGTGGTAAGCGGCGTCTGGTTGACGGTCGGCGTTTTCGTCATTGCACTTGGCTGTGTCGTGGTCACTTTGTCCTTTTGGGCGTTCAGCTGACTGATATTCTTTTCCAGTCCGTCGATGGACTTGGAAAGTGCATCGAGAGCACTGGTCAGTGCCTCTTTCTCTTTGCTGTCCGTCTTGGCTTCACAGGCTTTCTTCGCCTCTTCCAGCGTCTTCTGAAGGGTATCGACCTTACCGGTCAGATCATTCAGCTTCTTTTCCTGCTCGGCATTCAGCGTATTCTTGCCGTCCAGCTCCTTTTTTAGCTCGTCGATCGTCTTTTGCAGTTCGTCGCGCTCTTTGGTGAGCTTCTCGATCTTCGTATCGTCGGCCGGTTTTTCCGTCGGTGCCGGTTCTGTCGGCTTTGTCGATTCCGTCGGCTTTTCTTCCGACTTGGTGTCCGGCGTGGTCGTGCTTTCCGATGGCGTCTCACTGGTCGCTGGTTCGCTTGTAGTCGGTTCGCTCGTTGCTGACTCGCTTGTACTCGTGCCTTCCGACTTCACGCGGATGATGAGGTCTTCCACCTTGAAGGTCAAGGCGTCGTCCCGCCCGATGTTGCTGATGGAAAGCGTCTGATCGGTCATACTGACCACGCGCCGCATCGGCATGTTCGGGTTGGCCGCCAGGACATTTTCCTGAATGACCTTCTTCGTTTCCTCGGTGAGTGCGCCTTCATAGTCGACTTTGACCTTCTGCACGTTGCGGTTCAGCTTCAGAATCGGATACGAAAGCGTGTAGCAGTCGAGGTCTTGGCCGTCTTGCCTGATGGTGCGTTGCCCCAGCGTGGAATAGCCCAGATAGTAATCGGCATTTTCCGGAGCACTGCTCAGATTGGCATAGTAGTACACGCTCGGTTCGAGCTTTTGCACCACATCTCTGGCGTAGAGCTTATAGCCCTTGGTCGTGAGATAGGCCATGTCGCCGACTTTCTTCATCTCTGAAGAAAGCACGGTTTCATCCCAGGATGCCACCTCTTTTTTTGTGTCCGAGTTGGTCAGCTTGTTGCCGAAATGAATGGAAAAGGGCACCGTGAAACCGAGGTCGGCGTAGTGTCCATCCGCCGTCTGGCTCTGAAAACTCACATAGTAATAGGTCTCTTTTTCGCTTGTTGCGAATGTTTCCGCCATCGCCATCGTCCCAAAGGGCTTTACACCGATGACAGCTCCTGTGCCGATTAGAAGCGCCAGCACGAAGAGCAGCCACTTCTTTCGCAAGCTGATTTTCTCACTCCAATTCTTTACTTTGTTCATCTGTTTCATCCTCCTGTAGTTCTTTTTTCTCCAG
Source organism: Dialister sp. (assembly GCA_034180505.1). Lineage (GTDB taxonomy): Bacteria > Bacillota > Negativicutes > Veillonellales > Dialisteraceae > Dialister. Next base: position 39,523 of record JAXFOE010000011.1, read on the forward strand.
CCGTCTGGCCGTTTTCTCCTGCCGGATTTTCTCCGCCAGAGCCTCCAGCGTGATGTGGTTTTGCCGGCAGATTGCGACAATTTCCTGATTCTCCAGTTCCTCCTCCCGAAGAGAAAGGCGATACAGTTCGTCCTGGGTCGCCTTCAGTCGCAAGAGCAGCTTTTCTTTTTTCTTTCGTACCTGTGTCAGTTCCTTTCGCATAGCGCCTCCTTTCTAATTCGGTCTGCCAAAGGAATAAAAATGGGATTGCCAGTAGTTCAAGTTGATGCTCGTGTACTGAATCGGGTCACCGGCGTGCAGCATCATGCCATTGCCGGCATAAATACCAACGTGAGAGATCGGGGAACCGCTGTTGTAGGTGCCGCCGAAGAAGATGATGTCGCCAGCTTTCGCCTCGGACGGCGCGATCGGGGTGCAGTAGTTCTTGTAGATGCCCCAGGCCGTCGTGCGCGGCATGTTGGCCACACCGGACTTGGTGTACGCCCAGCAGACGAAGCCCGAACAGTCGAAGTTCGACGGGCCACTTGCGCCAAAAACATAGCGCTTACCGATGTGCTTTTCCGCCTCATTAAAGAGTTGCTGCACGGTCGCATCATCAAAGGCAATGCCCGGATTGCCAAAGTTCTTGTTGGCGATGACCTCGCCGGGATCGCCCGTCGAGCCGAAGACGTCGGCCATGTTGCCCTTGGTCTCCAAGAGCGCCTCATAATGCGTGACGTTATCCGGATAGTCGGCAAAGATCTGCCGGATTTCTCCGTCCATATCTTTCTTATGGAGCGTCACGATGAGCTTTTTGTACTCGTACTGCTCCGGCTGAAGCTCGGTCGTCACATTGCCATCGGCGTCCGTGACCTGAACTTCCACCCAGCGTGTGCGTATCTCGGTTACTTCGTCATAAGTGATCTCATAAACCCGGTCGAAGAGCTCTTCCAGAATGCCTTCCACGTCAGACGCCTGTTCCACCACGCCCACGCGGGACGTGATGTAGGACAGAAGCATGTGCGTGTCATGCCCGATGTCGCCTTCCTTGTTGATGATGTACTCATCAAAGCCGGGATGCGTGCTTTCCACGTTTTCCAGTTCTTCCTGCAGACTGTATTCCATACTGGAAAAACTTTCGTTGACGTTCGTGAGCACCGGCTGATCAGACAGATACGTCGTGGTGAGCACGCCATTGGAGCCGTTCGTCACACCACCAAGGAGCGTGGTGATGAGCGTCATAAAGACCGAACCCAAGAGAAAAATCCCGAGGAGCAGTCCCAAAATGCCTTTCGCACGCCTGGCCACAAACTCTTTGGCGCTCTTGAACGTGCCGATAGCGAAGTGCTTAATCCGGTCACGCACGCGCGTTTCCGTCTTCTTCGCCACCATGCTTTTCATTTGGCGGCGTTTCAGAAACTTCTTATACCGACCGGCCTTCTGGTAGTCCGGGTCAGCCTTGAGCTTAACCAGTTCCTTCTTAAACTCCAGCTTACTGGCCTTCCGGTTGGAAAGCCGGGGTGCGCCGCGCTCGAAAGCGCTCTTTCGGTTACGCTTGTCCCGAACCTCTTTTGCCTGATGAATGAGCTTTGACGAAGCACCCGCCGTCTTTTCGCCGGCTTCGACACCGGCATTTTCATCCGAGCCACTGCGCAGATAATCCCGCACAGCGTCCACGCCAAACGCACCAGAGAGAAGGAGCGTGTTTTGCGCTTTGCCGCCACGCTTCAGCTTGGAAGAATACCTCCCTTGCGCAGCCTGCTTGGCCTTAGAAGCAGCACCCGTTGCAGTGTCCGCTGAATCTTTGATCCGCTTCGCACCTTGCACCTGGCTGGCCAGTTCACTCTGTACACTTGCTGGCGCAGCCTTCTTTCTGGCTACCTCCTGTAGCTGCTTTTGCTTGATCTTCTGGCGTTGGAGCTTCTTGCTGGCGCTGAGGTCTTTGCCTTTGATGGCGCTTTCCCTTAGCGCTTGCATCGACTCTTTTTCTGACACAGGGACTTGTCGCTCCGTATCTACAGTACGAGAGCCATCCACAGTGGAATTGTTGTCCCTTGTGGGAATGTCGCCGGAAAAATTGGAGCGCTTGTAGGCACTTCGGTAGAGACGCCTTTTCTTGGGCGTTCTGGCTTCAACCGGTGAAGGTTCTGCCGGCCTCGCGCCTTCCACGTCATACGTCGATTCCCGATAGTCGCTGTCCTGAAAGGCGTTGTCGTAGCGATCGGCGATGCCGTCGTTATCCGTATCCTTGGCCAGCGGGTCATAGACGTCTGACTGTCCCATCTCTTTTCATATCGTCTCCGCCTGTCTGCGCTGGGCCGGTTTCACCGTCCTTGTCGGGCTATGCGCACGCCTTTCACGGGATTCACGGGACAAAAAAGGACTTTCCTTCGCCTCTGGCTGGGGAAAGTCCCTGAACGTTGAACTCTTGCCTGGTACAGCTTCTTCTATGGGTGGTGCATCGGAAGCCATTGTGTTCTGGGTGGTTAGATTCTGACCCGCTGATCGCGTCGCGCTGTCCACCTTCCCCGGAACATCCTTCGTCTGACCAGAAGAAGGGTGCCTCGGTTTACGGCCTCCCTCGCTTTTGCGTTCTCCCGAATCAAAGACGAGCTTTGATTCTTTCTCGCCGGCCTTATCCTGAAAGCGCGTCCCTTCGTGGATCAAGCGATCCCGAAAGTCCGCGCTGTACACCCGCTTGGACTCCACACCGCCTTCCGAAGAAGGCGAATCCTTGTTGCGAACGAGCTGGGAAGCCCGCTCGCCAAAGTCTTTTCTGAGTCGCTTTTTGGCCATTACTTCACCTCCTCCGGTTTCGTCGTCATCTTCTGATAGAGCAGGGTGTCCTTCGGGAACTTATCCACAAACGGCACGATGGTGTTTCCGTAAAAGAGCAAGCCTTCTCCGGCGTCGGAGTTCGTGATGTAGTGCAGCTGCTACGGACTGATCTTGAGCTTCTTCGCCAGAATCTCGCGGTCGCCGGACGCCTGGTTCAGCATCAGGACAAAGTCCGTGTTGTCGAAGATGTTTTCGATCTCCTTGCTCATCAGAAGGTCTTTGACGTTCTGCGTGATGCCGGTCGGAATGCCACCCCACTTGCGGAAGCGCTTCCAGATTTCCACCGAATACTGCGCCGTCTGTTCCTCTTTGAGTAGCAGGTGAAACTCGTCGATGTAGTAGCGGGTCGACTTGCTCCCACGGTTTAAGGAAACCTTATTCCAGACCTGGTCCTGAATGACGAGCATCCCGATCTTTTTGAGCTGGTTGCCGAGTTCCTTGATGTCAAAACACAGAAGCTGGCGGTTCAGGTCGACGTTGCTCTGGTGGTTGAAGACGTTGAGGCTGCCTTTGACGTAGATTTCCATCTCCGTCGCGAGCTTTCGCCCAACGCCTTCTTCCTGGTTTTGCAGGGCATCGTACAAGTCCTGCAGGATCGGCATGTTTTCCGGCCTCGGGTCGTCGAAGTAGCGCTGGTAGATTTTCGGCAGACAGCGGTCGATGACCGACTTTTCTTCTGCCGTGAGGCCGCTTCCTCCGACGACCAGCTCCAGCATGCTCATGATGAAGTTGGCCTTGTCCTTCAAAGGTGCGTCGCCATCGCCGTAGTTCATGTTAATGTCCAGCGGATTCAGATAGTCTTTGCTCTTGGCCGAAACCTTGATGACCTCGCCGTTAAACTGCTTGACGAGGTTTGCATATTCGCCTTCCGGGTCGCAGATGATGACGTCGTCGTCCGTGACCAGAATGGCATTGGCCATCTCACGCTTCGCCGAGAAAGATTTACCAGAGCCCGGCGTGCCCAGAATCAGGCCGTTCGGGTTCTTGAGCTTCTTGCGGTCAGCCATGATAAGGTTATGGGACAGGGCATTCAGTCCGTAGTAGAGGCTGTTCGCCGAATCCACGAAGAGTTCCTCCGTCGTAAACGGCATGAAGACCGCTGTGGACGAACTCGTGAGAAAGCGCTGAATCGGCACCTCGTTTACCCCGAGGGGAAGCACCGAGACCAGCCCCTGCTCCTGCTGGTGATCCAGTCGCTTGATCTGGCAGTTGTTGCGGTTGGCGATTGAGGTGATCTGCGCAATCGTGCTTTCCAGCTTCTGAATCGTCCGGGCGAAATTGAAGAACACGATCGTCACCCGGAACAGGCGTTCATCGCGATTCTGCAAGTCCGAGAGCATACTCTTGATGTCTGCGCCGTAGGTGTTGATGTCGGACGGAATGATGTCCATGTCGTAGCCGGAGCGCACGGCCTTTTTCTGCTCCTCAATCTTCATGCGGTCGACGTCGGTGTTCTTTCGCTTGATCATCTTGATGGCTTCGGCTTGTTCCACCACGTCGATGTGAAAGGCGATCGAGATGTTGTCGTCGATGCTCAGAAAATCCGAAAGCATCCGGTCGGAGAGTTCGCTCGCGAGCACCTGCAAATGCGTCGTCGCGCCGATGAACTTGCCGAACTTGAAATAGCGTTTTGGCGCGAAGTTGAAGCGCTCCGGCGTGATGATGCTTTTGGTGGACTGTCTCGGCTTCAAGTCCGCATAGGAAAACTGAAAGGTCTTGTCGGGATTGAGCATATCGTGCAGGAGCTTCAAGCGCTCCACACCATCGAGGCTTTCTGCCCGCACGCCCATGTTCTTGAAGTTCGAGAGAATGTCGATCTCCAACCGGTCGAGCTTGGCGCGGGCCTGTTCGAGGGTATCCGCCTCGGTTGAGAAGGTGATGTACTTTTCCTTCTTGAGGCCGTTGTTGCCCTTGGCCATTTGGTCTTTGAGCATCGTGCGAAACTCCAGGCGAATCGGATCGTAGCTGTCGCCCTTGTCTGGAATCTGAATCGCTTCCTGCATCTCCTGATTGCGTCCCAACTCGTTCACATACGAGAGCTGAACGTGGACGCTCGGGTCAAAGGAGTTCAGGAAGTTTGCGAACTGATTGAAGATCAGGTCGCGGTCTTCCTCCAGCGCCAGCTGGTAGTTGATGTCCTGAAAGTGCACCGTTTTGGAAAAATGCTTCTCATCCAGCTGACAGATGCCGTTTTTCAGCATCCTGAGGTAGGGAATCGTCTCTTCCACGGTGTGGCGCTTCGGTTCCTTGTGGAAGACCAGCTCCAGCAGGCCACCTTTTGGCACCGGCAGGTTCTTCGCGCCGCGGGCGTCCTTTTTCGTCTCTTTAAACGCCTTTTCGCTTTGCCGGAGTCTTGCCTCTTGCAGTTGTCTTGTTTTTTTCACGCAGCGCCTCCTTTCTGACGCGCTCTTTGGGCTGATAGAATTCGTGCAGATAGACCGCCCGGAAATACTGTTCAAAGGTCTGCCCGTCTTTTTCGTAGAGCGTGATGAAAAAGAAGGGAAGGGCGACGACGATCAGGCCGATCATGGCAATGTCCGTCGCCACCCAGTTCTTCAAAGCCAGATACGTCGGAATCCCGGCAAGGCCAGCCAGGGAAAACCCGATGAGCTGGCGCTTGGTCAGATTGAAGGCCACCTTGGTCTTCACTTTCTGCAAGTCTTTGGGAATCGGAACATAGGCCATGCTTATCCCTCCGTTTCCTCCGGCAGGAGCGCTGCGAGAGCGTCGATGTGCTCGTAGCAGGTCCCGACTTCGTCCTCAAAGGTGTCCATGCGCTCTGAGAGTTCTTCATCGCGCTCGTGCATGGCGCTCACAAAGCCGTTATGACAGAAGATGAGGCCGTCGAGACGCCGTTCCATCTTCTTCAGCTTCTGGTGCTTTTTGATGTCCTTCACCGCTTTGAGCGCCGTGAGCGCTGCGCCCAGGGCCAGAAGGCCGATCATCTTATCGTTTTTCTTATTTTTCATTGGTTCCTCCTTAATGTGCGTTCATGACGCTTTTGGCCAGCGTGCCGCTCTTGAACATCATCAGTCCGAGTAGCAGCGCATAACCCAGTACCGCAAAGGTGCTCGCGTGAATATCCGTGACCGTGATGGTCTTCACCAGCACCGCGTAGATTCCGAGGCATACGATTAAAAACAAACCTTGTAGTCCCAGAGCGAACAGTCCTCGGATGTAGTTCGTTCCGATCTGACCCCATTCCCGGTTGCCCATCGTGGCAAAGGGAATCGACGAAACGGAACAGTAGACATAGATTTCAAACATACGCCCATAGACGATGAGCGTAATGACAAGACTGATCGCCTGAATGGCGATTTTCACCAGCGACGTTTCAATGAGAATCATGACCAGCTCGCCGAGGCCTTTTTCTTTTAGGGCTTCCACCATCGCCAGAATCTGATCGCCCGAGACGACGGCGGAAGTGTTGACCACTCCCGCCGCCTGATTCACCAAGTTTTGCGCCACATCGAACACCGCCATCGAAAACTCAAAGGCGTGTGAAGCGAGGAAGACCGCAATAAACATCTTGATGATGTATTTGAAAAACTCGAACGTATCGGTGTCGTGCATGTTGTTCTTCTGCATGACCATCTGAATGAGTTCAATGCAGAGCACGGCGGTGATGATGAGCCCGGCGACAGGGATGATGACGGAGTCGTTGATGCTTTTGATGAAGCCGAAGACTTCGCCATTCCATCCCATAGGCGTCTTGCCGACGTCTGTCGCCACGGTGCTCACTTTGTCATTGATGTCCAAGAACATCGCTTCAAGGTTTGCCTGGATACCTCCGATTAAAAGATCCTGAAAGAACTCCGTGATCTTATCGAAAATACCAAACATAAATGTTCCCTTTCGTTAGTTGAGTGCATTCGCCAGAAGCGGGATCAGTTTGATGCCGATGAGGACGATGCCACCGCCGGCCATGAGCTGCTTGATGCCCTGCGACTTTGCGCCCGGGTTATCGTTGCCGTAACCTTCCATGAGGTTGATGACGCCCCATGCGCCAAGACCTGCGCCGATTGCCGTAACCAGCGTTTTGAGTACGTTTACGCCCTGCGTAAAAAATTCCATAATCTGTTGCCTCCTGTTATTCGTTGTCTTCCTTTTCAATCTTCTTTAAGGACAGAAGAATGAAGTTCTTGTAGTGTCTGCCGTTGCGGTCACGCTCCTTCCAGTAGCCGAAAGCGTGAACCAGGTCGCCCTTGTGGTACGCACGGACGAGTTCTGCTTTCTCGCCGTACGCAGAGCAGTGGATATACTCTCTGTCCTTGCCGTATTTCTTCACCAGCGAAAAGTTCGCGACGGGTACGTCTTCGCCGTTTCGCTCAAAGCTCGAAAACGTCGGCTCATCACAGAGATTTGCGTTGATGCCGATGGCATCCTCTCGATAGCTCATGACTTGCTCCTTTGTTGCATGAAAAAAGGACGGTGTTGGCCGTCCTTTACGCTTTGGATTCAGTTGTCGTTCAAGGCTCAGCCCAAGTGGGCGAGCGGTTCCGGATGCGCATACTTGCCTCCTTTCGGGCATAAAAAAAGTAGCAAACCGAGATTCAATTTACTGCACGTCACATAGATGAAATGGCTCTACGCCAGTCGATGTACCACAGTGTTGGCCGAGAGCCTGACCTTGCCGCGTCGCTTTAGGAAGTCTTCAATGTCAAAGACGTTTTTCTTGTCGAAGTCCTCCAAGAGCTTGTAGTTCGGGTACTTGGTGATGTCGTACTTATCCGACAGAAACGGTCGCACGCCGCGCAGCTGAAAGATGCACTTGCCGCCGTCCATGACTGTGATTTCGTCCTGGCTCATCAGCGACTTGCCGAGCTTCTGGTAGTTCATGCCAAAGCTCTTTTGATTGCTCCTTGTCTCCGAGGTGTTGTAGAGGTCGATCGTTTCCTTGCCCAGCGTCTCTGAGAGTTCCTTGAGCGTCGTCTTTTCCTTGCCTCCGAGGAAGAGCGTGCTGTCACAGTTGCCGACGATGGTGTCGGCGCTGTCTTTGTAGATTGCCTTCAGCTGGCTCTGCGCCTGCAAGATGATGCTCGCCGAGATTTCACGGCTTCGTATCGTCGCGATGAGCTTCTCAAACTTCGGAATCAGACCGATGTTGGCAAACTCGTCGAGAAGGAAGCGCACATGCACCGGAAGCCGGCTACCGTATTTGTCGTCCGCCTTGTCACAGAGCAGATTGAAGAGCTGGGAATACATGATCGACACCACAAAGTTGAAGGTATCGTCCGTGTCCGAGATGATGACAAAGAGCGCCGACTTGTGATCGCCCAGCGTATCCAGCTGGAGATCGTCCTCACGCATCAGGTCACGAAGCTCCTGAATGTCGAACGGCGCCAGACGCGCCCCGCAGGAAATCAGAATCGACTTGGCCGTTTTACCGGCGGCCAGTTTGTACTTCTTGTACTGCTTGACTGCAAAGTGCGTCGGGTTCCTCGCTTCCAGCTGTTCAAAGAGGCGGTCGACCGGGTTCTTATAATTCTCATCGTCTTCACGGACTTCCGAGGCGTCAATCATGTCCAGTAGCGTCGCAAAGTTCTTTTCTTCGATCGGCGCTTCGTAGAAGATGTAGCCGATGAGCGCCGTGTAATAGAGCTTTTCAGCTTTCACCCAGAAATCCTCACCAGCTTTTTCGCCTTCGCCTTTGGTGTTGGCGATGATCGTCTGCACCAGTTTCAGAATGTCTTTCTCGCTTCGGAGATAGGCGAACGGATTGTAGTGCATGGACTTCTTGAAATTGATTGTGTTCAGAATCTTAATGTCGTAACCATGCTCTTCCAGCATCTTGCCGCATTCGACCACAATCGTGCCCTTTGGATCAGTGACCACGTAGCTGCTATGCATCTGCATCAGGTTGGGTTTGACGTAAAAGCGCGTCTTACCAGAACCGGAGCCACCGATGACAAGCACGTTCTTGTTGCGGGCATACTTCGGATTCTTGGGGCGTCCGTTCATCGTCAGCCGCTCCGTGTTGGTGAAGAGTACGTTGTTCTGAAACTTCTCGTCCACATACGGCTCAATGTCCTTCGGCGTACCCCAGCGGGCTGAGCCGTATTCCTGTCCTTGGCGGAACTTCTTGGCATTCTTGCCCTTGGTGTAAATAATAAACTTCACGAGGGCAGCTACACCCACGCCGACGGCCATATCGACCAGATGAAGACTCGGCACAAAGGAGAGCGTGCCGAGTTCCATGAAGGCCGTGAGAATCCGGTCGAGCAGATCGCCACCGATGTAACCTCGCACGTGGGCGGAAAGGATGTCGCCCAGGTAGAAGAAGATCAGGTACGGTGCGTTCTGCCGGAGAAAGACTTTCTTGTCCCGTATCGTAAAGACACCTTTGATGTCTTTCAACACCTTCTCAAGCATCGTCCACCTCCTGTTTCTGCAGGAGTAGCAGAATATACTGTCGTCCTTTCGGCGTGATCAAGGTCTGAATGCCGATCAGCGAGTTGTCCGGACGAATGTATTCCTTCACGGCGAAATAACCGTTATTGCTCTCCGCATAAGGGCGCAGATGGTTGGGCCGGTCTCGATAGATCAGCCCTTTGTCCATAAGAAAGCGGACGAAGGTGTTCTGGGGCACTTCCAGCGCCTTCGCCGTATCGCGAAAGTTCATCAGGTGATGTTTTTCGACGATGCGGTCAAAGTATTCCGCCTTGGGCTCCAGCTCGGCGATCTTGCGTTTCTTCTCTTCAATGACGCGGTTGGCAAAGAGAATGGCCTTGGAAAGGAACTCTTCGGAACTCATCTGTTCCTGACCGTTCAGATACCCGCCGGTTTTGCGGATGCTGGGAAGCACTTCCTTGGTCACCCAATGCTTAAACGCCTTCGCCTGTGGCAGCTTGGAAGAGAGAATCAGGCTGTACAATCCCGACTCGTCAATGAGTGCGGTCTTCGACTGGGACAGATTCCCATTTTGGGAATGTGCCATCATGACGAACTTTTTTCCCTTCCTCGCTCACGTGCATGACGATGGCCTTGCTCGGATTGGCGTAGCCCGGCATTTTGGCCACTTCCAGGCCGATAAAATAAGGCTCACCGTCTTGTTCAATGACCGTGAGCTTTCCGAAATCCTGATTCTGAAACGATTGAATATGACTCATAGGCTTTGCTCCTTTTGCTTGTGTTTCACCTTATCTGCCACTGCTTCTCCGCGAATGAGGTCTTTGAACTTGCCGATCGCCTGATGAATCGATTCGCGATTGTCGGCCTTGCGTTCTGCCTTCTTCAGGGCGTTGCCGAAGGCTTTTTCCATCACCTTGGCGTCTTTGGCCTGAAAAATACGGAGTAAGAATCGGTTGCTTTATCCCTCATGACCGAAAACTTCACTCCGTATCGATTGAGCTCTTTCTTTAGCTCTCGGAGTTCTTCCTCCTTGATCGGAATCTCTTCGAGCTGGCCTTTCTTGACCATGTCCTTGAGTTTCACTTCGGAGCTATGGGACGAAAGGTAATTCTGAAAGCTCGTCTTCTGTTGGTGCGCACCGTCCAGTGCGTTTTGAGTATCTTCAAAACCTCCTTGGCGCTGGCTTTGGCCAGTCTGGCCTCCAGGCTCAGGCTGTGCCGGGAGATTTCTTCGTTAATCATGGCCGTTCACCTCCATTCTTGAGCAGAGAGCCATACTGTTTGAGTTTTTGTTTGCGAATGAGACTGCGCACATCTTCGCCGGTGACCTGAACGGGAATGCCCATCTCCAAGATGCGGGAATAGATGCGCCGATCATCCATGCTCGCTGCGGCGTTTTCCATCGTCTTCAGTGAGAGATTCGTCGTGAAGATCGTGGGATGGCCACCTAGGTAACGCTCGTTGATGAGCGTATAAACCTGTTCTTTGGCATAGCTCGTGTCCCGTTCAATGCCCACATCGTCCAGAATCAGCAAGGGAATGTCCCGCATCTGTTGCAGGATGTTCTTGCGCTCTTCGTCGAAGGCGTGCTGGCCGAGGTCGCTGATGAGCTGCCCAAGGCTCCTGTACCGCGCATAGATGAGGTCTCGTTCAATCAGAGCATTGGCGATCGCGCAGGCCAGAAAGGTTTTGCCACAGCCCACATCGCCGTAGAAGAGAAGGCCTACATTGTGGCCTCGCATCTGATCGAAGTGCCGGACGTAGTTTTTCGCCACCAATAGCGCCGGATTGTCCTGTTGGTAAAAGGCGTCCAGCTGACAGTTGGCCAGTTGCGATGCATTAAAGCAGCCATCCTTCAGCATTCGGACGCGCTGTCGGCGTTCCTGTCGCTTCCGTTCCGCTTCGCGTTCGCGTTCACAGCGGCAGGCAATACGCAACGTCATCGGGTGGCCGAGGATTTCCATATCCTTGCCGTCCACCTGTTCACCGCAGACGGAGCAGTACACGTGCCCATCGCGAATGACGTCCGTTTCTTTCAGATGAAACTCAAAGCCGCCTGCGCGGGTCAAAACTGAATTGTCCATTAGAGATGTTCTCCTTCGTCGTAATTCTCCGGAACCGGATTCCGATTCCGCCTGCCTTTTTCGCTCGCTCGCTTCTGATCCAGCAAATACCAGGAGAGAAGCGTCGCCGCATGGTCGGCATAGCTTTTGTTCGTCGATTTCATGTGCGCTGAGAGCCGGTCGATATAACCGGGAAGCAAGTCGCCCATGCGTTTGGTCAGAGCCTGCTGTTCAGAGCTCGTGAGCATGACGTTGCCAAAGACGCCGGTGGGCTGGGCCGTCTCACTCCCATCCGTCTCATTCCAGTCCGTCTTATTGTTATTAGTATTGATTGCGGCTGATTTACGGCATTCTTGATTTCCGTTTTCCAGTAATCTGATTGCTGTTTTGCGGTAATCCAGCGTCTGTTTTTCAGCATTCTGCAAATCGGCTTTGCAGACATCCGGCTGGTTAAAGTCCTTGACATAGAGGAGATTCGGCTTACCAAGACCCTGCCGTTTTCTCTCCACAAGGCCAATTCCTTTTGGGCTGTCCAGTTCGTCTAATACGCTGGTAGCCTTCGTGTGTCCACAATGAAGCGCATCCATGATTTCCTCCATCGTAAAAATGACGTAGACGTGATCTTCGCTGTCGCGCCACTGGTTCCTGGACGAAAGCTGCATTCGATCAAGCAAGAGCGTGTAGAGCAGTTTGGCTTCTGCGGAAAGTCCGTTGAAGAGCGGATTTTCAATCAGAGCCTTGGGCATCATGTAAAAGCGAAAGCGCTCGCCGTCTTCGCCGTAGAAGTAGTCAAATCTCACATTCGTCAACCCTCCTTTCCGTGGTAACCTCGGGGCAAAAAAAGACGATAGAGTGTTTCATCTACCGTCTTCAAAGGGATATTCCGTTGTAATTCAGATGGCTCGCAGCGTTCGGTTAAACCCGCGAAGCATCTCGATGAGAACCGCTCCGATGAGTGGTAACCCAAACGGGCTGACCAAAAAGGCAATCACCAGCGCCGCGATCATCGTGCCAAAGTCATGCGCCAGAAAACAGGCGACCGCGCCAAAGAGAATGAGCGTGACCAGTATTCCAAGCACCAAATTTCCAACGCCCAGCAAAAAAGATAAAGTCCAGGTTACCAAAGTCAGAACCAGTCTGACAGGAAAGAGCAGGACCCTTAAAATCCATCGCATAGGCACCTCCGTTTCTTTTGATCCGATCGGTGCCCGCCTTTTTTAGGCCGCCATGCCGATCAGTTGTAAGGTTTTTGGTCTTTGTGGAAGCTTGAAACCCTTGTCGTTCAGGACTTTCTTGCCCTGTGTCATTATTATGACATCATCCCCACATGTAGCATCCAGCACCTTGTCGTCTTTATTCACCTCAAGAATCCGGTACATGAAGTCCGTAATGTGTTCAGGCGTAAATATCTGCCCGGCCTCGGACTTCTTCTTGTAGCGGTTGAACTCGTTGAAGAAAATGCCCATGACATCCTCTCCGCGCCATGCATCGGAATTCAGGCAATCGGAAATCTCGGTCACCCACTCAATGAACTGTCCTATCAGATCCTGGACATGTTTCTGCTCCTTCTCGTCCTCGCTGTTCACGTTGAGATTCATGCGAATCTCAGAAAACACGTCCAGAAGAAGCTCAAGCTTCTGATTCTGTCGCTTGTCACGAATCAGTGCCTTGCCAATCGAGGACTGGATGGCGTTCGTAAATGTCGAATAGTCCATGCCTTTGACCATCAGCGCGTCATATCGCTTTGCTACAAGAGCGTACGCCGTAAAAATCATGCGGTGATACAGATTTTTGATGCCAAACTCAAAATGCAGACAGTTGTTAATCTTCGCCGTCAGCTCGTAGATATGCTCCTTGTCGATATGGTCAACCTCGAACAAAGCCGTGTAATACTCGACGTTATGAAGCTCCTTTGCTCCATCGCCGTCGTATTCTTCAGTTCCCTTGAACACACGCACATCATCGCCGTTGTACAAAACGCCAACAACGTGTTCATACTGCTCTTCGATGATTCTGACGTTCTTCAGAACCTCATCGACTTGCTTACTGCCAAGAGCAATCTTCGATGCCTTCGTCTCAAGAACGACTGCCGTATCCGCATGATTGTCTGGCAGATACCAGCCATCAGGCTTATCTGACACACCAGCAAACCCAAGCTGATTGAACGTCGTTAGCTGCCCAACTCCTGAACGCACGCCCTTTTTATCCTTAAATCCGAGGATGTCACGCGCCTTGTCACGCACTGCATCCTCAGTCAAATTCTTTGCCATTACTCTTTACCTCGCTTGTTGTAATATCCCTGCTCCTCAAGGAAGCGGGTCAACAGCTCCCGCACCACGGGAGCGTTCTTCGTGTCATGGTCCAAACAATACTGTCTCAGCGCCCTGTGAAGCTCCGGCTCCACGTAGACCTGAAGCAGCTTCGTGTCTTTGGTCTTCTCGCCCTTTCGTGCCATCTGTTCCTCCTGCGTTTCAAATCATAATTTTATGTATTAATAGTATCATAGAACTATGTATATTTCTGCTATTTCGGCTGATTTAACAGTTATTATTTTCTTTTTTACCGCTATCAAGGCGTTTTTCTGGCCATCTATCATTACAACCTCGTATTTCCGGTGGTCAGAACGGTTGTCAAACGGTCTAAAAAAGGAATCCCGACAATCATTCCAACATGAAATGGTTTATCGAAATCCCTTGCGTTCAGGCTTTTCCTGCACCATTTTGCATGCCTTTTTACGGACGCAGATGAAATCACGCAGGATTTTTGTTTCGTTTCTCCCGCACCAGCAATGATACTGTCTCGATGTGCATGGTCTGGGGGAACATGTCTACCGGCTGTACCTGCTCTAGGCGGTAGCCGGCTTGCTCCAGATATTTTGCGTCTCTGGCAAAGGTGGCGGGATTGCATGAGACATATACGATGCGCTTTGGTTTCATGCCGGCTGCGGCCTGCAACACGGCTTCTCCGGCGCCGGCACGGACGGGATCCATGACGATCACCTCTGGCGCAAGGCCTTCTTTGTATAATCCGGGCATGAGTTTTCCCGCATCACCGGCGTAAAATGCCACATTCTTCATGCCATTTCGTTTGGCGTTTTTCCATGCGTCGTCGATGGCGGGCTTTACGATGTCCAGGCCGATGACTTTTTTTGCCTGTCTGGCAAGGCAAAGAGAAATGGTCCCAGTACCGCAGTACGCATCGATCACGGTTTCCCCGCCGGAGAGGTCCGCAAAGGCGAGGGCCGTTTCATACAGTATTTCCGCCTGCGCACCATGGACTTGAAAGAAGGAGTAAGGCGATATATCAAAGGTCAGTCCCATGAGGGACGCGATAATCGTTTTTTCGCCCCAAAGGAGACGGATTTTGTCACCTAAGATGACATTTCCCTTCCGTTTCTGCACGTTGTGGTATATGGATTTCACAAAGGGAAGGGATCGGAGGGCAGCGATCCATTCCTGCTCGCAGGGAAGGGATTCGGCGGCTGTCACGAGAACGACCATGAGCATGCCGTCTTTCCCTGTGCGCGCCACTACATGGCGGAGGCTTCCTTTTCCGCTGGCTTCATCGTAGATGGGAAGCTCATGGGTTCTCAAAAAATCGGAGACCCGTGCAAGGAGGGCATTGTTTTCTTTATTCTGGATCGGGCAGCATGAGAGGGGGATCAGCTCATGACTGCCCTGCCGGTAAAAGCCAAGGCAGCTCTTCCCGTCTTTTTTCGCCGCCGGTGCGGCCATTTTATTTCGGTAGCCATAGGGAGACGCCGCGGGTATGACAGGCCGCACCACATCCCGGTCGATGCCGCCGATACGCCGGATCACGTCGCGCACGCGCTTGTGCTTCGCCGCAAGCTGTCCTTCATAGGACAGGTGGGAGATCTGGCAGCCGCCGCAGCGTCCGAAGGCGGGACAGAGAGGCGTCACTCTTTCCCGGGAGGTCTGTAAAATCTCCCGCAGGGTGCCTATGGCATAGGATGGCTTCACTTGGGTGATTTCTGCACTCACCTGCTCGCCAGGCAGGCCGCCGGGAACAAATACGGTAAACCCGTCTATGCGGCCGATTCCTTCGCCATGAATGCCCAGGTCTGTCACAGGCAGTGTGAGTACGCTGCCTTTTTTTACCGGTGCCGTCCGTTTCATACTCCGCCCCCCTTTTTTATTCATTTTACTATACGGGAGCTAAGTACGGGAGCCGGAAATATTTCCAAAGGATATTGTTTTTTTTATTTTCTTTTTCGTTTTGAAGGGGCGCTGTTCATGGTATGATACAGAAAAGGAGATTTTTATGAAAAAACTGTTGGTTGTTGTCCCCGGCACGGACAAATCCCTGCTCAGCCAGCTTCTGGATCTGACCCCGCAAAAGAAAACCGACCCGGAAGCGGGACGGGTCGTCGCTACCAAGGACGGGGATGTCATGATCACAGCGCTTACGGTGGAACAGTGGAAGAAAATTAAAAACCGCTACACTGAGGACGACAAGATTTTATTTCTCGGCCTGACGCCCGGCATGGAGTGGCTGCCTGAACAAATGCATATCAAGTATCGCAGCTTTGGCATCACCTACGGCTGGCTGGGAAACCGGGCCATGCTGTACGCCGACAGAAAAGCGCTGAACGACCGGGAGGAGTATACTATTTTTTTGCAGTGCCTCAAGGCAAATACAAATATCGAGTCTTTGAAAAAACCGCCGGCGGAGCTGTCAGTAGCGCAATTTTTCGCCCTCACCGTTTTCGCTCTTATCGTGCCCTTCGGGCCTGCCATCGCAGGAGGAAGGCTGCTGCGGGACTGGTATAAAAACAGAACTCTCGTCCATCGCCAGCAGTACGCGCTGGGCATTTTTCATCTGTACCGCAGCCATTTGCAGGAATTTATGGATGCCTAGACGCATTTCCTTTTCTAATCAATCCAGCTTTTCCAAGGAGGTTCTATGAAAATCACCCGCTGTATTCTTTCCGCCCTGTGCCTGTCTCTTCTGTGCGCGCTCACGGTCTCTGCCCGGAATATCACCGCTGAGGGCTATTACAAAAATATCCGGCTTGCCGGACGAGTAAGGGTGGTGAATTCCTTCGCAGATCTCCGGGTGCAGGTGGTTCATTCCTTCCCGGATCTGAATGTGAAGCCGGTGGATCACTTTCCCGACCGCATCGGCGAGTGGCAATTCGTCGATTACGATCCGGATTTCACCATCGAGTTTGTCAATCATTCGCCGGATATACGGATCCGCTTCGTTTCATCCTTCCCCGGTGTGGTATGACTGCCCCGCAAGGGGCTTTTTTTCTGTCTTTTTTCTCGTCCATCCGCTTTTGAATGCGCCTGATTCTTCGGCGCGACGTTTGCCGCATTTTCTATAAGTTTCCTCACACAAACGGGTATCGTTCCTCTTCTTATCTATGCCCGCTTCATCTGACCCTATCCTTTTGGCGAAAATTGATTATATTCACAATGCCCCATTGATGATATTATGAAAAGGAACATTCCCGTAAATGAGCTGGCAGTTATTTTTTATTCAGGATCAATCATGAAAGAAAAGCTTTCTCACAATGCCCAATGGCTGACTGTATGCGCCCTTCTTATGGCGATCAATATCGCCTTTTCCTCCTTCGGCCTTCCCGTGCCCGGGGGCCATCTGTACATGAATGATGTGGTAATCGTCGCAGCGGCGCTGTCCCTGGATCCGCTCGGCGCTTTTATGGTAGGCGGCATCGGCGCTTTTCTGGGGGATTTCTTTTTTTATCCGGCGCCTATGTTTGTATCGCTTGCGACGCATGGCCTGCAGGCGGTGGTGATCGCGACGATTGCGCGGCGCACCCGCTCCAAGGCTCTTGCCTTTGGCGGCGTTCTTCTCGGTGCGGCCATTATGATCACGGGGTACACGCTCGGGCGGGCCTATGTGTACAGCACGCCGGAGTATTCCATGATCAAGCTTCCTTATGAGATCCTGCAAGCCATCTTGGGCGTGTGCATCGGTACGTTTCTTGCGTGGAAATGGGACATGCCCGGCATGATCCGGCATATGATCAACAAAGGAAAATAACGGACATTGGAAACCCCTGCGGCTATGATAGCGCAGGGGTTTTTATTATTTACTTCTTTTTCATTTTTTCGCGGGCTTCTAAAATGGGAAGTCCCGCCAGTCCCCAGTTGTCCATGTCCACCTCGTCGATGACCACAACCGTGCTGGCCGGATTTTTATGAAGCACCTCCGCCAGAAGACGGGTAACCCCGGCGATTAATTTCGCTTTCTGCGCCTTTGTGGCACCTTCCTTTGTGATTTTGATATTAACGTAAGGCATAGGCCCTCCTTTTATTGAAAATATCGGCTCAGGAAGTCAATGTCTGATAGGATAAAGTCTTTGCCCGACACGCCGGAAAGGCTGCCGGAAAGGCCGCCGGGAAAGGAAAGGCCATAGGCGCAGAGGAGCTGCCCTTTTTCTCCCCGCTTCCTGTTTTCCGCGGTATGGCCGTATTTATCATCGCCCACAAGGGGGGTGCCCCGCATGGGCCATCTGCGCCCGTATCTGATGGGTGCGCCCGGTGTGAAGGATGCATTCCACGAGAGACAGGCCGCCTCTCTCCTCTTTTACCTCATAGTCAAGGATTGCCGTCTTTGCCCCCTTCACGGGCTCATCAGTGACATAGACCTGTTTTTTCCCGGCGTCCTTAAATAGATACTGTGTCATGCGGCCCCGTTTTTTTCGAAATATGCCTTCTGCCACAAGGAGATAGGATTTTTTTATGGCCCGCTCGCGGATTAAACGGGACAATGCGGCAAGGGTGCTCTCCCCTTTGGCATACATCATGAGGCCCCGGGTATTGAAATCCAGCCGATGTACCGGGAAAGCTCTCTCTCCCTTGCTGCGGAGATACGCCTCTACCCGGTGAAGAAAGGTGTCTCCGTCACCCATGCATAAAATCCCTGCCGGCTTTTCTGCAATAATCACATAGGCGTCCTCATACACAATAGAAAAGGGCCGCCTTTTTTCTTCCCGCAGTATATAGGACTGCACCAGATCCCCTTTGGCAAGGCGGTAAGAGGCTTCCCGTTTCTTCCGGTTCACTTTGATTTTATTAGTACGGAGAGCCTTCATAAATGCGCCGCGGGGCATACTCTCCCGCTCCATCAGAAATGCGTCCAGCCGTTTCCCCGCGTCCGCCGCTTTGATGCTGTATTCCTTCATGATTGATTTCCAAAACCGATGTAAAAGGCTTCAGGCATACCTTCGCCGCCGGCGGCCTTTGTTTATAAATTTCCCAGCGCTATGTCCTTTGCCATCTCGTCCATGACCGGGATAAAAAGATTTTTCTCGCTGTCCCTTGTAAGGAGCACCAGCAGCTTCGGCGTATCCTTCGCCCGGATCACCGTCATACGGATAAAAAACGGCACCGCCCAGCCGTCTGCGGACATGACCGCCCGAAGAGATGCATTGTACATATAAGGATACTTTTTATTCCGCTGCAGCTGATCCACCTGTAGGAAGTCCACAGAAATCAGACTGTAGGGAATCCTTTCCTTTGTTTCCTGCCGCACCTGTTCCATGGTCTCCATAAGCACCTCATTGATGGCGCTCTCTGACCGGAGAAGACCCAGGTTGAAAGCAAAAACCCTTTTCGCCGTTTCCGGCGGCATGCCCCCTTCATCGAACAGAGTGGCCGCCAGCGCCCCTTCCTCTCCAAAAAGGCTTGTATGTACAAGCAGGGCGTTTCCGGCAATATCTTTTTTCTGCACCGTCAGCAGCCCGACAATACCTCTCGCCTCATTGCCGGAAGGGCTGTGGTAGATCCAGTTGCCGCCACGGGCTCCATCCTTTAGAATGCCCTGCCCCTCGGAAAATACATTTCCTGTCTCGGGCAGGTTCTCCACCGGCACCATGGAGGCGATACGCTCCGGCGCATCCATGGCCAGGGGCTCCGGCCCTTTGGAAATCTCTGCTCCCTGCAACGACATGGGCGAGACAACAAGCATCCCGGCCATGAGCCATCCCATCCACCGTTTCATCGGGCTGCTCCTTCAATTGCTTTTTTCACGATCGGGGCAAAATAGGCGGCGCTGCTCTGATCTCCGATAAAAATCGTATACACCGTGCCCTCGTCATTTCTTGTGATATATCCTGTCAGCGCCAGCGGAAGGGTGAAGCCTTCCTTCACAAGGGCAACCCTTGCCTCGCCGAATCGATAGGAATGGCCGCTTTTTGTAAAGCCCTCTTTCCAATCCGTATGAGACGTAAGCTCAAACTGCTTCGCCAGCAGAGGCAGCTTTTCCTCATACATCCGCGTCAATTCCTTGCCTTTACTTCCTTTCACCGGTTTCGCCGCAGCGCTGAGGTCCATCACAGCCAGTTTATTTTTGTCTGACACAGGAACTGAAATGACAAATTCCTGATAATAGGTATCTGCCGTTTCTGTGCGGATTTGGAAGAGTTTCGTCCCCTTCAGCAACTCCATAAGAACCATGGCTAATTCTCTCGGCCTTCGGGTATCCTCCTTGGGATAGAGCTCCCACTTGGTAATGGCCTTTTCCAGTGTCGAAGAACTGTCCTTGTCAGACAGCCACTCGTACAGCTTTGTGCCGAAGAAGGAATCCTGCCCGTCATAGACAGAGACTGCCGCGCCAAGGTCCAAGGTCTCGCCCTGAGGCAGGGGAAGCGTATCCGCCGAAGCTGTCATGCTGCCAAGAAGCACGCCTGCGGCCGCTATGACGGCAACTATACCTTTTTTCATATCTCGCTCTCTTTCTTCCTTTGCTTATGCATGGCTCATGCGGTCTGCTTCCCGCTTGCCCAGTTCCTTTTCGATGATTTCCCGCTTCAGCTTCTGAAGGGGTGCGGATAAATTAATTTCCATGATGTCCGGATTGGTCAGTCTCGTATATTCCGGCCAGAGTGTTTCCATCTGCCTGTTCGCATAGGAAATTGTCTCCGAAAGGGACGGCAGAGGCAGCGTTTCTCCTGCCCTGACCACCGGCTCCAAAAGCGAACGGGTTTCATAGGATCCGCCTTCCAGATGTCTTTTGCGCCACAGCGCCGACTCGGTGACCAGCGTAAGATCGCCGCCTGCTTTAGGCTCGCTTGGGAGGCAGACCAGATCGGTAATCATTTTCCCGGTCTGCTTATTGTAGAAGCGGCGCACATCCTTGATGCCGGGATTGGTCATTTTTGCTACATCATTGGAAATTTTCATCACCGGCTCAAATCCGTTCTTCCATTCCCGGGCGCTCATCTTGAAGACGCCGCCTAAGGCAGAGGCGCCGTCAGCGGTAATAATTTTTGTCCCTACGCCCCATGACGTGACAGTGCAGCCCTGCGCCTTTAATGAATGAATGAGATATTCGTCCAGATCATTCGACCCGGAAATGGTGACATCCGGGAAGCCCGCTTCTTCAAACATGCGGCTCGCTTCCTTAGAAAGATACGCCAGATCGCCGGAATCAATACGGATGCCATAGGTCTTCGGAAGCTTTCCTGCCTTTTTCAATTTTTTAAAGACTTCTATCGCATGAGGCACGCCGCTTTCCAGCACATGATACGTATCGGCCAGAAGAATGAGATTGTCATGGTACTGCCGCACATATTCCTCAAATGCCTCCAGCTCGGTGTCAAAGCTCATGACCCAGCTGTGGGCCATCGTACCCAGCACAGGAATGCCGAACCGTTTCCCCGCCTCCACATTAGACGTGCCGTTAAAGCCGCCGATCATAGCCGCCCGGGCGCCCCAAAGGCCTGCGGAATGTCCTTGGGCCCGGCGGAGGCCGAATTCCATCAGCCCATCAGTTCCGGCCACGGTGCGGATCCGCCTTGCCTTGGTGGCAATCAGGCTTTCATGGTTCAGAATCATGGAAAGGCCGGTTTCCATCATCATCGCTTCGATGGTGGTGCCGTGAAACCGCAGAAGAGGTTCCCCCGGGAAGGCTACGGTCCCTTCGGGCATAGCGTAAATATCGCCGGTGAAATGAAATTCCTTCAAGTAATCTAAAAATTCAGGATAAAAAATTTTCAGCGATGACAGATAGTCAAGCGCCTCTTCATCGAACCGGAAATTTTTAACAAACTCTATCAGATGGGAAAGACCCGCCACTACAGTGTAGCCGCCGTCAAACGGGTTGATCCGGTAAAACCGGTCAAACACAACCCGCCGCTCGTGCCGTCCTAAATGAAACAGCGCATTGGCCATAGTCAGCTGGTATAAATCTGTTATCAGTCCTTTAGCATTCATGTCTTCACCTCATACGTACCATTAACCATTTCCTTTGATTATAGCACGATCCATACCGGGGAGAATAATAAGTAATCAACGAAATTGCGAAAAAACGAGGCAGCTCCGGCAAAACACAGGGGCAGGAAACTGCTTTTGCACCGGCATGATATATTCGGCCTTGAGACATAGGGCGGCATGGGATATGGGAATCAGGCAAGGAGCCTCTCTTCCTGCAAAGAAAATCTCTTGCTCTTGTAAACATATACTACTTTTTAGAATGGGGGGTTGTGATTTTTCTTCCGCTCAACGACTTTATATATGAGAGGTAAAAATCCTCCGGAAGCAAAAACCTGAAACGGCTTCTTTTGCGTCATGATAACGGCACCGGCGCAAAGAAAATCCCTCAGGCGGGCTGAATTCGGATTTTCCTCTCCCCGCGGGTTTAGCAAGACAAAACAGCAAGAAAAACAGAACATGCAGGATACAGGGACATCATACCGTTTGCTTGTCAGCATCATCACGTGACTTGACGACAAGATTGAGCAGCTTTACGTGAATTATTTCATAACAAAGCCAGTGCGCAGCGCCTGATTCATCACGCTGGGATATACGGAGACACTCGGACAGACCCCTGTATTTTGCATGAAAAAAGGCAGGCATCAGCCTGCCCTTTTATTGTTCCCGAATGTATTTCTGTGGTACCGGACAGCAAGGTCCATCCTCCGGGTAATGAACAATTTTTACCGCAGAAGCAAAGCGGATACGGCGTCCTTACCCCTCTATCTTTCTTTCCCTGTCAAAACCATCCCATAGTATGGCCGATGGTCGGACCAGGCGAAAGAGACACATAGGGCCGCCCTCTTTTTTATTCAGATCATTGGCAAAGGCTTTCTCCATGGCCTCCTTCGGGCCGCTTCCCTCTTCCCTTACCAGCTTCGCCGAAATAGAGATATGGGACTTATCCGGATGAAGGGCGTCGATCACGACCAGCGGGTTTTGGGAAAGCTCCCTTGCCAGCGCCTGATGACCAGCGGCATCCACATAAAGGCTTCCCTCAAAAAAGCAGATGTCTTTCATAATATGGATCTGAGGCTCTCCCCCAGCTGCTGTGGCCAGAAAGAAATGACCGCGTTGCCTCAAATATTCCCATAGGATTTTCGGATTCGTCATAGCTCCTCCTCTCGGCGCAGCGCTCCTGCCGGAAGGATCGTCACGGGACAATCGAGCTTCGTCAGAAGCAGAATCACTTCATCTCTTGTATCTGCCGTGGAGTTTACGACACATGTACCCAGATTTTTATCGATCGTCGTAAGGACTCCCAGATATTCATAGCCTTCCAGGATACGATTTACATAATTCACGTCTCGCGGATGAACCTTGATATATACCCTGTCATCCTTCATCAGCGGGCAGGCCTCCTTAAAATAGTCCATGCCGGCAGCATCATGTCGCTGTCCATTTCCAGTTTTTCCAGCGGATGGGGCGCCTTTTCCGTAGCTTTCCCAACCTCATTATACAGCGTTCCGATGGTGATGTGCCCGATCTCTCCCGCAGGCGTCAAGTACTCTGCCCGCTCCCCGGTTTTGAAATGATTTCGCTGCTCCACCAGAAGGCGCTTCCCGTTTCCCGGAAGAATCAGACCGATAAAATCATAGGACTGCCCGGGCTGGGACGATTCATACTCCTGCGCTGTATGGTCCGGCTGCTCATAGGCAAATCCGGTCGTGTAGGGCCGGTGGGAGACTTTTTCCAGCTCCGCCCGCCATTCGGGCCGCACCTGATAATTCTCTTTCTCTTCGTAATACGCATCGATGGCCTTCCGGTATGCCGCCACCACCGCCGCCACATAGTACACCGACTTCATGCGGCCTTCAATTTTTAATGACGCCGCGCCGCCTTCAATGATATCCTTTATATGATTCACAAGGCAAAGATCCTTGCTGTTGAATATATAGGTCCCGTGCTCGTCCTCCTCCACGGGCCAATACTGCCCGGGCCGGCTCTCCTCCTGCACGGTGTATTTAAAACGGCAGGCCTGAATGCATTCGCCCCGGTTGGACTGGCGCTTGCCGTTGGTGAAAAAATTCGACAAGAGGCAGCGACCGGACCAGGAAATACACATGGCGCCGTGACCAAAAATTTCCAGCTCCATGTCCACTCTTCTTCGAATGTCCGCCATTTCCGCCAGCGACACCTCCCGGGCAAGCACTACCCGGGACGCGCCCAGCTTCTTCCACGCATCGACAGTGCGCCAGTTGGCCGACGATGCCTGCGTGGAAACGTGAATGGGCAGACGCGGCGCCGCCTCCCGGCAGAGAGAAAAGACACCAAGATCCGAAATAAGGACCGCATCAGCGCCGATGGACTCTAAATATTTTAAGTATACATCCAGCCCCTCCAGATCTTCATTGCGGGGTATGATGTTTACAGTGACATACACCCTGCGGTTCATGGCATGGGCAAAATCCACCGCCTCTTTCAGCTCGTCATTGGAAAAATTTCCGCCGTACGCCCGAAGGCCGAAGCCTTTCCCTGCCAGATATACCGCATCGGCTCCATACCGCAGAGCCATTTTCATTTTTTCCATATTTCCTGCCGGTGCAAGAAGTTCTATTTTTTTCATTCTATATCCTTTTGACAGATACGGAGAGCCCGTCCCCATCGGGATAAATCACCGTATCATACTGCTTTTTTACATATGAAATATATTTCCGCAGACGCATGACAATCGTCCGGTACCGGTGAGGCGCCCTTTCGCGCCCCGCCACGAGCCCCCGAAAAAGCACATTGTCCGCCAAAACGGCGGCATGACCGGAAAGAAGCGGTTCTGCCAGCTTCAAATGACGAAGATACTGCCCCTTCGGCCCGTCCAGATAGAGAAGATCAAAGGCGCCTTCCAAGGCGGGTATCAAAAGAGACGCATCGCCTAAAAGACAGGAGATCCGTTCCTCTTCTCCGGCTTTGCGCACCGCTTCGGCTGCGCGCCGATGGCGTTTCGGGTCGATTTCGATCGTTGTGATCTGCGCCTCCGGCATAGCCTCTGCCATGAGAAGCGCACTGTATCCGATGGCCGTCCCGATTTCCAAAATACGCCGCGGCGCCGCTTTTTTGACTACTGAAAGAAATACATCCCGCTCCGCCTTCCGCAGAATGGGCAGGTGATACAAGGCGGCTTCTTTTTCGAGCTCTGCCAGAACGCTGCCGGCCTTCATGAGCTTTCCCCGTAAATCCGCCGGGTCTCCGCCCGGTGCTCTTCCAGCGTTTTTGTAAAAACATGGTGCCCGTCTTTTTCTGCCACATAGTACAGATACTCGCCGGGCTCTGCGTCCAGCACGGATCGGATCGCGTCCATGCCGGGCGCACCGATCGGCCCTGGCGGGAGTCCTCGGCAGAGGTATGTATTATACGGCGAATCCACCTTCGTGTCCTCAACGGTCACCTCCGGCTTTGTTTCGCCCAGCGCATATTGCACCGTCGCGTCAATTTGAAGGGGCATGCCCGCCTTGAGTCTTGCCAGCATAACCGACGCGATAGGCACCTGATCCTCTTTAAACCGGGCCTCCCGCTCCACCATGGACGCCAGCGTGATCAGCGCATACAGGGTCAGCGACTTTTTCTCCGCCCTCTGCCGAATATCGGCAGTAATCATACTGTCCATGCGGCAATACATCATATCGCAAATTTGCTTTGCGTCATAATCAAGCGGCACATCATAGGTATCGGGAAATAAAAACCCTTCGCCCCTGACCGGCACAGCCACCGGCCCATACTGCCACGAAAGAGGGCCGTAAACAGCGGCGGTTTCTTCAAAGGAATTACCGCCGGCAACCCCTGCTTTTTTAAAAACCTCCGCCATCTGCTTCACCGTATACCCCTCAGGGATAGTGACCGTGATATAGTCATCAGCCCCTTTGTGAAGTGCCTCCACCGCCTGCCGGATAGACAGCCCCTGCCGCAGGTGGTAATGTCCGCTTTGGAGCCTTTTC
Organism: Dialister sp.; assembly: GCA_034180505.1. GTDB lineage: Bacteria > Bacillota > Negativicutes > Veillonellales > Dialisteraceae > Dialister. Next base: position 64,926 of record JAXFOE010000011.1, read on the forward strand.
CCCTCGCCGGTAACCGCTAAAACGACCCGGAAAGCAAAGCCGTCAGAAATAATTCCATTCCTTACGAGCACACTGCTGATTTCTTGCCCTGTGGCCTCTTTCGGTATGACCACATCGATCACATCGCCCGAGGGTCTTGCGCCGAGCCCGTTATAGACATAATAAAAACCGGCTGCGCAAAAAACGATCGCCGCCGCCAGCAGACAGAAAAGCGCACGCTTCCTCTTGCCCGGCGTCAGCACCGCATCTTTTATGTTCACGCCAAATCTCCTTTTATAGAAAGAGAATTCTTCTCCTAGTCCGTATCATTATACACTATTCAACCCTGCAAATTTAAGAGAGTCCCCTTCAGTCCAATTGTCCGGTGTGCCTCCCTCTGCTATACTGAAAAAAACGTACTTGGAGGAAGCTTTCATGATTCAAATCGGACAAACCGGAAGGGCAACACGCATTGTGACGGAAAACGACACCGCGGAGCATATCAAAAGCGGCACTCTTCCCGTTCTCGCCACGCCTGTCTTATCAGCGCTCATGGAGGAAGCCGCCGTAAACTGCCTTGCCTCTTCATTAAAGAAAGAGGAAGCCACCGTGGGCGGCTACATCGCAGTCACTCACAAAGCGCCAACCCTGCCGGGGCGGAAAATCCATGCGGTGGCTGCTGTAACCGCCGCAGAGGGGAGGAAGATATCCTTCTCCATTACCGCCTTCGAGGGAGAAAAAGAAATCGGATCAGCGGAGCATATCCGCTTCATCGTAAACGAAAAGGAGTTTTTAAAAGGGCCGGTTCCTTCTGAAACAAAGTAGCTCCGCCCTGCCGCCTTGATTTTCAGAAAGCCCCGCCCATGATACAATATGCATATAAGGAGGCTCTGTCATGGACATGCGCGAAGAAATCACAAAAATGAATTTGTACAAAACCTTTGAACCTTATATCGCAAAGGACGTCACCATGGAAAACCGAATGAAGGGAAATATCCGCCTTGTGGAGAATGCGCCAAAGGAGGCGGCAGAGGCTCTGTCACGCTGGGTGGCCATGAAGATGAAGCAGCGTTTGTTTTAACGAAAGGAGCCGCCTATGAATCCAGGAGATCTTGTCATGCTGCGGGGTCTTTCCGAGCAGCAAAAGCACTACACCCTCACCTTGTATGCATCCCGGGAAAAGAAGACGAGCACCGCTTATATTTTATGGCTTCTCTTTGGTTGCCATTACTTCTATTTGGGAAAAATCGGGATGAACCTTCTTTTATGGGCTCTCTACTTCATCGTGATCGGTGCGATCTGGTGGTTCATCGACCTGTTCCGCATAAGCGGCATGGTGCGTCAAAAGAATCATGACATCCTCATGCAATGCATGCAGGAGGCGCTCTCCCTCTATCCCTCAGGCAATACGAACACCGGCAGCCCCCAATCCCCGTCCCCTTCTACAATCCAATCCTGCCCATAAGAATCAAAATCCGTTCCATATGCATAAAAAATACGCTTGCCACATAATCTGCAGCAAGCGTATTTTTTATTGATCTTCCTCTGCCCAGCTCCTCAGCTCCTCGATTTCTTCCAACAGCTCCTGATGTGACAGCAGCTCGTGCGGTTCATACTCAATCACAATATTTGCGCCGGGTGTATATTTCCCCGCCCAGTGCATGATCTGCCGCACATCGGCCGTCCCATGATGATAATCCAGATGCTGATCGCTTCTCCCGTCATTATTATGAACGTGGAACCCTGTAACCCGGTCGGTATACGTGGCGAGAAACCTCTCTACGTCCAGCCCGTTCACATTGGCATGGCCGATATCAATCAGCGCCTTCGCGTGAGGCATCTCTTGAAATAAATCAAAGTACTCATCATTCGTAAAAAGATGGACTCCCTTTTGCTGGCGGCACAGGTTTTCAATCACCAGGGGCACGCCCATTTTTTCAGCCTCCTCAGTCAACTGCCTCATCACCGCTTTGGCATTCTCCTGCTTTTGCGGAATATCCTTCAGTTCAAATTGCTTTTGGGAGTAATGGAATACCACATGCCCCGCATGCACCGTCTTTGCCAGCCGGAGCACCCTGCCGTAGCTCTCCATGAGCCAATGATATTCTTTTGATCCTGTATCGGCCGTAGCTTCTATCTGCACATAAGGCCCGTGAAAGGTAACCGGGCATGTGACAGCCTGTGCCAGCGCATCCAATTCATGCCAATACCGGTCATTATGGGTGAACGCGGTGAATTCGACTCCTACATCAGACCGTTTCAATGCATTCAGCCAACCTCCAAATTCAGAAATTCTCCCCATGCCTACGATTAAATCACTGATGAAATATTTCATTCTCTCCCCTCCACTTCTGGGGGATACCCAATACTCTCAGTCGTTTCGCTGTCAAAAAAATGAAGCTTCCTCTCGTTTACATGCCAGTATGCTTCGGCCCGTCCCTGCAGAACGTCCTCCCGCATAATGGAAATCACGTCGGTTCCGTTGACCGTAAAGTAATAGCCTACCCGGCTGCCATAGTCCTCATGGTATTGCACGGATACAGGAATGCTGTTTTTTCCCTTGTCCGGGGAAAGAACTACATCCTCCGGCCGGATCCCCAGTTTAAATTTATCCGAGGATGTCTCATGCATCCTTCCCAGCCATCCCTCGCCAAGCCGGAGGCTTGTTCCGTTCAGCTGCACCGAGCCGTCCGACACGGCCACATCAATGATATTCATTGACGGCGAGCCGATGAATGTAGCTACAAAAATATTAGCCGGGCTATGGTAGACCTTGTGGGGCGTATCCAGCATCTGAATCCGCCCTTCATGAATGACCGCAATTCTCTGCCCTACGGTCATCGCCTCGATTTGATCATGCGTGACGTAAACCATAGTCTGGCCATACATTTCATGCAACCTGACCAATTCTTTCCTGGCACGGCCGCGGAGCTGGGCATCCAAATTGGAAAGCGGTTCATCCAATAGGAAAAAATCCGACTGCTTTACGATAGCCCTTGCCAAGGCAACCCGCTGCCGCTGACCTCCGGATAATTCCCGGGGAAGACGCTTTTCCAATCCCTCCAGATTGAGAATTTTGACGGCTGCCGCGACCCGTTCCTTCCTCTCTGCTTCGGGAATCTTATGTATTTTCAAGCCGTAGGATATATTTTTTTCCACACTCATATGAGGAAACAGGGCATAATTCTGGAAAACCATTCCGATGTTCCGGTCTCCCGGGTCCATGGAGTTAGCCAATTTTCCGTTCAGATATAATTCTCCTGAGGTGATCGTTTCCAGTCCCGATATCATGCGGAGCACCGTTGATTTGCCGCAGCCTGAAGCACCCAGCAATATTAACCGCTCTCCCTTATACACCGACAGGTCGAGTCCTTTGATAACCTCTGTGTTTCCAAATCGTTTGACTACATTTTTAAACTCAATGCTGTACATCCCAATTCTCCCTCTTTACTTGATCCCTGAGTTGGCAAAGGTCCCGATAATAAATTTCTGGCACACCGCATAGAGTCCCAGCGGCAGAAGCATCGTCAATGTAGCTACCGCCATAGTGACAGGCACATCGGTTCCGCCTTCCGAGCTGACAAACATCTGCAGTGCCAGAGACAGCGTATAATTCGCTTCGCTCTTGATAATAATGGCAGGCCACACATATTCATTCCATGAGTTGATGAAGAAAATAATCCCGATAGAAAGAATAGCCGGTTTTATAATGGGCACAACGATCGTGCGAAGCCGTGTCAGATGGGATGCATTTTCAAGAGCGGCCACCTCCATAAGAGGAAGCGGAATTCCTTTCATGTACTGACGGAGCAGAAAAATTCCCGTCGCGTCGGCCAGCTGCGGCAGGGCTACCCCGTAAATGCTGTCCACAAGCCCTATATCGGACAAGGTGATATAGTTAGGAATCATGGTCACCGTGAAGGGAATGAAAATCGTCGATATCAGCAGGAAATAGAGTACCGTTTTCCCCTTAAATCGGAAAAACACAAAGGCATAGGCCGCAAATATACCGGTTGTCAACTTAAATAAGGTTACGATCGCCGCTATGATGAAGGTATTGGACAGTATCTGTACAAACTGGATCGTTGTAAATACCCGTTCGTAAGCGGAAAGCGTCGGATCCATCGGTATGAGGGAGGATGAGGAAAAGGCCTCGCTCATGGACTTAAACGACGTGGACAGGGAAAACAGCAGCGGATAGATGAGAAGAAGGGAAATGATCAGAAACAGGGCATGCCATTTCCAGCCTTGAAAATCAGTTTTCATAGTAAACCCCCTTCTCCACATAGCGGAACTCCAGGTAAAGAAGGACGAGGAAAATAAGCATCGTTACGATAGCCAATGCCGCAGCCATGCCGGTCTCGTAAAACGTAAAGGCATAGTCATATCCCTGATAAATAATGTTGGAGCTGGCATCATTGGGCCCTCCCTGTGTCAGCACCTTGATAGGCGTAAACACATACTGCAGCCCCTGCACGATGGTCATGATCAAAATGTATACCGCTGTGGAGGAGGTCAAGGGCATCACAATCTGTCTGAATATATTTCCGCTGGACGCCTTCTCCAGACGGGCCGCCTCGATAAGCTCTTCGGGGACGCTGTTCATTCCTGACAAGAGAATCAGAAAATTGTAGCCGAACGCTTTGTATACGGCCACCAGACTGATCACGACAATGACCAGCCCCGGCGTTTTGGACCACGCAGGCAGCGTTATTCCGAAATTATCTGCCAGTGCTGCCACCGGTCCGGAAACAGGATTGAATATCCATTGAAACAAAATCGCCCCCACCACAAGGGCGATCAGGGATGACGAAAAGAAAAGCGCCTTATAAATATGCTTCCCGGTGCTCATCAGGAACGTATTTATATAGGAAAGAATGTAAGGCAGGAAAAAATTGAACAGCACAAGAATCACGATGTACAAAAGCGTGTTTTGCACAATCTGAACCGTTACGGGATTTGTCAAAAGATCGATGTAATTCTGGAACGCCACATATTTCATAGTCGGTGAAACCATATTCCACCGGAAAAGGGACAGATACAAAGTGTAGCCCAGCGGATAAAACATAAACAGCACAAACACCGCCAATGCCGGCAAGATAAACAGCACCGCCAGCCTTTTCTCTCTTTTGGCATACGCCGCCACTTCATCACTATGGTTCATATTCATTCACCTGACAGAAGAATTATACCGCTAAAAACAGGAAAAGAACCGCAGTACGCGCGGCTCTTCCCCATTTCCTACTTCAAAAGATTATTCAGGCTATCCTGCGCGTTTTTAAGAGTCTCCTCGATATTCTCTCCGCCCAGAATCTTATCACGCACATCGGCAAACATTTTCTCCGCCTTCACGCCTACGTCCCCCGGAAAGGCTACCCACGGAGAGAGAGATGGCAGCTCATCAAAGGCAATTTTCAGCGCCGGTGTCTTGGCGATGGCTTCCTTGATGGCCGGTTCATCTACCACGTCCTGACGAGATGGCAGGTAACCCGTATTGATTGTCCATTGCGCCAAGTACTTGGGCTGCATGATGAACTTCATAAATTCCCAAGCCGCCTGCTGCTCTTCCTTAGACTGAGCTGTCACAGCCAGGAAATTACCCCCTGCAGGGATACGGACCTCTTTGCCGCCGAACGACGGGAACGGACTGGCCATCACATTGAAATTGGAGGACTGCATAACCGTCCCGATCTTGGCGCTGGTCCCCATAAGGATGCCCACCTTGCCGCTATAGAAGGAAGCAATTCCTTCATCGGCAGCAATATGGAGCGCCGACTTATCCTTCAGAACCATATCCGCATATAGCTGATATGCCTCTGCTGATTCTTTCGACGCAAATACAGCCTTGTTGTCCTTTAAAATTTCAGCGCCATTGGATGTAAGGAGCCCCTGAGTTGCCCAGTTGTCCTGATACTCCTGCATATAGAAGCCATACTCGCCGGTCTTGTCATGAATCGCTTTGGCATACTGCCGAACTTCTTCCCAGGTTTTTGGCGGATTGGCCGGATCTAAACCGGCTGCTGCAAACAGATCGGGATTGTAAAAAATAATCGGCGTGCTGATGGAAAATGGAAGCCCTACCTGCTTATCACCGGATTTTGCCAAGCTGAGCACGTTGGGCAAAAAATGCTTCTCCACAAAATCCCTGTCTGCCCCGGATTCCCTTTCCAGCTCCAGCGGCGACGTATAGGCGAAGTTCTGATCAAAATACTTCAAATAGTTATATCCGATCATCGCAATGGAGGGCGCCTTCCCCGACGCGACATCGGCCTGCAGGTTTTTCATAAGCCCCGGATACATATCGGGATTATACACTTCCTTGACGATAATCTTGTCCTGAGACTTGTTGAAATCATCAACCATCTGCTTAATAACAGGCGCCCCAAAATTCTTTGTATACACATGCCAGAAGGTGACTACCGTCTTTCCGTTTTCCTTGACAGCCTGCTTATTGGAAGACGTACCCCCGCACCCTGCCGCAGACAGCATCATCACCCCGGCAAAAAGCAGACATAGTATCTTGAAAAATCGCTTCATACAATCCCCCTTACCCCCTAAAATTAACCTTTAATGAACTGAAAACGAGAACATAATATACTCTCATATTACGAAAGAGTATACTCCAACCCTCCTGCTGCCCGTATTATATTATAATTCACGACAGGCATGCAACCTTTTCAGCACACTTCTTCCTACGAAATCTATATAATTCATGTCTTATCTTTTTAACCACTACTCTCCTCCACGGGGCGGACATCCTGTTTTTATTTGGCTCGTCCATGCCCTTCTCATGGGCTCTTCTTTTTGCAGTGTATAATTAGAAATATCTTTGTACCGGATGCGTCCGGCATGGTGGCGGGGTGGTTCGTAAATGGAACAACGACGATTTATACGGGATTTGTGGGCTCTCATTTCCCTTTACTGGAAAAGCGGGGAAAAGAAGACCGCGTGGGGTATGCTGCTTGCCATTGTGGCTCTTACAATTTCTGCAGTGTACATGACTCTCCTTTTAAATGACTGGTTCAATGCGTTTTACAGCGCTCTTCAGGACTACAATACCGAGGGCGTGTACCACCAGCTGATCCGCTTCACCTATCTGGCGTTTGCCCATATCGCACTGTCGGTGTATGCCTACTATATTCAGCGCAGGCTTTCCCTATCATGGCGGCGCTGGCTCACAGAGGAATATCTCTCCCGCTGGACAGGAAACCGGATGTACTACCGCATGGAAATGGTGCCGGAGAGCAATGCGGATAATCCGGATCAGCGTATCTCCGAGGATATCCAGCTGTTTACATCTCAAACGCTTTCCTTCATGAATGGTCTTTTGCGGGCAGTGACTACGATTGTCTGCTTCATCGCAGTGCTTTGGAATCTTTCTGAGCCGCTTAGCCTGTCTCTCAGCGGATATACTTTTCACGTCAGCGGCTACCTTGTCTGGGCGGCGCTTTTGTATTCCATCATCGGCACTTGGATCACTCACAAGGTGGGCAAGCGGCTGGTGTCTCTTAATTTCGTGCAGCAGAAAAAGGAAGCGGATTTCCGTTTCGGCATGATCCGTCTGCGGGAAGGCGCAGAGAGCGTCGCTTTTTATGAAGGCGCCGACCGGGAGCGGTCTATCCTTTCGGATCGCCTGTCATCGCTTCTTTCGAATATGCTTTTCATCATCAAAAAGGAAAAGCAGCTTTCATGGCTGACCAATTCCTATGCTCAGATTGCCATTATTTTCCCCTTTGTGGTGGCAGTTCCGAAATATCTTTCCAAGCATATTTCTCTCGGTGGTCTCATGCAGGTGGCAAACTGCTTTGGAAAGGTGCAGGAGTCCATGTCCTACTTTGTCGATGTTTATACGTCCTTGGCGGAATGGCAGTCCTGCGTTCGCCGTCTGCTTACATTCGATGCACATATGAATGAGCTCATAGCGGACGCAGCCGCTCATGATACGCAGGTCACACGAGCGGAGGGAAATGCATCGTTCTGTCTCATGTCACAGTGTTTCTCCCTAACGGCGATCCCCTTTTAAAAGATGTGAATCTTTCCATTGCTCCTAGTGAGAAAGTTATTTTAAAAGGCCCATCAGGCAGCGGAAAATCTACGCTGCTTCGAGTCTTTGCCGGTCTTTGGCCTTATGCGGAGGGCGCTCTTATCCTTCCCAATCAGGCCTCGTCCATGACGATCCCCCAGCGGCCGTATCTGCCTATGGGAACTCTTCGGGAGGCCGCAGCTTATCCCGACAAGACCCTGAGCGATGAAGCTCTTTTCCCTCTCATGCAAGAATGCGGTCTTGCCCGTCTCATAAAGGATCTGGATAAGCAGGCTGACTGGAGTCATATCCTGTCGCTGGGAGAAATGCAAAAGCTGGCGTTCCTCCGTATATTTCATAAACGGCCTGCCTTTGTATTTCTTGACGAGGCCACATCTGCTATGGATGAGGACCGGGAAGCGGCGATGTACGAGCGGCTCTGCGCCATCCCGAATATCACGGTGGTCAGCATCGGTCACCGCTCCACGCTGGATCAGTGGCATACCCGCATTCTTTCGATCGATCATCATCAAATCATCGGCTAGCTCCTTATGTGACCAGCTTTCGTTTTCTTGCAGTGATATATGTTTCATGCTATACTGATTCCAACTAACCTGAAATACGGCGAGGATGAGAAAGAGTAAGCGGGATGTATCGCTGCAGAAAGCCCGGAGGTGTGGAAACGGGTGCGAGGCTCTCTCTGAAGTGCATCTCTGAGCCGGAAGGCTGAAGGAAGTAGGCCTTCCCGGGTGGCCCGTTACAGCCGTGGGTCAGTCAATGACCCCGCAAGGCCTTTGCGGCGACGCATAGGCGAATATGGGTGGAACACGACAAATCGTCCCAGCAGGGATGATTTTTTTATTGCACCTGCAGGAAAGGAAGAATCTTTATGCCCCCCATTCTGACGGCAGAACATATAAAAAAATCCTTCGGCGCACACACGGTGCTGAAGGATATCAATCTCACCGTGAACAAGGGCGATGTAGTTTCCGTTCTCGGTCCTTCCGGCACAGGAAAAACAACGCTCCTCCGGTGCTTTAATTATCTGGAAAAGCCGGATTCCGGCAAGCTTTCCATCGATGATGTGTCGGTCGATTTTTCCCGCATTTCCAAGGCAGAGGTACAGCGGCTCCGGCGAAAATCTACCATGGTGTTTCAGCAATTCAATCTATTTCGCAATAAAAACGTCTTAGAAAACGTGACAGAGGGCTTGATTTACGGCTACGGCAAATCCAAAAAGGAAGCCCAGGAAATCGCCATGGAGGAACTGAACCGGGTGCATATGGCGGACTATGCCCACATGTATCCGGTGGAATTATCCGGCGGCATGCAGCAGCGGGTCGGCATCGCCCGCGCCTTGGCGCCGCGGCCGGATATTATTCTTTTTGATGAGCCCACTTCCGCTCTGGATCCGGAGCTGGTCGGCGAGGTGCTGGACACCATCGCCGAGGTAGCCCGCCTTGGCATTACGATGATCATCGTAACTCATGAGATGCATTTTGCCCGGGCGGTTTCTACAAAGTGCGTCTTTCTTTCTGACGGTCTTGTCATCGAGGAAGGACCGCCGGAAAAATTATTTACTGTTCCTAATGAGGAAAAGACCCGCCAGTTTCTGCAGCGCATGCTGAAACGGGAGGAAGAATGATCCCCTGTCAATCATTTTAAGGATGATGAACCATGCTTACCTTTGATGTCTCGTATTTTATCGGACTTTTTCCCCGTCTGGCCGACGCGATCCCTTTCACTGCATATGTAATTGCCTGCTCAATCCTGCTCTGCCTCGTCATAGGCACAGGTATTGCGGCAGTCCGTCTCACAAGGGTACCCGTCCTTTTCCAGATCTGCGAGACCTGGCTTTCGTATAACCGGAGCATGCCTTTTATTCTGGACCTGTATCTGGTGTATTTCTGCCTGCCCGGCATTGTCCGCGCCATCGGCGGCGATCCCAACGGCTGGCCGCTTACGGTATATGTGCTGACGGCGCTCACCTTTCATTATGCCCCGGTCATTTCTGAAATTATCCGCCCTGCCTATTTATCCGTAGACGCGGGGCAGAGAGAGGCGGCCATCGTCTTCGGCCTATCCCCGGTGCACCGGGTCTTTCGCATCATAGCCCCTCAGGCAGTTCCCATCGCTCTCCCCGGACTGGTATCGGAATCTATCAATATTTTAAAGGACACGTCCCTCATGTATTTCATCGGCGCGGTCGATCTGATGGGCAAGGCCAATTTTATTATTAACGCGAACTACGGTCAGGGAAAGCTGGAGACCTACTGTGCGGTGGCTGTCATTTACTGGGCCATCGTCATCGCAGTGGAGCTAGCTTTCCGGGCATTCCAGCTGCACAACCAGAAATCCGTAAAGGAGGGCGCATAGTATGATTGATTTTGTTGTCCTCCCAGAAGCGGTCCTTTTCATTCTGGAAGCAGTGCCGCGAACGCTTTTCATGGCCTTCATCAGCCTGTTCTTCGGCATTCTTCTCGGCGCCGTCATCGCTGTGATCCGGCTGGGAAATAACCACCTCATCAACGGCATCTGTGCTGTATTTGTTTCCTTTATCCGCGGCGTTCCCGCGATCGTGCAGCTTTTCATCGTGTACAATTCGCTTCCCTTTCTGCTGGCACCGCTCATTTCATCAGTCACAGGAACTACAGTAAAGCCCTTTGACGTATCTCCTTACTGGACGGTGTATGTCACCTTCATTCTGTACAATACCGCCTACCAGTCGGAAAATATTCGGGGCGCTCTGTATGCAGTGGATCGGGGACAATATGAGGCGGCGGTTTCCATGGGCATGACACCGTTCCACGCCTTCACCCGGATCGTCTTCCCTCAGGCCTTCATTGTTGCCATGCCTTCATTCTTCACGTACTATCTGAAAACGATCAAGCTTCTCGCGCTGGTTTTCACAGTGAAGGTGGTAGACATGTTTGCCAGAGCAGACATGTTCTCCGCGCTGTACAACCGACGTACCGAGCCGTACATCGCCGATGCCATTGTGTACTGGGCAGTAGCTATTATTCTCACCATCGTATTTGCCCGCTGGGAAAAAGCGCTCCGGGCCAAGGGCTTTGGCGGGAACTAATAAAAGCTGTCATGGAATGAATCGAGTTTTCACTCCATGACAGCTTTTTTGTTTTATCGTGCCAGCCTGTGCCGTCCCACGTCGCGGCCTACACGCCTTGCATTTTTCCGTGCCTCCCGGCCCGCCTCCCTAGCACTTTCCCCTTCCCTTCTGGTAACGGGATAGGCCTCGCCGGTTTCCTCATAGATGAAATAAATTTTACCAAGCCGGAGGTTTCCATTATCTAGATGAAGGGCATCCGTGCGAATCATTCCCAGCTTTGTCTCAATCCGCACATCGTAGAAACCCAACTCCCGTCCGTGATTATCAAAATAACCGGATACCTTTTTAAAGGGTATGATCTGGTAAAAGCCGGGCAGCGACGTAAAGCTCCCCCACGAGTCGATGATCTGGGGCCGCGTCCCGTCGCAGGTAATATCGGCGGTCATGTTCACAAAGCAAGACAGCTTGCTGTCAGGAAGCGCAATACGCGTATTCAAGGAAGTAGCATCAAAGTGAATCGTGTAGGCCCGGCTGTCTACGTCATACGTGCCAGATGCCAGCAAATCGCCGCCATATACCTTTCCCTTCACATCGCTGAATGTGAAAAGCCCGTCTTGATAGGTAAAGTTCCCCAGTATATTTTCAAAGTCCAGCGCCGGGATATGAAGCTCCTTCATGGACACCGTCCCCTCTGCCCTGACCCGGGCAAGCGGTCCGGTAACACTGGCCTCCAGAGAAACGGGATCATGCAGATCCTTTCCTATACCGACAGATGCCGGATCCACCTCGTCCACCTTGACTGCTAGATGCAGCAGGGGACGATGATTTTCATCGTAGCTGGCATCTCCATTTATAAAAACACCCTCACCGCGGGCGGTTCCTGCAAATTTCTCGGACCGAAAATCGATCCGGCTATGCTTGCCTGAATCGACAGCAAGCACCATGTTCACATTAGTCATGACGTAACGATGATTCAGATGCCTCGCTTCAAGCTTGCAATTTTTAAAAATCAGATCCAGCTTCAGCTTTTTCCCGGAGCTGTTAAAATTAACAATCCGCTGCGCCAGCTGCTCCTGCTTTTCCACCTGCGAGGCGGGCCGACTGGTTTCCTTTTTTTGCTCCTCTAGGCGCATGTCCGGACTGATGAAATCCAGCTGCATGTCCTTGTCGAAGGAAAGACCGATGGTGGCATCCTCCAGCGTCAGCTCATCAATCGTGGTAGAAGCGAATCGGTGCATCAAAATATCCAGCGGCCTCACATGAAAATGGCCAGTGGGGACAAGCAAAATAATTTCTCCCTCCGGGTCTTTCCAAATAAGATTGGAAAACGTAACGCCGCCCTTTGTATTGGCATGGATTTCCTCCACCGTGATCGTGCCCCGAAGCATGGTCTGCCGAGCCGCGGCATAGTTAAAAACCTGCGCTGCCAGAAGAGACAGCACCTTGGCCGCCACAAGAAGACCCACTACCAGCACGGCGATGGCGAGGGCTATACGCTTCACCGTTCCGTACCGTTGGAAAAACCGATGTATCCGCCTCATAGATTCCTTTCCTCAAACCGCCACATTTTATTCATTGTAGTATGGGAAAAGAAAGCAGGCAAGCCGGTGCATATTCAGGCGGCCTGCAAAACATTTGGCTTTACATTTTATTGACAAATACCGATATTCTACGGTACAATATAATAATATATTTAGATGTGTCGATTTTAGTTGTTCCGACTGTTCGGCTATGAAACAATAAAAAGGGGATTGAGCTTATGGATTTTGAGCCCAGCTACAAGGAATTTGCCGCTATTTTCAAAGCGTTGTCCGACGAAACAAGACTTCGCGTGATTGACATGCTTTCCTGCCGCGAAATGGCAGCCTGTGACATCCTGTCCAACTTCACCCTTTCTCAATCTACATTGTCATACCATATGAAAATACTGATTGATTCAAAGGTAGTCAACGCGCGCCGGGAAGGCCTTTGGACAAAATATTCCATCAATGATGAAACCTTCGGCCGCATCATGGACTTTCTTCCGGAGCTGTATAAGCTGAAGGATAAATGCATTTGCAAGCAGGTGAAGTATTGCAAGGACCCGGCACCGAATACCGGCGGGAAGGATGCCTTCGGCAACTGATAAAAAACCGTGATGACTGATAAAAAAGCCGTGATGAAGGTCATGGCTTTTTGCTTGCAAAAAGTCTAAGCGAGCCAGCCTTGTCTTATTTCTTAAGCTCCCTCTTTTTTCCATAGCCGTTCATGATATAATAGCCATAGCGACTATGGAACGGCGTATTTGTTTTTTTATGTTTAGGCACCGGAACTCTTTCGGGACGACCGTTGGAAGAGGGAAGGCGTCTTGGTACAAGTGAATAGGAGGTTAATCTTGGCAAAAGCAAGGTTACAAATTATTCCCCTAGGAGGTCTTGGGGAAATTGGCAAGAACATGACCGTGTTCCGTTACGGTGATGAGATCATCGTCATTGACGCGGGCATGGCTTTTCCCGATGAAACAATGCCGGGCATCGACATTGTGATTCCGGATTTCAGTTACTTAATAGAAAACAGGGACAAGGTGAAGGCGATCCTTATCACCCACGGGCATGAGGATCACATCGGCTCCCTTTCGTATCTTCTGCGGGACGTGAACGTGCCGGTGTATGCGACGCGGCTCACCTGCGGCCTGATTGCGGGCAAGCTGAAGGAAGCCCGCGTGACTAATGCAAAAATCAATGTGGTCAAGCCCGGAGATGAATTCAAATGCGGCTCCTTTAAATTCGGATTTTTCCACGTCTGTCATTCTATTCCCGATTCCTGCGGAATCTACCTGCGAACTCCTCTCGGTACCATCGTCCATACCGGAGACTTCAAGTTTGATCATTCGCCGACAGACGGTGAATTGACGGACATGTATAAATTAGCCGAGCTGGGTCATCGGGGCGTGCTGGCGCTGCTGGCAGACTCCACCAATGCACAGGTGCCGGGCTATACCCTGTCTGAGTCAGTAGTGGCCAAATCGCTGATGGATGCCTACAGCGAAGCGAAGGGGCGTATCATTCTGGCCACCTTTGCGTCAAACGTATCCCGTATCCAGATGGCCATTGATGCCGCGGTGTCTCATAAGCGTAAAGTCTGCGTTTTTGGCCGGTCCATGGTGAACGTGGTAGACATCGCACTGAACATGGGATATTTGAAGGCCCCTGAAGGCACCTTTATTGAGCCTGAAGAAATAAACCGCTACCGGGATGATCGCCTTTGTATTCTGACCACAGGCAGCCAGGGTGAGCCGATGGCAGGCCTTTCCCGCATGGCCGACGGCAGTCACCGGCAGGTGCAGATCCATACAGGCGATACCGTGATTATTTCCGCCTCCCCTATCCCGGGCAACGAAATCAGCGTGGGCCGCACCATTGACAACCTGATGCGCCTCGGCGCTCACGTAGTGACCAGCTCTACCACAAGAGTGCATGTCTCCGGCCACGGTAGCCAGGAGGATTTGAAAACGATGCTTTCTCTGGTGCAGCCGAAATTTTTCATCCCTGTCCACGGGGAACACCGTATGCTCTGCTCTCATGCCGAGCTGGCTGAAAAGCTGGGCGTGCAGAAGCAGAATATTCTGATCGGCGAAAACGGAACCATTTTTGAATTTACCAACCGCAGCGGAAAAATTGCAGGCAAAACCCAGGCCGGCACTGTATTTGTGGACGGCCTTGGCGTGGGCGATGTAGGAAATATCGTCATCCGTGACCGACAGCAGCTTTCTAATGACGGGGTTGTCATCATCGTGATTGCACTGGAAAAAGGAAGCGGACAGGTCGTGGCAGGGCCGGACATCGTTTCCAGAGGCTTCGTCTACGTACGGGACAGCGAAGGTCTGATGAGCGGCGCTCAGGAAAAGGTGGAATCCGTCCTTGACCACTGCCACACCAGCAACGTCACCGAATGGAACGCTCTCAAGACATCTATCCGGGATGGTCTTGGCAAATACTTTTTTGATAAAACAAAACGCCGCCCCATGATTCTTCCGATCATTCAGGAGGTGCGGCGATAACAAAAAACCGTAGCCTTTAAAAGGCTACGGTTTTTTTATTTGTCTGATATGAAACGGCGCGCATAGTCATAGGTCGCGGCAGCGCGATTTTTATATCCCTCTTCACAGGCAAGACAGCCGGCAGCTCCGGCGTATCCCTCATAAAACATCCGATACAGAAAGGACAGCTCTGCCAGTACGCCCGATGTGCTCGGTCCTGCAAAAAGGTCACCACAGCGGTGGATGTTGGGCACCACATACCCGCATACACCGCAGAGCCACCGCTACTGCTCTGGCAAATGGCAAAAGCGAAATGGTTGGAACAATCCTATCATACGCAGCATCCCTGTCTCTCCCATAGGGAACCATTTCTTCCCTATATGGTAAAAGAAGCCTCTTTCATATCCAATCCGCATCTTCTTTAAATAAACAGGCATCTTCTTTCATTCACCTGAAAAGCGTTTCTGCCGTTTATTCGCATAGACACAGCAAAAACTCTCTCTTTTACAGCCGGTTCAAAACAGATTGTAAATCCTTTTCCCACTTAGGAGACAGCACGCCATCAAACCAGCCATCCCGTCCTGAAATGAGCCCGTAGGGAAGCGGCATGGTAGCCCTATCCGGCAAGACTTCTGTCAGATAGGAATCAGCAATAACAAGGTCAGCCTCCTGCCACAGAGGCATCAGCTCCCTTCTCATCCGAAACGACACCATCCAATCATCCCATCCCGGCGCTTCCTTGCAAAGCTGCTTTGTTTCCCTGCCCCAGCAGGGAACTGCAATCTTTATATTTGAAAATCCTTCGTGCCACAGATAATAGGCAATGCCCATAGAGACCACTGGATCGCCTGTAATAAGCACCGATTCCTTTCTTGTATGAGTCATCATCATATTGTGAATGACCGTGGCCTCCCGGCCGCTTTTTTGCGCGAGCAGGAACTTCACTTTTTTCTGCCAGGACTCAAACGCATGATCTCCCAGCGGCATAGATGTCAGCACCGGTGTCCCGTAGGTCTTTTCCATCCAGTTTGCTATCGGGAATCCCGCAGCCGATACGACCCACACGAGAAGTGTGTCTTCCGGCGATAGTTCCGTCATGCCCGGCACGGAGAGTGTATATCCTTCGTCTTCCAAAAATTTCTTTGCCCGATTGAACTGATGAAGGTCCCCGGACAGGAGCGGCGAATAGCCTGCCAGAAGAACCTGTCTCTTTTTCCCTGTCTTTCGCTTATTTCCTGCATTCCGCAACAAAATTAATTCCGCCCGGGACACGCCGATAAACGCATCGTGGAAACCGTCAGTGGGAAAATACAGGAGCAGCTTTTCCTCTCCCACTTCAGTACGGACAAAATCGGGGTTGAAATTAAGGAACGCCGGCACAGCAGTACCGATGAGGTAAATGGTCTCATAGTCTTTTGCCAGCATCCGCGCATCCTCTCCTGCCGTTTCTTCCGGGCCGAAGACGAAATCTTTTTCTTCCATCTCAGTGGCATATACATTGCCGCCATGCAGCATATCCCCTTCTTCCATGCAGGAGCGGCAGCCTCTCGGCGTGAGCACAAGGTTGGCGGAGCGGTCAAAACGGATCAGATCCGACACGCCAAAGGCGTCAGACAGCGGCGGCGGAAGCGGCTCATTTCCTCTGAGGATTTCTTTTTCTTCTTTTGGAAGAAGAGCCATAAGATCCGCTACAGTGTCCCGTTTGATCTTATCCAATCCTGCCATGGGAC
The DNA here is from genome assembly GCA_034180505.1 of Dialister sp. GTDB lineage: Bacteria > Bacillota > Negativicutes > Veillonellales > Dialisteraceae > Dialister. The sequence continues at coordinate 81,743 of JAXFOE010000011.1, forward strand.
CCCGGAAAAATACTTTCGCTATTTTTCCGGTCTCTTCGGAAACGGTCCGTTCAATATCATCGAAATCGATCCGGATCAAAATGTCCGGACAGGAAAGGAAGAGCACCACCATGGCCACGTTTTCTACGGAAGCCGCTTCAATCATGCCTTCCTTGATGACATCTTCCGCGTCACCTAGCACGTAATTAGAATTTGTCATGGCCAGATAGCGGTATTGATGCAGTTTCCCCGCCGACCTAGCCCGAAACCAGATTGCTCGTATGCAGGGAAGGGAGCCAGAAGCTACTAGCATGACATCTTTCCGATCCCACATATGTTCTAGCGGCGTTTCAATAATGGTTGATTTTGTTTGTTTTGCATGCATCATAAGGCTCTCCAAAAAGAACCCCTCCCCCGCAGGGCGAGTGCTCTTCTGCTCAATTCATCCACTTATTTAAAACATGTACTTTAACCACACAGTCCAAGCATCATTAAGATCTACACTGCCTTCAGCTTCAGCAGCGAAATCGTATTCCCCGTAAAAGTACCTGTTCTTAAGGAGCATCCCTTTTCTACGAGCTTCCCGGATTTCACCCGGTCTGCTTTTTTCCCATGTTTGCCAGCCCATCCTTTGTTATAACGCATCATTCCCCTGCACCTGCATGCCTCTGACGCCCTGATATACGCTCCGCCCTACATCACAGTGCGCCAAATCCGGCAGAAACGCGCTCGGTTTTTCAGCGTTTTCATTTCGCCGAATATTCCTACCTGACGAAGCAAATATTTCTTTCTGCTTCGGCGAGATATTTCATGTGAACTTTTACTCGATAGATGTATTCCAGTAGTTCTTCGGTGATAACATCGTCTGCTTTCCCTACCACAAGGCGGTTATCGAAAAATACGCCCACTTTTTGACCGAGATAAATAGCATGATCCGGCATGTGCGTTGTAAGTACCACCGCCAGCCCTTGCTCCGATAATTTTTCAATCATCTGGATCACCCGGTATTGGTTCCCGTAGTCAAGATGGTTTGTCGGTTCGTCCATAATAATCATTCCCGGCTGCTGGACGATGGCCCTTGCAATAATCGCCTGCCGCTGTTGTCCGCCGGAGAGCGTATTAAATGACCGATCTCGTATATCATAGATCCCCACCTCATCCATGATCTCATCGCAAAGCTCATACTCCCTTTTGCCCGGTTTCTGAAACAATCCCAGATGCGGTGATCGCCCCATGACAACGTAGTCCCGCACAGTGAAAGAGTACGCCGTATTTTGCATCTGCGGCACATATCCGATCCGTTTTGTAAAGTCAGTCGTATCTTTTTGAGAGTCAAATACCCGCCCTTCGTCATCTAGCGTCACCTGTCCCGTATGAGGCATAAGAAATCCGATAATGCATCGGAGGAGCGTAGATTTCCCGCTGCCGTTAGCACCCATGATGGAAAAGATTTCCCCCTTTTCTACCGTGAAGGATACATCTTTCCACAGATAGTATTTTTCATCATAGGAGTAGGACAGGTTTATAACAGAAAGTTTCATGATAGTGACAGCCTCTGCCGCACGAGCAGGTAGAAATAAAATGGCGCGCCGGTGAGTCCGGTTAAGACAGAAAGAGGGATTTCAGAACTCGTGGACACCCTAGATAATGTATCAATAACGAGAAGAAAGAGTCCTCCCAGCACTGCGGAAAGTGGAAGGAGCCGCTGATTATTCGGGCCAACAATCATGCGGGAAAAATGCGGGATAATAAGCCCTACCCACCCGATAGTTCCGGAAATGCAGACAGAACACGCAGTAAGGACTGTAGCGCAAAAAATAATAGCGTACCTGAGCCATCGAGTATCCTTTCCAAGCGTGTGGGCTTCTTCCTCAGACAAGGTAAGAATATTTATCCGCCAGCGTATCATCATAATAAAGATGATGCAGCAAAGAATGGGAATGCCACTGTATAAAATATTATCCCATACCACGCTAACCAGCGATCCCAGCTGCCAATAGGTAATAGCGGGAAGCTCTGTATCCGCATCGGCCACGTATTTGATAATGCCTAGAATGGACCCCATCAGCCCCCCTACAATAATACCGGACAATACCAGCATAACGATGGAATCTTTCCCGATAATTTTGGGAATTGCCACGGTACAGGAAACTGCAATGAGGCCGCCAAAAAAGGCTCCCAGCTGTACCCCTATCTGGGACACACCAGAAAGGATGCCTATCGCTGCCCCGACACAGGCTCCAGAAGCGACGCCAAGCATATCCGGGGCGACCAAGGGATTTTTAAACACACTCTGATAGGATGCGCCGGAAAGGGACAATGCCGCACCGATCATGATGGCTGCAATCACCCGCGGCAGGCGCAGTGTCATGATGACGCTTTCTGCCTGAGCAGGCCATGTCTGTTCCATAGGGATAAAAATATTTGCAAGGATACGGACCACATCCGGCAGCTCTATATAATACCGCCCGACACTAATACTGATAACGGCCGTGAAAAAGAGAAGCAGAACCCCTAACCCCATGACGGAGAAATACCCTCCCGTCCGTAATGATTTAAATACATTCATAATTCAATAAATCGGTCTGGAGTGTTCATTTACTTTATCTGCGAAGACCAGTGCCAGATCAGCATCGGTGACATCCAGATTGAACATATCCTTGTAAAACGCTTTCGTTTCGTTGCGGATGTCTATGTCCCCAAAAATCTTTGGCTGGAGCATGTGAGCAATCCACTTCATCATGAGCGGCGTCTCGACGCCAGGCGCATCCCAGCGATAGATGCCCATAGGTACTTTATACACCCTCTTTTCCTGCACAGCCTTCACGGAGGACCAGTCCTGTCCAAGGATCCTGTTTTCATACAGATCGTCTGGTACAAATGTATCGAAGTTTGAAAGCAAAATAACGTCTGGATTTATTTTATATATTTCTTCCATGGGGATTTCCGTATTTTTGGAATCCAGCGCCGATTGTTCAATCGGATTATAAGCACCGCCGATTTCAAGAGCCTCGTGCATGAAATTATCGTTCCCCTGGAGCCGCAGTTTGCTGTTACGGATGAAAAGCACTGTAGGCTTGTCCGCTTTTTCCACTTCCGCTTTGTGTTTTGTAATTTCGTTGTAGGCATTGTCATAGTAGGCGCACAGTTTGTCCGCCTGATCTTTTTTACCCAGCAGATTGCCTACGATATGGAAACTCTTTTTTAAATTATCAACGGTATCGTTGTAGATCAAAACTGGCGCAATGCCCACTTTTTTGAGCTTTTCCGCATCCTGCTCCTGATACTGCCAGAGAATGCACGCTTCAATACCTGCACTTACCATGCTTTCCGTATTGACCGAGAAATTCTGGGCCACTATCTTTGTATCGATCGTACCGAAATGCGTATCCAGTTTTTCCAGTAAATGTCCTTTGTAAGCACTCATAGCGGTGGGATGAATGGCTGCGATCCGTTCGGAGCTTTTATCAAGAGCATACGTGATAGATGCCCAAGGGATCGGAGTAATAGCGATCTTTTCCACATCTGCGGGAATCATCACTTTATTTTCCTTGATATCTGTGATTTCCCTAGTAGCCAATTTAGCTACCGCTTTCCTTTCACTGCTGCCGCATCCGCCAGTAAAACCGGTCACCGCTAAAGCAGCCATTGCCAGAGCAATGCCTTTTTTCTTCCATGCCTTCATTCCCATTCTCCTCTTGTAAAATGCACATGATCTGCAATTTATAAGTGCCCTTTCATTAATCTTAGTGTAATTGTTTCTTCTCATTAATGCAATTGAAGCGTTTCGAACTGAGACTTTAAATTTCATGAATCATCGAAAATAAAAAACTGTTTCGAAATGAAGAATAAACGATTTCATTTCGAAACAGTTTTTGTCCACCCATATCCCATAATACTTACCCCTTCTCTCTGACGAGTTTAAAAAAAAGTTTCATGGCCGGACTCACCCAGCAATCTTTGCGAATACCGCAAACAGCGGTGACCTGTTTCTTTTCCTTTCCTATTTTTATCTCTACCAGTTCGCCTCGATCCAATTCTTCCTGCACAACGAAGCGAGGTAAGTAGCAGAGGCCCATATCATTTTTTACTAGATTCTTGATCGTTTGCGTGCTACGGATTTCTATTTTATTTCCCAGACGTATATGCTGTTCATCAAGATAGATCTGGAACCGACGGCCAAGAGACCCCGGCATAGGCTGAACAATGGGAGAAAGCAAGGGATACTCCCCGCCGATCTGGTTCAAGTTGGGATATCGTTTTTTCACGGCCGGAGAAGCGAATACGGTAAGGTCAAATCTTCCCACCAGCGTTGTCTCCAATTGCTCCTCATTGCCGCCCGAATCCTGGTAGAAAATCCCGATATCAATAGCATTTTCCCGCAGCGCGTTTCTCACATTCCGACTGTTCATAGAATCAAGAAAGAGGTGTATTCTCGGTGCCTGTTCGTGAAACTGCTTCAATGCTCGGGGCAGGAGAAAACAGAGAAGCGACTCTGGTGCACCGATCCGGAGATTCCCTGTACATTCTTCCAGATTAGTTCTAAAGTTTCGAATTTTATTCATATCCCGAAAAATATCCATGACGTAAGGAATAAGCTCTTCTCCCTCTTTTGTAAGCACCATGGAACGGCCTAATTTTTCAAACAACTTCACCGATAGTTCTTTTTCAAGCTGTCTCACGCGGAAAGTAATCGTAGACTGGGTATAATTCAATTTTTCCGCCGCTTTCGCAAAGCTCCCTTCCTCAATGATTACTTTGAATGTTTCCAGATTTCTCAGTTCCATGGTACTCTCCTTTCTTCTCCGACTCTATTCTTGTCTATTCTACTAGGTTTACAAAAATCTTTCTACCTATCCTATTTTATTCCGCTTATATTAAATTCAGGAATTTTAAATTATAAATTCGAAATTCTTCAATTGTTCTTTCCTTATTTATATCATATACTTTTTATGAAAATTAATTTGTTTATCATCTCTCTGCTTAAGAAAGGAAGGAACAATGAAACAAAAATTTCTGCCCTTAGTAGCGATAGCGTTCTATCTGTCAGTGCCGTATGCTAACGCATCGGTAACACAGCTGGATGAGGTCATCGTCATCGCAAATAGAAATGTGTATGACCAGTCGGTTAGCGCAGAAGAGACTGCAAAATGGCTGCCCGGCGAGTTTAATAGGGGGGAACTCCATCTGGGCTCTGTGGGCGAGACGAACACAATGAAAGTGCCGTATACAGCGACAAGTCTCACCCAAAAAACACTGGACCAAATAGTACCCATCAATGGTTCTATCGATCAGGCGCTGGCCAATGTTCCCTCGATCCGTATCGGCACAAGCCCAATCAAAACCGACTTTTCTATCCGAGGTATGCTGGCCAATGGGTCCGCCATGTATTTGAATAACATTCCCAGCATGTTTATCATGGCCTCCGGTCCTATGAGCGACATGATCGGCCGTGCCGATGTCGTTATCGGCCCTGCGGCGACGCTTACCGGCACGGTGCAATCCTATAACGGTCCCGACGGCGGCCAACCAGGTTCTGTATTTTTGTATTCCAAGCGGCCCGATGTAAACCTTACCCGCTTCACTGAAACAATCTCCGGCTATGGTAATTACGGCGAATATCTTGACGTAAGCCGCACTGGCCTTGGAAAAAATAGCGAATGGGGCGTGCGTGTGCTGGGGCAGGCTGCCAAAGGCGGCCTGCCCATTTCCGGCGCAGAGAATGACAGAAAAAATGTGTTTACCGATATTTCTCATGAAGATGAGAGGAGAAAGACAAACCTGTTCGCCGGTTACTTCGACGATCGTCTTTACGGCACGGAACGCCGCTTCATGATCGACCGCAACGGGAGCCGCGTGCCAGTTGCGCCAGATGCGTCAATGAGCTATGACGACCCGGATTTCATGCACCAGTACGACTACGGCTGGATGATCACGTTTAACCATGAACAAAAAATCAACGACCATATGGAATGGTTTTTGAACGCAGGCATGAACGAAACTACCATCCGCCGCTTTATTTACGTCTCCCAGGTGCCCATCGACGACGAAGGCAATTTGAAAGGTGCCCGGGTATGGTCCCAGCATTTCTTCATGAAAAACCGCTACACCCAGCTGGGATTTAAAACAAATTTCCAGACCGGCATCGCCGACCACCACGTGACCGCCTCCGTGGACCGATCCTGGCGGGTGCATTACAATGCGAAACGGGCAGACAAAAAGAATGAGCACGTGATCGGAAATATTTACACCGGCATCACATTCAAGCCGTCCATGTACAGCTACGACAATTCCGATACTCTTGGCAATGATTTCATGTATCAGGAAATGGACACGGGTCTGAACATCATGGACTCTGTAGACATCGACAAATGGACCGTGCTCGCCGCGATAAACCGCCGGCACGGAAATTACCGAGGCAAGGCGAAGGAAAATAAGGTGAAAGACAATCACTGGGCCCCCACCATCGGCGCCACCTACCGGCCCAATGACGACCTGTCCTTCTATGGCACCTGGTCGAGAGCTACCACAAAGAGCACTGCGGTATACGGCGGTTATGACAACGACGGCGAAATGCTGGACCCGGTAAACCTGACCCAGAAAGAAGTAGGATTGAAGTGCAAATTCAGCGGCCTTCTGGCCACCCTTTCCTACTTTGACATCAACCAGCCCAATGAACTGGAAGAAGAAAAAGATGGCAAATCCCTCTACACAAGAAACGGAAAGAACCGCTACAAAGGCGTTGATTTCTCCGTAAGCGGTCAGCTTGCAAGAAAATGGAACATGTTCGGCGGCTTCCAGTACCTCCATGCCCGGCAGGAAAGCACCGCCGGCGGCCTCATGGACGGCATGCCCACAGATGGTTCCGCCAAATGGAGCACCGTGCTGGGACTGGAATACATGCCCAATGACGCTCTGTCCATTCTGGGCCGCATGAATTACGTCAGTTCCGGCATCATCAACGGAAATACTCCGGGCAAAGAACTTTCCGTCCCTTCCTACACATCCTATGACCTGTTCATCAATTATAAATCCCATATCGGCAGCCTGCCTGTGAAATGGAGCGCCTCCTGCTACAACCTGTTCGACAGAAGTTACTGGATCCATCAGCCTGGCCAAGGCAGCAAGTTGATGCTGTCCATACCAAGAACCTTCATGATATCGGCCACCATTGATTTCTAGTTTTCCGCGGAGCGTTGTTGCCATTTTCTATAAAGATTTCTTGACTCTTCCCCTGCCAGAGAACAATACGGATATGCCTCTTGCCGCATAGGCAAAAGACATATCCTGAAACATCATACCGCACAAACAGAAACGCATTGAATTCATAACGAATCCAGTGCATTTTTCATTAGCTATGGAATGAGTCCCACCACTTGTCACATCAAACACCGTGAGACATTGAGCATGCAAATGAGGAAAGGATAGTTTATCAGTCATTTCACTCAGCAAACCACTCGGCTAAGATGAATAAAAAAGCAGCGAGGACCACTAAAAACACACCGCCCTCGCCCTACAAAATGCACCTCCTTTGTGAAACTTTTATATTTGCCTAATATTTGAAAATATTAGTTCTGCCGAAGCATACTCTTTCGCCTTCAATGCGTTTCCTCTAGGCAAAATCCAAAAGAGTCAGCCCCTTGGGCCGGCTCTTCGGATAAACAATTATTTCCCTTGAAACTCTGCTTTTCTCTTCTCTAAAAAGGCAGTGATCCCTTCCCGGAAATCGGCACTTTTTGCGCAGCTGTTTTGCAGCGCCACCTCTTCCTTGGCAAAGGCTTCCAGTCCCTGATACATGGACAGGAACATCATTCGTTTCATATTGGCATATGCCAGAGTCGGGCCTTGGGCCAATTTTTCCGCAAAGGCCTCTGCCGCAGGAAGAAGCTCCTCTCCAGTGGTGACCTGCTTTACAAGACCCAGCGCATAGGCCTCGTCCGCTGTCACAGGACGGCCGGTGACAAACATATCCATGGCCCGATGAGTACCAATCAAACGGGGCAGCGTATAACCTCCTGCCGTGTCAGGTATGAGCCCGATTCCCACAAAGGCCTGCAAAAATTTTGCGTTGTCCGCAGCAAATACAAAATCGCAGCCCAGTGCCAAATTCGCGCCGCCGCCGGCTGCCGCGCCGGCCACTGCGCAAATGACAAGCTTCGTCATTTTTTTGATATACAAAACAATCTCGGACAGCTTGCCTGCCAGCGGTCCCATGGATTTCTCCGCAAAATCCTCTTCCTCGCAATGCGCCTTCATAAAGCGGATGTCCCCGCCGCCGCAGAATGCCCGCCCTGCGCCGGTGAGAAGAATGACCTTGACAGCATCGTCTGCCTCGGCCTTCTTCAATGCGTCCTCCAGCTCCAGCGCCATAGCCATGTCCAGCGCGTTCAGCGTAGGCGCATAGTCCAACGTGATGGTCTCTACCTTCCCTTTTCTGGCAAGGGTAATCATTTTGTAATCCATAGGTTCCTCCTTTTTTCACGACTATTTATCTGCATATAATTATAGCAAAATGAAAGGAAAGCGTCAGAGCCGTATGAGCGTCTTATACCGATGTCTCACTCTTTCAATCCGCGCCTTCCTGCTTGCAGATGGGCTGCGCAGAGCCAAGCTGACGCATGTAAAAGAAGGCGGCTATGAAAAAATTCTCTCGTGGCAGGCTGCTCCCATTCTTTTTTATGGGAGACTCGCAAAAAATATATCCGCCCTTACAGCGGAGCCTCTTATTCTTTCTATGCTGACGTATGCCCGCTGGCTATGCACGCGCCTCACCTATAGTTTTTAGATATGCACCGCATAAAAAAGCCCGCTCTTATCGATTTTTTCGTTCTCGCTCGTAATCTGTCAAGAAATTATCTGTTCGCCCCCTTTCTTTTTCCCGTCCAGTAGTGTACTATATGGTACGAACACCACATATTGTGTTTTTTAGGAAAATCATTACTATATTTTGTATCTATTGTAGTATGCCAAAATCACATAATACGGAAATGATTACAAATAAGGAGGAGTAACATGAAACAAGCAGAGAGCCCGATCGCATATGAAGTCCGCACCAATATCATCAAGCGGAACGGCCAGGAGGTAACCTTTGACGTCACAAAAATCATCAACGCCATTGGCAAGGCCAACCATGAGGTGGACGCGATCCATCAGCTGAACGATTACCAGATCCGCGCCATTGCGGACACCATCGCCAGAAAGATCGCCGCCTATTCCCATGCAGCCAACGTGGAGGATATTCAGGACATGGTAGAAACAGGCATCATGGAAATGCGGGGCTACGAGGTGGCTCAGAAATATGTGCGCTATCGCTACAAGCGCGAAATTTCCAGAAAGAGCAATACCACTGACGACGGCATTCTGTCCCTGATCGATCTCAGCAATGAGGAGGTCAAGCAGGAAAACTCCAATAAGAACCCAGTGATCAACTCCACGCAGAGAGATTACATGGCCGGCGAGGTATCCAAGGATCTGACTAAGCGCCTTCTTCTCCCTGAGGAAATCGTAAAGGCTCACGAGGCAGGCATCATTCATTTCCACGATGCGGATTATTTCGCTCAGCGGGAGCATAACTGCGACCTGATTGATCTGGAGGATATGCTCCAGAATGGGACTGTCATCAGCCAGACCATGATTGAAAAGCCGCACTCCTTCTTCACCGCCTGCAACGTAACCACTCAGATCGTGGCTCAGGTGGCCTCCAACCAGTACGGCGGCCAATCCTTCACCCTGTCTCATCTGGCGCCCTTTGTAGACATCAGCCGCCAGAAGATCAAGAAGGAAGTCATTTCCGAGCGGGAACTGACCGGCGAATCCATGGATATGACCATCATCGACAAAATCGTTGAGGCCCGGCTAAAGGAGGAAATCAAATCTGGCATTCAGACGATCCAGTACCAGCTGATCACTCTCATGACCTGTAACGGACAGGCTCCCTTCGTGACCATGTTTATGTATCTGGATGAGGTCCCGGAAGGCCGCACCAGAGAGGATCTGGCACTGGTTATCGGCGAGGTGCTCCGCCAGCGCATGCAGGGCGTGAAGAATGAAAAGGGCGTATGGATCACGCCGGCATTCCCGAAGCTGATCTACGTTCTTGACGAGGATAATATTCATCCCGATTCCAAATACTACGAGCTCACCAAGCTGGCGGCAGAATGCACCGCAAAGCGTCTCGTTCCTGACTACATTTCCGCCAAGATCATGAAGGAATGCAAGGGCGGCGACGTGTATCCCTGCATGGGCTGCCGTTCCTTCCTCACTCCTGACGAGGTAGGCCTTGGCAAGGATGGGAAGCATAAATATTATGGCCGCTTCAATCAGGGTGTCGTCACCATCAATCTGGTCGATGTGGCATGCTCTGCCGAAGGGGACATGGATAAGTTCTGGGACATTCTGGATGCCCGCCTTGAGCTTTGCCACCGGGCGCTCCGCTGCCGCCATGAACGGCTTCTCGGCACTGTGTCCGATGTAGCGCCGATTCTTTGGCAGTACGGCGCCATTGCCCGTCTGAAAAAAGGCGAGACTATCGATAAGCTGCTTTTTGACAATTACTCCACCATTTCCCTTGGCTACGCCGGCCTCTATGAAATGTGCGTTCGCATGCTGGGCGTTTCCCATACCACTGAAAAAGGACGGGATTTCTCCCTGAAGGTCATGCAGCGTCTGAATGACAAGTGTGCCGAATGGAGAAAGGCGGAACGGATTTCCTATTCCGTCTACGGCACCCCTATGGAATCCACCACTTACAAGTTCGCAAAATGTCTACAGAAGCGTTTCGGTGTTATCAAAGGCGTCACGGACAAGAACTACATCACCAACAGCTACCATGTGCATGTGGCGGAAAAAATCGACGCCTTCCACAAGCTGAAATTCGAAGCAGACTTCCAAAGACTGTCTCCGGGCGGCGCCATTTCCTACATTGAGGTGCCGAACATGCAGACCAATATTCCGGCAGTGCTGTCAGTCATGAAATATATTTATGACAACATCATGTACGCCGAGCTGAATACAAAGAGCGATTATTGCATGGTCTGCGGCTATGATGGAGAAATCAAGATCATCGAGGACGAAAACGGAAAGCTCATCTGGGAATGCCCGAACTGCGGAAACCGAGATCAGCATAAGATGTCCGTTGCAAGACGCACCTGCGGCTATATCGGCACCCAATTCTGGAATCAGGGCCGCACGCAGGAAATCAAAGACAGAGTTCTTCACTTGTAATCCCATATACAAAGGAGACCCGGTCTTCGGACCGGGCTTCTTTTTCCACAAGAAAGGCACAGCATGAATTATTCAGGGTTTAAAGAATACGATATTGCCAACGGCCCAGGCATCCGCTTCTCTCTCTTCGTATCCGGATGCACCCATCACTGCAAGGGCTGCTTCAACCAGGAAACATGGGACTTTAACTACGGCAAGCCCTACACGCAGGAAACGGAGAACTACATCATCGATCAGCTTGCTCAGGAATGCTACGAGGGACTGACCCTCCTCGGCGGCGAACCAATGGAGCCAGTCAATCAGAAGGCGCTCCTCCCGCTGGCGAAGCGATTCAAGGAGACCTATCCTGAAAAGGATCTATGGTGCTTTACGGGCTATCTTTTCGATAAGGATCTGCTGAAAAAAATGGTGCCGATCATTCCGGAGACCAGGGAGCTTCTGAAGTATATTGACATTCTGGTAGACGGCGAATTTGTCCTTGAGAAAAAGGACGTGACCCTTCTCTTCAAGGGCTCCTCCAACCAGCGCACCATTGACGTGCAGCGCTCCCTTAAAGCAGATAAACTCATTTACTGGGACCCCGGGTTCACCTCCATGAGCCCAAAATCAAAGCTATAACAGAAAAGCCGTGCAATGCGCGGCTTTTCTTATGCCCTGCTCCCCTGTGTCACGTATAGCCCGCTCTGCCTTCCGCACAGCAGGCTTTTTGGTTTCTCTCTCCTTCTTTGGCTGTGGTATAGTGAAGGTATCAAGACTATAAGGAGCTTTCTATGTATATACTGATTCTATTTTTGCTGCTTCTCCTCTATGCGTACCTCCATGTGCGCCGCCGGGTGCCGATCCTTATGTATCACCGCATTGCTACCATTCCCGGTGACAGAAACGCGCTGCCCTTGGAAAAATTCACTGCACAGATGGCCTATTTGAAGCGAAAGGGCTTCCACACCATCACCATGGATGTGCTGGAGGATTATTATCTGCACCATACACCGCTTCCTAAAAAGCCCCTCATCCTCACCTTTGACGATGCCTACACCGATACGTATACCACGGCGCTCCCTGTTTTGAAGGAATACGGTCATGTGGGCAATGTATTTTCAATCTGCAACTGGCAAGGCACGGATAACACTTGGGAGCATTTTGGAAAAGAGCGCACCACCACCATGACCGCAAGCGAGCTTCTCCTCTGGGAGAAGGCAGGCAATTACGCCGGGCCTCACACCATGGATCACCCCTTCCTCACGAAATGCAATGACCAGCGGCTCATGGAGGAGCTGGAGGGCAGCCGCCTTGCGATGGAAGCTCTCACTGGATCACCGAAGACATGCATCTGCTATCCCTACGGCGACCTTGACCGCCGAGTGACAGCGGCGGCAAAGCGCGCCGGCTACAGGCTGGGCCTTGGAATTTTTTACAATCTCCCTCTGTGGACTGAGGACCGCCTTGCGCTGCCCCGGGTTCCCATTCCTGCTAGGCAGCCCATGTGGGAATACAAACTGAAAGTAAGCTCTATCCATCTTCTTTTCATTGCCCTTCGCCAGTGGGAACGGAAGATAAAAAAATTCTGCGGACATAAAAAATCCGCCTTATGATTGATTTAAGAAATGCCTTGACAAACTATCCCCTGTCCTGTATGGTAACGGCAGGCAGGATATGTGAGTATCTGACCCCCGATCCGCCAAATAGTATCACATGATCTGTATTGGCACTGGGAGCGGGAAACAGGCTCGCCCTGCGGCAAATTTTATATCGCTTGGATTGTAATGACCGAGACGAATGCAGTGAGTACATACCCATCACCCGTTTTGGCGTGGTGTTTTTTTATGACCCGCCGGTGATGGCGCTGAGGCATTCCGAAAGGGATGCCTTTTTCGCTGCCTGCCGGTGTTACACCCGCAAAAGGAGGAATGTTTATGATCGTATGCCGTACCATTTCAGAAATTCGTTCCTATACGACCCAATGCAAGGCAAAGGGAAGGTCCATCGGGCTTGTTCCGACTATGGGTGCTCTTCACGAGGGGCACGCGTCACTTATCAAAGCGGCCGCCCAAGAAAACGATTCTGTCATTGTGTCCGTATTTGTCAATCCCACCCAATTTGCGCCCAACGAAGACTTCAGCGCATATCCCAGAACCTGGGAGGCTGATAAAAAGCTGGCGGAAAACTGCGGCGCTACTGCTATTTTTCACCCGGCCCCGAAGGAGATGTACCCTCATAAGGATATGACCTGGGTTGAAGTCATGGGCGACGTGACAAAGGTGCTCTGCGGCAGAAGCAGACCCATTCATTTCCGCGGCGTTGCCACGGTAGTCACCAAGCTGTTCCATCTTGCCCAGCCGGACCGGGCCTATTTTGGCCTGAAGGACGCTCAGCAGAGCGAGGTTCTCCGGCGTATGGTAGAGGATCTTTTCTTCCCGGTAGAGCTTCGGATCATGCCCATCGTCCGTGAAGCGGACGGACTGGCAAAAAGCTCCCGCAACGTTTACCTGTCCCCGGAGGAACGAAAGGCGGCCCTCGTTTTATCCCGCGCCCTTGCTCACGCCAAGGAACGATTCACAGGCGGAAAAACCAATCCGGCTCTGCTAGTGCAAAAAACAAAAGAGGAAATCGAAACAGAACCGCTGGCTGTCATTGATTACGTAGAAATTCACAGCCTGCCCGGCCTCTCGCCGGCAGACAGTCCCATCACCGGCCGCGCCCTTTTAGCCGTGGCAGTGTATTTCGGGAAAACCCGGCTCATTGACAATATCATTTTGGAGGCCTAACATGCTGTATACGATGTTTCATGGAAAAATTCATAGAGCTACCGTAACCGAAGCGAACCTGAACTACATGGGAAGCATCACCATTGATCAGGATCTGATGGATATGGCCGGCATTCTTCCCGGGGAACGGGTGCAAATCGTGAACAACAACAACGGCGCAAGGCTTGAAACCTATACCATTCCGGGAAAACGAGGAAGCGGTGTCATCTGCTTAAACGGCGCTGCCGCCCGGCAGACCCAGATCGGCGACACCGTCATCATCATTGCCTACGCTGCGATGAATGAGGACGAAGCCCGCCATTTCGAACCGAAGGTCGTCATGGTGGACGAGCACAACCGCCCAGTCAATCTGCGGGGCCGGGAAAAAGAACGGGAAATCGGCTGAGATCTATTAAAAGGAGGTACCTATGCTTACGAAAATAGTCCGTTTCTGTACGAAATACATGACTGTCGGCGTGATCCTCATCGGGATCCTCGGCATATTCATGCCGGAGCTCATGAAGCCCCTTGCCCCGCACATTCCCATGCTGTTGGGAATCATCATGTTCGGCATGGGCATGAGCCTGACCCCGGCAGATTTCAAAAACGTAGCCCGCCAACCGAAAAACATTGCTATCGGCACAGTGCTTCAATTCGTTATCATGCCCCTTTCCGCTTACGGGCTGATCACGCTTTTTGCTCTTCCGCCGGAAATTGCCATCGGCGTCGTTCTGGTAGGCTGCTGCCCGGGCGGCACCGCATCCAACGTGATTTCCTACATTGCCAACGCAGATGTGGCCCTGTCAGTGAGTATGACCATGGTCAATACCATACTGGCCCCCTTTGTAACGCCCCTTCTGGTGTGGCTCATCGCGGGAGCCTGGGTCGATATCAGCCTCACTGACATGATGATCTCCATCATGCAAATGGTTCTCCTCCCGCTTCTGGCCGGCGTCGCCCTAAACTATTTGTTCCCAAGGCAGGTGAAAAAAATCAACGCGGTGACACCTATGCTTTCCGCGCTGGTAGTCATCATCACCGTAGGCTGCGTAGTCTCCCTGTCGGGACGGGTGATTCTGGATAACGGCCTCACCATACTGGCGGTAGTTGTTCTCCACAATCTCATCGGTATGGGCCTTGGCAATTTCTTCGCCCGCCGCTTCGGCCTGCAGACCCGGCAGGAGCGTGCCATGACTATCGAGGTAGGCATGCAGAACTCCGGCCTTGCGTCCACGCTGGCCCTAATGTATTTCACCCCGGCTGGCGGCATCGCGGGTGCTATCTTCTCCGTATGGCACAACGTGACCGGTTCCCTCTACGCCTCCTGGTGCGCAGGTAAAGACGAAGAAACCTCCGCCTCGCCCAACGTATCTCTGGTAGAGCAGAAATAAGTTTTCCCCAATAAAAAAGCCCCTGTCCCGCAAAGGAACAGAGTCTTTTTTGTATGTATTACTTCTTAGGCGGCAGGGCCAGCATTTGGACTGTGTCGTCCCAGGCCATGACCATCTCGCCGCCCATGATGATAAAGAGCGCCGCGAACCGCAACCAGATGAAGAGGACGATGAGGCCCACCAAGGAGCCGTAGGTGACGCCCATGTTTGAAATATGCAGCACGTAGTAGCCGTACCCGTAGGTGGACAGAAGAAAGAGGAGTGTCACGATGAAGGATGCCGCTACCACTCGCTTCCATCGGGATACCGGCGCTTTGGGCGCCAGCTGATAAAACAGCGCCATTACAAGCGTCAGCGTGACAAAGGGGATCGTAAAGCGGGATATTTTCCACAGCTTCATAAATAATTCGGACAGCTGGAAAAAATCGGCCACTGCATACACGATAGCATTGGCAAAAACAATAATGATAAGGGACAGCAGCATTGCAAAGGTGATCAGCAGGGTAAATATAAGGGACTTTGCATTGATTTTGAGCCAGGACTGACAATCCCGGTTATTGAAGAAGGCTTTATCCGTGGCCCGGATCAGCGCATTCACTCCCTGTGAGGATGACCACAGCGCCCCTGCCAAACCGCCGATCATCCAAATCGTGCTGCGGCCGCTTATGATACGAGCCACATAGTTTCGAAGGATATGCTCCATGGACTCGGGCAGGTATGACAGGAGCTCAAAGACCAGATCCATCTGGGGCGCCGCAAAAAATAAAACCACGTTCACCAGAAAGATCATAAACGGGATCAGCCCAAGAATAAAATAATAGGTTGATTCCGCCGCCATCGCTCCTACGTCGTCATCCATATATCGACGTATCAGCCGCTTAATAAAGTATATGACCGTACTCATCATGCCGCTTCCGCCCATCCATTGTCCTCCTCGGTCACTTGCATTTCTTTCATTATCTCATAAATCCATCGGCTTTCAAATTTTTCAGTCTGATGATTCCCGGCGCCAATAGGCCAATAAAAAAAATCCCGCAGAATAATGCGAGATTTTTTATTGTATTCAGCCGATTATTTTGTAATCTTTGCTACAACGCCGGCGCCTACAGTATGGCCGCCTTCACGGATAGCGAACCGCTGCCCTTCTTCCATAGCGATCGGGGTGATCAGTTTGACTGTCATCTCTACGTTGTCCCCGGGCATGCACATCTCGGTGCCTTCCGGCAGGTTGATGTCGCCGGTTACGTCGGTGGTTCTG
>JAXFOE010000008.1:0-3615 GCA_034180505.1 Dialister sp.
CAGGAAGAATTACAGAGAGCGCAAGCAGAGATCAGGTTATCCGAGGAATTGAACAAACAGACGCAGAAATCATTGGAGAGTGCCGGAATATCCTACAACGCGTACGAGAAAGAGGCAGAACACAAAATCAAAGTTAAAACCCGCCAACGCAACCTATGGGTGATTATTTCCGGCGGCTTGCTGGTGGGTTTGCTTAGCAAATGAAAAAGAGGCATAGTCACAAGAATGTGATTATGCCCTTTTTTGATTGCAAAAAAAGAGAGATTTTCTTGAAAAATCAGAATAATTCACTTGACAATATACCCGTAATATGGTATATTATAAACATAAGGAGGTGAGAAAATGTGGATGATATAAAAGAAGCGGTTCAGCTGGTAGCCTTAATTATCGGGTCAGTAGTCGGAATACTAACCGGGATAGATAAAACCCTATCAATAATGATAAAGCTAAAACAGCTAAACCGCTAGCACTAAAGGGGAGGTGGGGAGAAATCCCCATAATCTCCTCTCCTTACATCATACCACATAGAAAATATGAAAGCGAAATGGTTATTAGCGGTATTTCTGATTTGCGCCGGAATAGCATGGTGGGCAAGTAACTACAGCACTATATGCACTGTGCTTGTAACTCTTGCCGCAATATTAAATGTAGCGGAATGGGTGAAATAAATGACCTTAGACGATGTAATGACCACGCTTGAAGCGGGGCAGCGCTGGGGAGTTACGCCTAACTCACTGAAGCAGAACTGCCAGGGACGAGTAAAAAACGGATTCAAAAAAGGAGAGTTTAAGAAGTCAGGGCGAACTTGGCTTATTACCCGGCAGGGTATGGAGCGGCTATACGGAGAGGAGAAAGAAAAATAGAGCCGGTAGACGGCAAAAAAACGGCAAAAATTCTACCGGTTTTTGTCCTATTTTGTCTTATTTGAAAAATCGTCATTTTATCAAAAAATCGGTAATGTCGGGCTATCTCGGGATTATCGTGTTTTGGTATAATAGCGGTATCCATAGTATTATGATAAGCACGTTATTTTACATTTACCCAAGGGAGCATCAAGAACGAATGAAAAGAGAAGATATTCGGAATATAGCGATTATCGCTCACGTCGATCATGGCAAAACGACGCTGGTGGACGCCATGCTGAAGCAGAGCCATATTTTCAGAGATAATCAGAAGGTGGCCGAACGGGTGATGGACTCCAATCCGCTTGAACGGGAACGGGGCATTACCATTCTGGCAAAAAATACATCTGTCATGCACGAGGGAGTCAAAATTAATATCGTTGACACTCCGGGGCATGCGGACTTTGGCGGCGAAGTGGAACGGATACTGAACATGGTTGATGGCGTTCTTCTTCTGGTAGACTCTCACGAGGGGCCCATGCCTCAGACGAAGTACGTGCTGAGAAAAGCCCTAGAGCATCATTTAAAGCCAGTGGTAGTCATCAATAAAATCGACCGACCGGATCAGCGCGTCACCGATGTGGAAGGCGAAATTCTCGACCTGTTTATGGAACTGGACGCTACTGACGAGCAGTTGGATTTCCCACTGATTTACGCTTCTGCCAGAAGCGGCATCGCCAAATATCACATGAACGATGAAGGCAAGGACCTGACGCCTCTTTTTGAAACCATTTTGCAGTATTGCCCGGCGCCGGAAGGTGATCCCGAAGGAGGACTCCAGGTCATGGTGACCACCCTGGAGGCTGATGAATATCTCGGCAAGGTCGCTATCGGCCGGGTGACTCGGGGCACTGCGAAGCAGGGCATGCCGGTAGCCATCACCGATGGAGATAAAATCAGAAGCGATCACATTGGCGCCCTTTTCAACTGGCAGGGCATGAAACGCGTGCCGGCGCAGGAGGTCAAGGCTGGAGATATTATCGCTATGGCAGGCTTCAAGGACATCAATATCGGGGAAACCGTGGCAGATGCAGCCAATCCGGAGGCGCTGCCGTCCATTCACATCGATGAACCGACACTGTCCATGGTATTTCATGTCAATAAGAGCCCCTTTGCAGGCCGTGAAGGAGACTATGTGACATCCCGCCACATCCGTGCCCGCCTGTATAAGGAAATCGAAACCAATGTGGCCCTCCGCATCAACGATACTGAGACCAGCGACGCTTTCCAGGTATCCGGCCGAGGCGAGCTGCATCTGTCAGTTCTCATCGAAACAATGCGTCGGGAAGGCTTTGAGCTGGAGGTTTCCAAGCCGCAGGTTATTTACAAGGAAATCAATGGAAAGAAATGCGAGCCCTTAGAACGACTCACCATTGAAGTACCTCAGGAATTTATGGGCGCTGTCATGGAAGGCCTTGGACCCCGTCGGGCTGAAATGATTTCCATGGAAGAGCTGGCAGGCTATATGAGAATGGAATTTTCCATCCCCGCCCGGGGCCTCATCGGCTTTAGGAACGATCTGCTGACCACCACCCGCGGGACCGGCATCATGTACCATGTATTCCAAGGATACGCGCCGTACAAGGGAGACATTCCGGGACGCACCCGGGGCTCCCTCGTGGCCTTTGAAGCAGGCGTGACCACCGCCTACGGACTCAATTCCGTACTGGATCGGGGAGAGCTTTTCCTTGAGCCGGGAGTCGAGGTCTATGAAGGCATGGTCGTCGGCGAAAACAGCCGGGATCAGGATATGGACGTCAATCCGTGCAAGAAAAAGCATCTCACCAATACCCGAGCCTCCGGCTCGGACGAGGCTATCAAGCTGCCGCCATGCCGCCAATTTACACTGGAGTCCGCGCTGGAATGGATCAATGACGATGAACTGGTCGAGGTCACCCCCACCAGTCTCCGCATGAGAAAAATGGTTCTCTCTCGTCAAGCAAGATACAAGAGTGCCAACGCAAAGAAGAGCCAGAAATAAATTTGGTTATGGAAAAGCCCCCAGCGGTATCAATTACCCCTCGTGGGGCTTTTATATGCTTGCCGCAAAAAATAGGAACAATAAAAAGCGGTGCTCGTCACAAAAGTCCACAGCTTTATTGAATTGACGAATCACCGAAGGAGATGGTATACTGTCTGGGTATCACGGGGCGTAGCGCAGTTGGTAGCGCACCTGCTTTGGGAGCAGGGGGTCGCCAGTTCGAGCCCGGCCGCCCCGACCAATTTTATATGGCTCAGTAGCTCAGCTGGATAGAGCAACCGCCTTCTAAGCGGTAGGTCGTGGGTTCGAATCCCCCCTGGGTCACCAGAAAACATCGTTCCCAGAGTCGCTATGACCCTGTGAATGACGAAGGAGAACAGGACTTTGAGAAATTCAGAGTTCTGTTTTTTCTTGCCATGCTTCTGCAATGGGAGAGCGCCTTATTTTTATTCAATACACTTTTTTACGGACAATCAACCTCGTCGGCATGGTCCGGCATTTTTTAATGGCCTGCTTTGCTTGCAGAGTGATAGAGTATTGTTTCAAAGGAAGCGGGGACAATTTTTGCAGACATGAGTTGTTTGTGAAATGAAGTGGGGTCAGACGGTGCTTTTTTGAAAGGAAACAGGGCAGATTTTTGCAAAACAAAAAAGCCCGTTTAATTAGGTGGGCTCGACGTTTCGTGGCGGAGAGAGGGGGATTCGAACCCCCGTGCCGGTATTCGCCGGCAAC
>JAXFOE010000001.1:0-57145 GCA_034180505.1 Dialister sp.
CGTGCCCTTCTTCGGACAGTACCTTGGTGATAGCCGCGGTCAGGGTGGTCTTGCCATGGTCTACGTGGCCGATGGTGCCGATATTGACATGCGGTTTAGTTCTTTCATAATGTGCTTTTGCCATTTCTGCTCTCCTTATGATAAAAAAGAATTTGCGCTTTTCTTATTATACATTGTCACGCCGCCAGATACAAGGAATTACAAGCCTGCACGGCTCCCTGCAGGAAAGCCAAAAATAAAAGATCCCTTACGGAATCTTTTATTTTTGGCTTTGGTGGCGGCTCAGAGATTTGAACTCCGGACACAGCGGGTATGAACCGCTTGCTCTAGCCAACTGAGCTAAGCCGCCATGGAGCTGATAACCAGGATTGAACTGGTGACCTTATCCTTACCAAGGATACGCTCTACCAACTGAGCTATATCAGCATCTATATAAAGAGATAATATACATGGTTGCGGGGGCAGGACTTGAACCTGCGACCTTCGGGTTATGAGCCCGACGAGCTACCAACTGCTCCACCCCGCGCTATTTGGTGGGCGGAATAGGATTCGAACCTATGAAGGCAAAGCCGGCAGATTTACAGTCTGCTCCCTTTAACCACTCGGGAATCCGCCCTTCTGGAGCTGGCAATAGGACTTGAACCTACGACCTGCTGATTACAAATCAGCTGCTCTACCAACTGAGCTACGCCAGCGCATTAGTCACAAGAATCATTATACAGAGGAGCCCCTGCCTTGTCAAGCGCCGGATTGGCATTTTCATAACTCACGCAGAAGTAGTATACCATCTACGCATCTCCTTGTCCACCGAAAAATTACTCCTCTGCATCCTTCCGTGCCGCCAGCGGAATATCCTCTGTCACATCCCGATTCAATACCTTCTTGGCGTTTTTTAAAAATTTCGGCCGCGCAATAAGCGCTATGTGACCGCAGCCCTTGCAGCGCACCCGCATATCACTTCCCAGCTGAAGCACCTCCCATTCAAAGGAGCCGCAGGGATGTTTTTTCTTCATCTGCACAATATCGCCGATGCAAAACTGTATAAATTTCATAGATCCTCCGCCTGTCACGCTGATACGACTGGAACAAAAAGAAACCGCACCGGAAGATAGGCCGCGCCCGGAATCACAAGGCGGATAAACAAATCTCTTCCTGTCTCCCATGTGCCAAGATCCATCACGTCCTGATCGGTTCTATAGCCGAAATGCTTGCCCCGCTTTCCCCGATCGGTGCGATATATATTTTTTAACCTTTCATGCTGACCGATCCGAAGGGTGGCCGGAAAATTCCCGCCCTGCGGATTGATATACAACCGATAGGTTCCCTTGCCCCGACTGGGCACGGTGATATGGTAGGTAATGCCATAATTGCCTGTGTTCTCCCGGGTAATGAAATTCATTTCATCCCGCCCTGTAAAAAATGGATTCCTTACGCCGTCACCGATCTTGATTTCTGCAGGTCCAAGGCTTGCATCAAAGTGTCCTGCCTCATACCAAGCCTCCATAGGAAAGGTGCCCCGCAAGGCAGCAGAATCCGGCGGAAGAGGCTCTGCCCTTTCAAGCGCCTTAATTAATTCTTTTTCTCCTGTATAGGGCAGCATGGCAACGCCAAAACGGACAGGGCTCGTCGTTTCTACATCCACATAGCCTGATACCAGATCATCCGTGTCAATCCCTGTTTCATCGTCTTCCGCAAGGATGATTTTTTTGCCCTCAGAAATTGAAATAGACAGCGGCGTCCCTGCTTTTACCGTGGCCTCCTGAAAGGACAGGCTGGCACCGGTGGAAATATAGTCTCTGCTCGGCTTTCCCCGCATAAATCCTCTTAAGGTCACCTTGGCAGCTTTATCGCTTGTCCCATACACCACGAGCCTTGCTTTTTTCCCAATCTCATTGACATGGTAGTAATAGATCCGCCCTTTCCCCTTTTGCACAGTGCCCTCTGCCAGGATCCCCGGAACCGACACATACTCAGGAGAGTCAGAAAAAATCAGAGTACCCTCTGTTTGTACCTGCGTCAAGGGCAGTTCATGAAAATACATGTCCGGTGATACTGCTCCAGCGCCCATAGCCTCACAGGCAAATCCTGCCGCAGCCAGCACGCCGGTCACCATGACCTTCCACTTCATCTTGTGTCCTCTCTCGTATCGCCTGAAATTCGGCTCACCAGATCGGAAATGCGCTTGAACCGGTGAGCCAGCCCGGACTTAGAAATCCCTAGCACCGCCGCCAGCTCCGCCATGGAAGCATTGGGGTATCGGAGTCTGGCCTCGCAGGTTTCCCGTATCCTGTCGGGAAGCGAATTCAGCGTCCGATACTGCAGAAGCCGCCTCACCTTGTAGGTATGGCGCACTGCGGCATCCACCGTTTTTGCCAGATTGGCCGTTTCGCAGTTGACTTGCCGGTTGACCCGGTTCCGCATATCCTTCATGACCCGCACGCTTTCAAATTCCAGATAGCTTTGCGCGGCACCGGTAATCTGAAGGAAACCTCCCACCTGGTCGCCATCCTTCAGATAAACAATATAATCGTTTTTCCGATCTGTCATTTTCCCTTTGAGCCCGAAGAATTGCATAACCTTTACAATTTCTCCCGCAAAGGACTGGGACTGGGTAACCATTTCCAAATGATAATCACTCTGAGGCCGGCTGACGGATCCACCGCCGAGAAAAGCCCCGGCGAGGTATGCCCGCCTCTCCTCCTCGCCCTCCAGCCTTTCGCTGTCTCTTGCCGGCAAAAGCGGTGACAATCCCATATGCTTCATAAACGCGAGTCCCTCCGGCGAAGGCCCCACCATCAGGGTATACACATTTTTCTTGCGCAGCTTCCGTCCCTGCCGGACCATCGTTGCCGGAGTAAATCCAAAATCCCGCTTCAGCGAGACCAACACCCGCCTTGCTACCGCGCCGTGGCCCGTAGAAAATTCAAGGCCCCACGCATTGCGGCTTCCGCTCACGATGGAGGCGCTCATTCGCATCAACGCAAGAATTTCTGCCAAGCGCTCGCCCTTTTCCTGCCGTTCCAGCCGGGCCAGCTCATTTTTCACCTGCTCCGTAAACGACATCAGTGGCTCCCCTTCAGAAAATCATTGAGTGCCTCCGGCGCAATGTTGGCCCGGAGCAGATTATAAATCCGCACCAGCTCATCTGACAAAGCCCGGGCATCATGAACCGGCTTCCGCTCCACGCCGAGCAGATCCGCCTCGATGAGAGTCACTCCCAGGGACTTAATCTTATCCGCATCTATCGGGACAGGCTTGGATTTTACCTTTTCGTATTTCTGTAGCGCCTCCTGCGATGGTTTCCCTGTATTGGCCAGCACAAAATCAATGGCCCCGCCGCCGATATGATCAATGAGAGCCTTCAAATGATCCGACACCGCATACCCGTCAGTCTCGCCGGGCTGGGTCATGACATTGCAAATATACAGGCAGGGCGCGCCGCTTTCGCGGATAGCCTCAAGAATTTCAGGTACCAAAAGGTTGGGCAGCACACTGGTATACAGACTGCCCGGGCCCAACGTGATCAGATCCGCATGGCGGATTGCCTCCAGCGCGTCCCCTACGGCGATAGGATTTTTAGGAATTGTCGAAAGCCGGCTAATCCTGCCGGGATACTGAGAAATTTCCGACTCTCCCTTCACCATATGGCCGTCAGACATGCGGGCAGAAAGCTTGATTTTTTCCGACGTGGAAGGCACGACCTGCCCCCGGATATTTAAAATTTTACTGGCTGCCTCCAGCGCATTCTGAGGATTTCCAAATTCCTTCATCAGCGCAGCCAGAAACAGATTGCCCAGACTGTGGCCGGACAGCTCCCCATTCCCGCCGAAACGGTATTGGAAAAGCTGCTCTAAGAGCGTATCCTTATCGGCCAGCGCCACTAGGCAATTTCTGAGATCCCCCGGCGCGATAATATCCATTTCCTCCCGGAGACGCCCCGATGATCCTCCATCATCAGCCACCGTAACGATCGCTGTTAAATTGGACGTTCGTTTTTTCAGTCCCCGGAGCAGCATGGAAAGACCATGCCCTCCGCCAATAGCTACCATATGTGGCCCCCGAGCCAGCTCGACCTTCGCCAGCAGCTGCTTAGACACCTCTGTTTCCTCGGGTGCCACAATGCCTATAAATCGCTTTGCCAGACGGCGCACAGAAACAGCCATCATGTACACCCCAAGCAGAATCAGCATTGTTCCGACTACCGCAAGGAAGGTGTAGCTGTAGCTGCCTGTCGCCTGGTAGGCCAGCCGCAGTATCTCCTCCTCCAGCGCACCAAAAATCTGATAATTCCATATCATCGTGGCGCCGCAGACAAGAAGAATCAGCCCCGCCGAAAACAGAAGCATCCAACGCTTGATCTTGAGCCCCGGGTAAAG
This sequence comes from Dialister sp., assembly GCA_034180505.1. Classification (GTDB taxonomy): domain Bacteria; phylum Bacillota; class Negativicutes; order Veillonellales; family Dialisteraceae; genus Dialister. The sequence goes on from JAXFOE010000001.1 coordinate 4,377, forward strand.
CCACCGCAGAAATAATTTCATCGGTCACTCCCCCTGATTGTCGGTCACGTCGTGCTCCACCTGATTGCGGTGCAGATCCCGATGCTCCACATTGACATGATCCTCAAGCTCTCGGAAATGGGCGCCCAGTTTTTCCGTGATAAACACAGACCGGTGCATGCCGCCAGTGCAGCCTATGGCCACAGTGAACTGGGTTTTCCCGGAAGTCTTGAACTGAGCCACCAGGAAATCCATGAAATCAAAGAGCTTCTTAATAAATTGCGTCGTCACCGGCGAGTTTTCTATATAGGCCGCCACCTCGGGTACCCGGCCTGTCCAGTGCTTATATTTCTCCACATAGAACGGGTTTGGCAGGAACCGCACATCAATGACCATATCCGCATCGATGGGAATACCGTATTTGAAGCCAAAGGAAAATACGGTTATCTGCATATCCCGCTTCCCGCTGGTGATACCAAACTGGCTGTCCAAATATTTTGCCAGATCTCCAATATTCATGGCCGTCGTGTCAATGACCACGTCCGCCTGCGTCCTGATGCCTGCCAGAATATTCCGTTCCTGGGTGATACCCTCCTGAATGCGAAGATTTTTTGCCAGCGGGTGCTGCCTGCGAGTCTCCATGTAGCGCCGCACCAGCACCTCATCAGAGGCCTCTAAGAACACAAGCTCGTGCGGAATTCCGCGCCGCTTCAGTTCCCTCAGCGCCTGCGGGAGAGCATCAAAAAACGATCCGCCCCGAATATCTGTGACCACTGCCACATACCGCATATTGGACGTGCTTTTCCAACAAAGCTCCGCGAACCGGGCAATCAGCACCGGGGGAAGATTGTCCACGCAGAAATACCCCATGTCCTCCAATTTCTGCATGAAATTTGTTTTCCCCGCGCCGCTCATGCCGGTAATAATGACAAATCGGAATCGTTCCACCTGTTATTCCCCCAATACTACCTTGGCGATGCAAGATGCCACGCCATCCTCATTGTTTGATCCTGTCTCATACCGGGCCTCCCGCTTTGCCTCGTCAGTCGCATTGGCTACCGCGTAGGACCAAGGGGTCAGCCTGAACATAGAAATATCATTGTTTCCGTTGCCAAAGGTCATGATGTGATCCGTCGGGATCCTCCACATGGCTGCCAGTTTTTTTATGGCCTTCCCCTTAGAGCAGCCGATGTGGTTCATCTCAAAAAAATACGGCTCGGACATGACCTGATTGACTAGGGATCCATATGCTTTCCGAAGCACCGCCGCTACTTCATTCATAACCGGCGGATATTCACACACCAGAAGCTTCGTCGGTGCCGCCTCAAGAGTCCAGAATCCGTCTCCTGACACATGAGCCTTCACGCCGCACTGCTTCTCGTACGCATCGGTCCGCTCGTCACGAAAAGGCACATAGAGCTCGTCATCTATGTATGCCTGCCCGTACCACCCATGCTCCCGGATGGTCTGCAAAATATTCTTCGCCAGAGGAAGGGGAATGCGCACATCGGACATGATTTTTCCACTCCCGCACAGCCCTGTCATGGCCCCGGTGTAGCAGATCACAGGCACATCAGAAAGCCCGAGCGCCTCTCCCCAGTGGCGGGCCGACTGAAACATCCGCCCCGTGGCAATGACAATTTTTATTCCCTTATCCATCGCCGCCTGAAGGACCCGCTTCGTGTAATCAGACACGGAAATATCATCCCGAAGCAGCGTGTCATCCAGATCAATCGCAATCATTTCAATCGGTGCCATAAACGCCTCCCTGCTCTTTTATTGGTATCTCAATTATAGCACAATAAGAAACGCCCGAACCCGTGGATCCCAACACAGCCGTGCCCGCCATGAAAACTAATCAGCCTCCCTCTGCCATAAAAAAGCGAGGCCATAAACCTCTCCCGCGTCGACTATAAAAAGGAAAAGCAAGTCGCACGCAAAAAAGCATGGTGCCTTTTGCCATGCGCTTCATACTACCCATGCTGAAAACAAAAAAACGACCCACTTCTGCAGCAAAGCCCTTTTCTAAAATCCTCGCGACGCGAAAAACGAGGCAGCGATATCATAAAGAAAGTGATACAACAAAAAAGGAGCGATTGCTTACTTAAGGCAATTGCTCCTTTTTTTAAGTCGTTTTATTTCTTTTCTACCAGCTTCAGGTCGACAGAAATATTTTTCTCTATGTTTTCTCCCTTGGCAAGCTTGAGCGCCACGTCTACACCGATCTCGCCCATCTTATCCGGCTGCTGGGCAATGGTGGCTGCCAGGCTGCCGTCCTCGATGGCCTTCATACCGTCTGCGGTGCCGTCAAAGCCGATGATGAGGATCTGCTTGTTGGCCGATTTGGCTGCGCCTGCGGCGCCCAGTGCCATTTCATCGTTCTGCGCGAAAATAGCTTTGATGTCCGGGTTGGCCTGCAGCATGTTTTCAGCCACTGTCAGTCCCTTGGATCTGTCAAAGTCAGCATTCTGTTTAGCCAGTACCTTGAGTTCTTTGTCGGCTATGTTGTGGAAGCCTTCGCCCCGCTCTCTCGTTGCGGACGCGCCGGGAATGCCTTCCAGCTCGGCAACCGGTGTCTGTGCGCCCAGCTTAGATACGATGTACTGGGCTGCCATTTCACCGCCTTTAATATTATTGGAAGCGATATGGGCGGCTACATCCCCTTTATCAGAGGACCGGTCGATGGTGATAACCGGAATTTTTGCTTTATTTGCCGCAATGACAGAGTTGGAAATCGCTGCGGAGTCTACCGGATTGACGATAAGGACATTCACCTTGCCCTGAAGAAGATCGGCTACATCATTCGCCTGCTTTGCGGGATCGTTCTGCGCATCAACGATTTTTACGTTCACGCCAGCCTTGGAGGCTTCTGCCTTCACTGCTTCGGCCATTGTCACGAAGAACGGATTATTCTGGGTAGAAACAGAGAAGCCAATGGTTATCTTCTTGTCGCCGCCGGCAGCGCTGTCTGCCTTCTTGTCCGATGATCCGCCGCAGCCTGCCATGCCAATCACAGCCGCCCCAATCATTGCCGCCAATACCATTTTCTTGATCAATTGTTTTTCCTCCTTAGCTCTTCTTTCGATCCATGAGTACCGCAAGCAGTATGACGATGCCCTTGACTACCTGCTGATAGAAACTGGAAACATTAAGAATATTTAAGCCATTATTCAGCGTCCCGATAATCAGGGCACCAATAAGCGTGCCGGAAATGCGTCCCTTTCCGCCGGAAAGAGAGGTGCCCCCAAGAACGACCGCTGCGATAGCATCCAATTCATACCCCATGCCAGCGGTTGGCTGGGCAGAGTTTAAACGGGCTGTCAGGATCGCCCCGGCAACGGCGCACAAGCATCCTGTCAAAGCATACGCAAAAATTTTTACTCTGTCAATCTTAATGCCCGATATGTAGGACACCTTTTCGTTGCCTCCCACAGCGTAGGTCTGTCTGCCAAGAGGTGTTTTTTTCAGGATGAAGTACAGAATAAAGAAAGCAATGAGCATAACCACGGCCGGAACAGGAATGTCCAAAATGAAGCCCTGTCCAAAGGCGGTGAACGCAGGATCGTCAGTCAGTCCGGATATGGGGTTCCCATTGGTAAATACAAGGGTGAAGCCTCTGTAAATCGTCATGGTTGCTAGCGTGGCAATGAAGGGTGCTACCTTCCCATAGGAAACAATGATTCCGTTGATAGCGCCCAGCAGTATCCCGATGCATGCAGAAAATACAATGGCCATCTCCGGGTTGGTCCCCTTAGCGATCATACTCGCCATGAGTGCCGAGGACAGTGCCAGAATGCTGCCTACGGATAAATCAATGCCTCCGGTAAGAATAACGAAGGTCATACCAAAGGCAATCAGCGCGTTGATGGAAATCTGCCGCGCCAGATTTTTCAGATTCGACGGATCGATGAAACTGTCATTTAAAAAGGAGATGACTACAAAGAGCAGGATCAGCCCGATGAGCGGCCCCATATCTATAATCGCGTTTTTAACCTTAGCTGAATTCATGATCGTTACTCTCCTCCGGTTGCAAGAGTCATAATACGCGTCTGTGTTGCATCCTTATGCTCGATAATGCCGGCATTTTTCCCCTCGTGAATGACCATGATCCGGTCACTCATGCCAATCACCTCGGGCAGTTCCGAGGATATCATGATGATGGACACCCCCTCGGCAGTCAGTTCATTCATCAAATCATAGATGTCCTTTTTCGCGCCGATATCTATACCCCGGGTCGGCTCGTCAAGAATGAGAAGCCGGGGCAGCATGCCCACCCACTTGGCGATGACTACCTTCTGCTGATTGCCCCCGGACAGGGTGCCGGCAGCCAGCCCAATATCCTGTGCCTTGACACCCAGCTTTTTTGAGAGCCCCGCAGAAAATTCATACTCCTTTTTTTCATTAATGATACCACGCTTCGCCAGTTTTCCTTCGCTGGGAAGGGAAATATTCCGGGCAATAGAAAAATCAAGCACCAGTCCCTCGGACTTCCTGTTTTCTGTAATAAAGCCAAAGCCCAAACGAATAGCGTCCAGCGGTTTTTTGATAGTCACCTCTTTGTCGTCAAGGAAAAGCTTCCCGGATCTATGAGGATCCACTCCGAAAAGGGACCGCATAATTTCTGTCCGTCCGGCTCCCATAAGTCCCGCAACGCCGAAGATTTCTCCCTTTCGCACGCTGAAGGATATATCCTCAAATACACCAGGCTCGCTGAAATTTTCCACTCGGAATATTTCCTCCCCCGGGACGATGGTCCTTGCCGGATAGTATTCGGACATGACCCGGCCCACCATATCCCCTACGATCTGGTCCATGGTGGTTTCCTCGGTAGGGCGGCTGCTGATGGTTTGGCCGTCCCGCATCACCGTAATGGTGTCGCAATTATCAAAAACCTCTTCCATGCGATGGGAAATGTAAATGATGGATACCCCTTTTGCCTTCAGCTTGCTCATGACTTCAAAGAGGCCGTTTGTCTCCCGCTCGGTCAATGCGGCGGTAGGCTCGTCCATGATGACCACCTGTGCGTCCAGCATAAGGCAGCGAGTGATCTCAGTCATCTGCTGCTGTCCCACAGAGCATTCCCCTGCGATCCGGTCCAGCGGGAGAACGATGCCGATTTCTTCACATTTTTCCTCTGCCCGGCGGCGCATTTCCTTAAAATCAATAAAGCCCAGCTTTGTTTTTGGCTGATTTAGAGGAAATAAATTTTCAAGAATTGTCATGTTGGGCCAGATATTTAATTCCTGATGAATGAATACAATCCCGTGCTCCTCCGCATCCTTGTTATTGCGAAAGGTGATTTCCTTCTCGTCTACAAGAATCTTGCCCGCATCAGCCTTGTGAATGCCTGTCAAAATATTCATCAGCGTAGATTTGCCGGCCCCGTTTTCTCCCATGAGGGCATGAATTTCTCCGCTTCGCAGATGAAAATCCACACCGCCCAGAACCTTGTTAGTCCCGAAGGCCTTACAAATCCCTATCATATTGATTTCCATGGCGGTTCCTCTCAGAAAATGACACCGGAACCCAAAATCACATTAGAGAAGGGCGTCGTTTCTCCGGTACGAATCACCGCCTTGCAGCTTCCCTCCATCTGCTTCAGCACCTCGTGACTGTCCAGCAGAACCCATTCGATTTCATCAGGGGGAAAGACGGCCTGCAATGCGTCCCACTGCTGCGGATTCTTCGTTTTTGTTTCAGAGGCTATGTAAATTTTCTCCACCTTCATATACTTGGCCACCTCCCGTACGACCTCGATAAAGGAGGGCGTGCCCAGCCGGAGGGCCAGATCAATTTTTGGCGTATCCTTCGGTACCGGAAGGCCGCAGTCGCCGATACAAAGCATGTCTGTATGTCCCATATCTGCCAATACCTTGGCAATGGAACTGTTTAATATTCCTACCTTCTGCATGATAAAAACGCCTCCACTTCATGCTTCGAAGGCATGCCGCTCTGAGCCCCCTTCTTTCCGATAGACAGTGCCGCTGCCCCATTGGCAAAGCGGATCGCGTCAGGAAGGTCTATGCCGGAGGACAGGGCCGCCGCAAAAGCTCCGTTCATCGTATCTCCCGCCCCGGTGGTATCCACCACGGGCACGCTAAAGCCCGGGATCGTAACCGCCTCATGGCCGTCGCTGTACATGACGCCATCCTTCCCGATGGTCATGATCACCTTTCCGGGATAGAGGCGAACGATTTCTTCCCGTTCAAGACCCTTGAACAGAAGCACCGCCTCGTGCTCATTGGGCGTCAGGTAGGTCACCTTGTTCATCCATTCCTTAGGCATGTCCACATAGGGAGCTGGGTTATAAAGGACAGGAAGCTGTTCTTCAAAGCAGCGGTCAATCACGTATCGGATGGTGTCCAGCGGGATTTCATTCTGCAAAAGCACGATGTCTGCCGAGGAAATATCCGGCCAAGCTTCGTCCACAATTGCTGCGTCCACCCTGTCGTTGGCTCCCTTCACCACGATAATGCTGTTGTCTCCCTCAGAGAGAACAATGTGCGCAGTCCCTGTGCCTTCTTCGTCCAGCTCATGCACATGGGTAGTATCTACACCGCTTTGCTTCATCGCGTCCAGCAGCATGTTTCCGTAGGGATCCTTGCCGATACAGCCCACCATGTATACCTTCGCTCCGAGACGGGCTGCTGCCACAGCCTGATTGGCCCCCTTACCTCCGGCAGAAAGAATCAGGCGTCTTCCAATCACCGTCTCTCCTGCCTTCGGCCGGCGGGCTGATTCTACGATCAGGTCCATGTTACAGCTTCCAACAACTGCTATGCATCCCATATTATCACCTGAAATCAAATCACAACGACGTTATTTTATCACACATATTTTTTGTACAATAGATATTTACCTATGTTATAATACCATTTTACCCATTGAATGACACTCTTTTTTATGCATCCCAAGGCAAGATATTGTTTGCCGACTGCAACATTTTGCAAAAAAAGCATTGCCCCTAAAAGGCAATGCTTTTTTATTAGCGGTCTACGTTAGTCATATCCTTGGCGACTACCCATGCATCATATTCTGCCTCAGTGACATACCCCAGCCCGATGGCGGCCTCCTTGAGCGATCTGTTTTCCGCGAATGCCTTGTGAGCAATGGCTGCAGATTTTTCATAGCCGATGTGCGGCGAAAGAGCGGTGACAAGCATGAGAGATTTTTCTACCAGCTCTGCCATGCGTTCCTTATTGACCTTGATCCCTACCGCACAGTGAACGTTGAAGGAATGAATGGCCTGCCCCAGAAGCTTTACAGATTCAATAAACGCGTCGGCCATAACAGGAGCATACACATTAAGCTCAAACCGCCCCTGAGAGGCTCCCATGGCAATCACCGCCTGATTTCCGTGAACCCGGCAGGCTACCATGGTCAGTGCCTCTGCTTGGGTGGGATTCACCTTGCCCGGCATAATGGAGGAACCCGGTTCATTGGCGGGAATGGTAAGCTCCCCAAGACCCGCCCTGGGACCTCCTGCCAGAAGGCGGATGTCGTCGGCGATTTTCATACAGTCCATCCCAAGAGCTTCCAGCGCACCATGAACAAAGACCATATCATCCCGGCCGGTGAGGGCATAAAATTTATTCGGCGCAGACGTAAAGGAAAGACCAGTTTCCTCGGAAATAGCAGCAGCCACGTTCTCCCCAAAATCCTTCGGCGCATTCAATCCTGTACCCACGGCAGTGCCTCCGATGGCAAGCTCGTGAAGGTAAGCCTCTGATTCCTGCAGCATGCATTTTGCTTTTCTCAGCATTTCAAGCCAGCCGGATACCTCCTGCCCGAAGGTGAGCGGCACCGCGTCCTGCACATGGGTCCTTCCGATTTTGACCACATGCATGTACTGATCGCTCTTCTTCTGAAAGGTATCAATCAGCTCATCCAGCGGGCCATACAGATACCCGTGCAGCGTTGTCACTGCGGCCACATGCATGGCGGTGGGAAATGTATCATTCGAGGACTGAGACATATTAACGTCATCATTGGGATGAACGCTTTTACCCAGCTGGCGCTCCTTTAATTTCTGCGTCGCAATATGAGCCACAACCTCATTCATATTCATATTGCTCTGAGTGCCGGAGCCGGTTTGATAAATCACCAGCGGGAATTCATCGTCCCATTGGCCTACAAGAATCTCATCGCAAGCCTCGTAAATGGCCTCCGTCTTGTCTCCATCCAGCTTTCCTGATTTTGCATTAACCCTGGCAGCGCATTTTTTTAGCACTGCAAAGGCCCGGATAATTTCAATAGGCATCCGATTGATACCGATTTTAAAATTTTCAAACGACCTCTGGGTCTGAGCGCCCCACATGTGATTGGCCGGGACCTTGACCTCCCCGAGACTGTCATGCTCGATGCGATACTCCATATCTCCTTCTCCTTTCAATGGCGAAAAATCCATTCTATCTTTTTTATTTTACCATTCCTTACGCCGATGCGCAGTATTTTGCAAAAGCTTGAATTTAAGGTATAATGTGTAACACATGGCTTTGCAATCTTGATTTATGGCAGTCTTCGGGTTCCGTGCAATGGGATCCCATGAATCCTGTCAGGTCCGAGAGGAAGCAGCAGTAAGTGGCTCTTTCCATGTGCCACGGCGCATCCTGGAGACTGTCATAAATGAGGGCTGCAAAGCTTTTTCAATGGACTTGTTCTTTCAAGGAGGTCCTATGGCATACCTGGCATTGTACAGAAAATGGCGTCCTGCCACATTTGATGAGGTAGTAGGGCAGAAACATATTTCCACGCCGCTGAAGCGGGCGATCCTCACGGACCGTCTGGCTCATGCCTACCTGTTTTCCGGTCCCCGGGGAACAGGTAAAACAAGCATGGCAAAAATTTTGTCCAAGGCCGTGAACTGTGAGCATCTGCAGAATGGAAATCCCTGCAACGCTTGCGACGCATGCCGGGACATTAACAACGGCGCCAGTCTTGACGTATATGAAATCGATGCAGCATCGAACCGGGGCATCGAAGAAATACGGGCCCTGAAGGAATCGGTCCGCACCCTTCCGGCAGCGAGCAGAAAAAAAGTGTACATCATAGACGAAGTACACATGCTCACCAAGGAAGCCTTCAACGCACTTCTAAAAACACTGGAGGAACCGCCGGCCCATGTCCTTTTTATCCTGGCCACCACAGAGCCGGAAAAAATTCCTCTCACCATTCTGTCCCGTTGCCAGCGATATGAGTTCCACCGCATTGCTGTGTCTGACATACGAAATCATCTTTTGTATGTGGCAAAAAAAAGTGACCTGTCCCTCACTGAGGACGCGGCAGATCTCATCGCAGTCCGTTCCGATGGCGGTCTTCGGGACGCGCTTTCCCTGCTGGATCAATGCTCCAGCGCGTCAGAGACCGGCGCGTTGGACGCAAAAACAGTGTATGACCTGCTGGGCATCACCGGCAAGGATGAGATTATGAAATTGTTCTCCCATATCCGCCGTGGAGAAGGGAGTGCGGCTCTGTCCTGCTTCTATCAAATTCTTCAGCAGGGCAAGGAGCCATCTCTCGTCCTTTTGGAGCTGCTGGAGCATCTCAGAAATCTGATGATTTATAAAATCAATCCGAAGGCACCGGATTTATCCATTTATGGTCAAAGCCTTTCCCAGCTGAAAGCGGACGCGGAAGCTATGAGCGATGACTATATGGATGCTCTTTTCGAGTCCCTTCACGCCACACTGATCGAGGCCCGTCAAAATCAGTCCCCCCGCATGAGCGCGGAAATGGGTCTGCTTCGCCTGTGCCGTGTCAAGGGGACAAAAAATATAGCCGCCATGGAAAAGCGGCTCACCCATCTGGAACAAATGATGGAAGCATTACTGAAAAAGGGACCCCCGCTTCCCCCAGCAGAGCTTTCCCGCAGGGCAGAAGCAAAAATTCCTCCCGCTCCCGTAATCAAAGAAGAATCTCCCCCTACGCCCCCTCGATTTGATATGCCGGAGAAACCAGAAAAAAAGTTGGACCCAACAAGCGCGCCGATGCCTGAAAAAAAGGAAAGGCCAACGACTCGCAAAACAACGCCGCCGGCGGCAGCTGCGTCTTCTGAAGCAGCGCTGATTGATCCCAGCAGCTATGAACGGCTATGGAAGGATGTGCTTGCGTATTTCATGGCCATCCCCCGCATTGATGTATGGTCGTGCATGCAAAAGGGCCGGCTCATTTTCGCCAGCCACGTCCGGGCTGTCGTCGCTGTGCCTCAGCCCTTTCTCGTGTTGGCCATCAATAACAAAGCCTATCAAGAAATCGCCGCAGAGGCCTTCCTCAAAATCACTGGGAAGAGACCTGAGGTAAAAGCGGTCCTTCAAGGGAGTCCGGATGAGGCAGAGGTGCTGGCTCAGCGGGATCGCATGGCAGGAAGCAACGTTCCTACTACTAAAGAGCCAGCACCCTCATCTGACAAATCAATGCCGAGCAATGACGGATACCACAGAGTCAAGAAGAGTGAGATTCCCCAAGAGGAGCTGGTCTCTCCCGCCCTGTCTCAAGCCTTGAAAATCACCCCTGACTGTGATATATATGAAAAAGATGCGAATTAGCAAAGGATTATATACGATGCATTAGACAATCCCGTGAGTAGGAGGAACACTATGTTTGGAAATAAAGCACAGATGCAGAATATGCTGAAGAAAGCAAAAAAAATGCAGGAGGACTTGCAGAAAAAACAGGAGGAGCTTAAAAAACAGACCGTGGACGTATCCGTCGGCGGCGGTGCCGTATCCATCACCATGAACGGTGAAAAGCAGATCACTGCCCTGAAAATTTCTAAAGATGCCATTGACCCGGAGGATCCGGAAATGCTGGAAGATTTGATCACTACTGCTGTAAACGAGGCGGGCAAAAAAGCAGATGCTATGGTTCAAAAAAGCATGAGTGAAGTCACCGGCGGGCTGGGCCTCCCAAGCGGGATGTTTTAATGAAAAAAGAACTTGACCTGGTCGCCGAGCAATTCCGTCGGCTCCCGGGCATTGGCGTAAAAACGGCCCGCCGCCTGGCGTATTTCATGCTCCAGCGCCCCCCTGCCGAGGTGGATGCCTTCGTGGCAACCATAAAAGAAGCCCGGTCCAAGGTTTGCTATTGTTCCACCTGCTTTAATCTAGCCACCTCGGATCCCTGCGAAATCTGCAGCGATGAAGGACGGGATAAAAGCATCATCTGTGTGGTAGAATCGCCGGAAGATGTACAGGCACTGGAGAACAGCCGTGAATATCACGGCCTGTACCACGTTCTTCACGGAAGTCTTTCTCCTCTTGACGGAATTGGCCCGGAGCAACTGAAAATCAGGGAGCTTCTTTCCCGTCTTCATAAGGGGGACGTGACCGAGGTCATCATGGCCACCGCGCCCGATACAGAAGGCGAGGCCACTGCTTACTATATTTCCCGGCTGATTAAACCGTCGGGCATCAAGGTTACCCGAATTGCCCGGGGTATTCCGGCCGGCGGAAATATTGGATATGCCGATGGAATCACGCTGGCCGGCGCCGTGGATAATCGGCGGGAATTATAAGGAGCCGTTGTGATCGATCTAGGAAGTATCGCCGGGTTTAGTATTACCAGTATTATTGTGGTCGTTATTTCGGTATTTCTTTTTGCAAAATTTGCTAAAAAAATTATTGTTAATATCCTTTTTGGCGGCGCATTGTATGTACTGGTTGATTATCTTGCCATCGTTCCCATGACTTGGAGCACGTTAGACGGGATCATTATTGCCCTTTTCGGTGTGCCTGGGACGATTCTCATAATCATTTACAGACTGCTCGCGTAATATAGTTTTTATCCCACCATAAAAACCGGACTCAGGTCCGGCTTTTTATGGGCTCTCCCTCTCAATCAGTGTGAGCCGCTTCCATTAAGGAAAGAAGGTTTGAAACAATCGCTCCTGCCATATCGTAATCAGTAGTTTTAATCGTTGTGATGCCCTCGGTGCTGAAGATTTGAAGCACCCCTTCCCCGATGCGTATCTCTTCTACTGAAGACAGAGGAATATCCACGTCAGTTTTTCCGCTGTGGAATCCGATCCTTGTTGTTGTCATCCAAAAAACACCCGAGTCGGCCTTCCGCCACCCATTGGAAGGGTTTCCTAAAGGCAGCGCTCCTGCCTTGTAAGGCGCCTTGCGGGTAATGCTCGTTCCCGTGACACGGGGAGTCTCTCCTTTTTTCCACACTAAGAGCGATGCAGAGGCGGCAAAATGAAGCTTCTCATCACTGGCATAGCGTATATTGGCATATTCCTGATTCATCGTGGGGAGTATGCCTTTTTTCTGTATTTTATACAGCCCGTTGCACCGCTTGGCGATAGTGGTGTATTTATATTTTTTCGTTTCCCCTACCATGTAGCACGCATCCAGCAGTGCACGGTAATCAGAAAAATCCTCGTCCGACAGCATGCCGTTTTCGCAGAACGATTCAAATACATTGACCAGCGCCTGCTCCTGTGCTTTGCCCAGCTCCTTATCACTGAGCTTCTTCTCCCGGGCCAGCTGAATCAGATCCTCCAGATGCTCCTCCAGCGTCCCCTCCTCGGCAGCATCAGTCATTATTTTCGCATACAGCGCGATTTCTTCATTCTTTTGTTTTCCAAATAAACCAAAGAGCATGGTATCACTCCTTAATCATATCTCTGTTCCTTGATGCGTCGTTCTAAATCCCGTTTGACCGCCCTGGCTGCCATGTCCTGCCGCTTATCGTAAAGCTTTTTCCCTATGGCCAATCCGACCTCGCATTTCACCCTGCCGTGCTTGAAATACAGCCTCAGCGGGATCAGGGTGTACCCCTGTGTTTTTACCAGCGCCTCAAGCCTTCGGATTTCCCGCCTGTGCATGAGGAGCTTTCTCGTACGCAGCGGCTCTGCGTTGAACCGGTTCCCCTGCTCGTAGGGACTGATATGCGCATTCCACAGCCACAGCTCCCCGTCCTTGATGCGGGCATAGCTGTCCTTGAGGTTTGCCTTGCCCGCCCGGATGGATTTGACCTCGGTCCCGGTCAGGACGAGCCCGCATTCATAGGTCTCGTGTATAAAATAATTATGGTATGCCTGCCGATTGGCTACGGTGGGCGGCACATGTCTTGCCTTATCCATTACCTGCGCCCTTTCCTGTTCTTTTTATTCTTCCTTTTGGAATGATACTTTCCTCCGCTCCGCTGCTTTTTCTCAAGACTGAGAGGCGACGTGATTTCCCCAAGGACAAAGTCTACCTCTCTCCGCTCCTTGTCCGCCTTGACCAGCGTCACCTTCACAGGCATTCCCATGGTATAGGTCTCGCCGGAAAAACGGCCCTTCAGGGTCATCGTGTTTTCCTGATACACATATTCATCGTCCCTCATGGTGTCCACATGGACAAGTCCCTCTACCCCATTATCGAGTCCCACAAATATACCGAAATGGGTGATGCCCGTAATAGTTCCCTCGAAGGGCTCTCCCACAAAGGGAATCATGTATTCTGTCATTTTAAGATCGTCCACGTCCCGCTCGGTTTCCGTTGCGTTCTGTTCTGTCTCGGAGCAATGCTCAGCGGCGCGGATGAGGAATTCCTCCTGCTTTTGCCGATCTGTCTTGTCTTCTTCCAGAGCCTGCCGAATCAAGCGATGCACCATCAGATCCGGATAGCGCCGGATGGGCGATGTGAAGTGGGTATAGGCGGTGGAGGCAATACCGAAATGCCCCTCGTTGTCGGTGCTGTATCTTGCCTGCGGAAGCGAACGGAGAGTCATCATCTGCACCACCGACTCAATATCCTCGCCCTTGACCGACTCCAAAAGCTTAGCCATGTCCTTCGGCTCCGGGTCGTCAGGCAGTTTGTCCTTCACGCCCATGATGTCTATAAATTTTTTCAGCGCGTCCAGTTTCTCCGGGTCCGGATGCTCATGGATACGGTACACTGCCATGCGCCCTGTTTTGCCTAGGAACCAAGCCACTGCCTCGTTAGCGGCGATCATGGCTTCTTCAATCATTTTCTCAGCATCCCCGCGGACCAGCTTGATAATCCGGAGCGGCGTTCCATCCTCATCCAAAACGATTTTGTATTCCGGGAATTCAAAAGAAAGCGCGCCTCTTCGTTTTCTGGCCTGCTTAAGAAGGGCCGCGCATTCCCGAAGGGCGGTCAGCATGGGAAGATGAGGCTCCAGACCCTCTGATGCAAGTCCCTCATCGAAGGCTTGATTCACCTCGGGATAATTGCATCGGCGGGCCACACGAACGATGGACGGCGCCAGCGTCTCCAGGCTGACCTTGCCGTCAGGGGCCACATCCATCACGCAGGACATGGCATACCGATCCTCACCCTCGTTAAGGCTACACAAGTCATTGGACAGCTGCACCGGCAGCATGGGAATGACCCGATCCGCCAAATACACCGAATTGCCCCGCCGTATAGCTTCCTTATCCAAGGCCGAACAGGGCTTCACATACCGGGACACATCGGCGATATGTACGCCCAGCCGGTAATGGCCATTTCCTTTTTTCACGCAGTAAACCGCATCATCCAGATCCTTTGAGTCCGGTCCATCAATGGTAACAATCGGGTCGCCTCGCATATCCAAAAGACTTCTGTCCATGGCAATAGTCCGAGACAGGTGCTCTGCCTCGTGGAGCGCCGCCTCGGGAAATACATGGGGCAACTTGTGTTGGGCAATAATAATATCAATATCGAGGCCCTGATCCCCTTCATAGCCGATGACCTCAGTCACATGTCCTTCCGCATCGGTCCATTGGCCGGGCCACTGAGTGACCTCCACCACGACCCGGGCACCGGTGACGGCTCCCCGCTCCTTCCCCTTCGGGATAAATATGACCATGTCCACCTTTTCATCAATGGGCACCGCCTCTCCGCCGTCGCCAGTCATGTCATAGGTGCAGACAAAGCTTGTTTCTGCCCGCTCCAGCACCTTCACGATATAGCCTTCCATGGTATGACGGCCGGAGGTTCCCTTCCTCGTCCGTATCTCTACCACATCATTATTGACAGCACTCAAACGGTCCCCTGCGCCGATATACACATCCTCGTGGTCATCATCGGTCAGCAGGAACCCGAATTTTCCGTAAGACCTATACACACCCTGCAGGACCACCCCTGCCTTGTAGGACAATTTCTTTTTCTCTTCCATCGCTCCCTGCACTCCCTATTAAAAAGGAGCTTGCCCGCGCAAGCCCCTGTATCCTATCGTTAAAACGTGTTCATATACCGCCCGACAATCAGGCAGAACACCACAAAGAAAATTCCGAGCACCACCGTAAATTTGGAGAGCACCGCATCTTTTCCTCTCGTCTTGCCGCCGCCCATCATTTCCGTACCGCCGCCGATGGAGCTTCCCATTCCGGGCTGCTTGGACTCCTGCCCGACAATGACGATAATCAGAAAGACAGAAATCACCATAGTAATGGCCACTAACGCATACTTCACGATACTTCCCCCTCTATCCGCCGGCCCATGGCCGGATCAGGTCACATACATTATCTGCCCTGCGGCGCATCAGGCGCGCAAAAAATAACGCCAATGCCACGGGCTCCCTTAGTATATATCAACCGGCGGCTTTGGTCAACAACAGCGCTTGTGCTCCGTCCTTGCCGGCAGGCTCACTTGCGCAGGCGATCTAATTTTTCCTGCACCTCATCAGGCAGATTCATTCCGATTTCACTGCGCAGATTGGCCCTGTTATGAGCAGTAATAAAGGTGGCCTGGTTTTCCTTATCCCGAATCAGCATCCGCTTCAAATCCGCTGCTGCCAGCCGGTACGCTCCATTGCCGAGCGCCACGCTTTGCTCCGCTCCGTCAGAGGTGGCTACAAATATGGAACGGTATTCATCCCTTCTGCGATACGACTCGCTTTCAATATACGTGTCTGCCGTCATGCGGGCCGGTGTAAAGACGACAGCAAACCGGGGGGAAATTTGTTCCACCTCGGGCTTTTTTGTTTTTCCCTGCCCGTCAAACACAACGATGATTTCAATGTCGTTATGCGCGCCGAAATCCTGCAGCTGTTCCACTAATTTTTTTCTGGCCGACTCCATTTCATTGCTATCAAATTCATCGGGCATGCTGAAAATGATGTTATATCCGTCTATAAAATATAAATCACGCATGTCTTTTTTCTCCTCGCTGGAGGGCCGCCTCATACATAATCAGCGCCGCCGCTACGGATACGTTCAGGGAGGACACCCGGCCTTGCATCGGAATGGAGACAAAAAAGTCGCACAGCTTTTTTGTAAGCGGTGAGAGACCTTTCCCCTCTGCCCCCATGACGATCACCAGCGGACCTGTCAGATCCGGCTTTTCAAAAAGGCTTGTACCCTCCATGTCCGCGCCGGTGATCCAATACCCCTGCTTTTTGAAGGCTTCCAGCGTCTGACGGATATTCCCCGTCTGGCAAACAGGCAAATAGGAAAAGGCGCCTGCCGATGTCTTGAAGGCTGCCGCTGTGACCGGCGGGCTTTTATGTTTCGGCAAAAGCACGGCTGCCGCGCCGGCACATTCCGCAGTTCGCACGATGGCTCCCAAATTCCGTACATCCTCTACGCCATCAAGGAGAATAAAAAAGGGGCTTGTCCCTTCTGTCCTGCGAAGGATCTCGTTCAAATTGGCATACGCGAAGGGCTGAAGACATGCAGCCACCCCCTGATGCCGAATGAAGCCGGTCATGCGATCCAGCGTTTCATCGTCTGCTTCCTCCACAGGAAGAGAGACCTTCTTTGCCGCTTCAAGAATTTCCAGCAGGCGGCCATCCCTTTTCCCTGTTTTGATAAAAAGCTTGGTCACCATGCCTGCTGCCAGCGCTTCAATCACGCTGTTCCGGCCGCCGATGATAAAATCCACCGTATTAGGGCGGGCTTCATCGATCCGCTTGCGGGCGCTTCTCTTTCGGTCATCTCTGCCGGAAAAAGATTTCCCCGCCGGGCTTCTACTCCTGGTCATAGCCCATTTCCTCCGACACATATTGAAGGGACCGCCTCATGATAAAGGAAAGCCGCTCCTCATTGCCTGACAGGTAGAGATACCCCAGCAGCGCCTCAAAAGCGGTGGACTCCCGGTATTCCTCCACAGTGGCACTCTTGGGCACTGTGGATTTTGTATTGCGTCCCCGCTTGCACACCTTCAGCTCCCGGTCATTCAAAAGGCTGCTGATTTCAAACAGTATGCGGCTCTGCCATTTGGCAGACACCATTTCCGAGGCCAGACTGTTTAAAATCTGCACATGATGGATACCTGTATCAATCAGCCTGTTCCGAATGAAAAATGACCAGCACGCATCTCCCAGGTAGGCCAGAGTCAGCGCGTCCAGAGAAAACACATCCTGCTCATCCAAGGACGGATGGTCCTTCCCCAGCTTCTGCTTCATTTCTTTTTTCAAAAACTGGACCCTTTTAAACTCCACGTTTTTTCCACCTTGCCCCTGTCGGCGTGTCTTCGATGGTGATGCCCAGTGCTGCCAGCTTATCCCGAATTTCATCGGCCAGCTGATATTGCTTTGCCTTTCTGGCCGCCTCCCTCACGTCGATAATTACTTGCATTAAATCATTATAATCGCCGTTATCGAAAGCTTCCTGCCGCTTCCAGGCGCTTTCCAAAATGCCCAGCACGTCCAGAATGGTTTTGAATACGTCCTTGGCCTGATCTACCGCCGCCTTGTCCAAAGGAAGCCCGCCGGCCACCGCATTGGAGTAAATATTGATAGCCTTGGCAATATCAAACATAGCCCCTGTAGCAAGACCGGTGTTGAAATCATCGTCCATGGCCTCGTGGAATGTTTTCAGCGCCTTATCCGCCGCGGCCTGCAGCGTACGGGATTCTTCGGTTTTTGTATCTCCCTCGCCGCGAGCAAGCTCCTTTACGCGCTGTATCACATCGGCCAGCCGTTCCATATTCTTTTCTGCTTCTTCCAGACGTTCGTCGGAAAAATCCAGCGGACTTCGATAATGGGTAGATACGAGGAAGTACCGGAGCGCATCGCCGGAATATTTCTCTAGCAAATCCTTCGCTAGAAAGAAGTTATTCAGCGATTTACTCATCTTCTCCGAATTGATCGTAATAAACCCGTTATGAAGCCAATAATTGACGTAGCGATGGCCTGTGCAGCCCTCTGTCTGGGCAATTTCATTCTCATGATGCGGGAAAATCAGATCGCTTCCTCCGCCGTGGAAATCAAAGATGTCTCCCAAAAAGTGAGTGGACATGGCAGAGCATTCAATATGCCAGCCCGGCCGCCCCTTGCCCCAGGGGCTGTCCCAGGAGGGCTCTCCCGGTTTTGCGCCTTTCCAGAGAGCGAAGTCACCGGGATTTTTCTTCTCGTCATTGACTTCCACTCTTGCACCGGCCAGCATATCCTCCACGTTTCTGCCCGACAGTTTCCCATAGTTTTCAAAGGTGGAAATATCGTAGTACACATCATTCCCCAAAACATAGGCATGCCCTTTGTCAATCAGTGTCTGAATCATCCGGATAATATCATCCATATAATCCGACACGCGGGGGTATATATCAGCCCGCCTTACATGAAGTGCATCCATCACCTTAAAGTACGCGTCGATATACGTGTCGGAAACGGTTTTCCAGTTGCTGCCCTCCGCATTGGCCTTGTTGATGATCTTGTCATCCACATCGGTAAAATTCTGCACAAAATGAACCTTGTACCCAATGTACTCCAGATACCGGCGGATGACATCCCAGGTAACAGAGGGCCGGGCATTCCCGATATGAGGATGATTGTAAGGCGTCACGCCGCATACATAAATCTTTACTTCCCCCGGCGTTACTGGTTTGAATACTTCTTTTTTGTGGGACATCGTATTATACACTCTGATCTCTTCCATAGATTTCCTCCTGACTGTACGAGCAGTTTTACCTGCCTTACGTAACAAATAAAAAGAGCCGCCGTCTCACAGAGACGATGGCTCGCTGTTCCACTCTGTCGGCAAAAATGCCGCTCCCTGTTTATATCGCTAAACCGGCGGAAAAGGATACTGGTCTTCCCCTCTTCAGCTCCCAGGCGCATTCTCCGCAGTTTTTCCCAAAGGCAGCTTTCAGCCGGTGGCCGCCTCTCTCTGATGAGTCCTGCTGCAGATACTTGTCCTGTTCTGCGCTTATTGTCTTATGAAAGCATCTGTCAGCTGACCTGGTTTTTGCCCCCACACCCGCCTGCTGGAGCGTTTGCTACCCAGCGTGAGCCTCTCACTACTAACCCTCTCGGTTTTCCCGGCAGGACTTACTTCTAAACCGCACCATGCTCTGAAATTCTTTGAATTCCGTTACGTGGATCGTTTTGCCTGCGACTGGCTTCGATTTTCAACCACAGACCTGGCGATGCTTCCCTGTATTATAGACTTATTTCCATATAGAGTCAACTCATTTGAAAAGAGCTAAGGCTTTATGCCAAGCTATAAAAATAAATCATCCCCTGCACTAAGGCCATTGGACAATCAAACCGTTCACTCCTTGAGTCCCTCTAGTCCCGCCTCAAGCACCTCACCCACGCTTTCCCGAAACACAAGATTAGACCGTTTGTCCCGTCCTGTTGCATCCTTATTGATAATCACAAGGGCATCGCCTCGGAAATAATCAATAAAACCCGCCGCCGGATAAACCACCAGACTGGTCCCGCCAATGATGAGCATATCTGCCCGCTGGATTTCATCAATCGCATCATCAATGGTATTGGCATCTAAGGACTCCTCGTACAAAACCACGTCAGGCTTCAAAATTCCGTTGCAGTCCGGGCAGTGAGGTATGGGATTGGCCAGCGCGAGAAACTCCTCCATGGTGTACACCTTGCGGCAGCTCTGGCAAATATTTCTTAAAATCGATCCATGCAGTTCAATGACATTCCTGCTGCCCGCCTTTTGATGAAGGCCGTCAATATTTTGCGTCACCACTGCAGACAGCTTCCCCATCCGCTCCAGTTCAGCCAGTGCATAGTGAGCCCGGTTAGGCTTTGCCTGAAGCATCATGCCTTCTCGTTCCTTGTAGAGAGTATAAAATTCTACGGGATGCTCCTCGTAAAAATGATGAGACAGCATTTCCTCCGGCGACCAGGGATAGTCGCTCTTTTGCCTGTATATCCCGTCCTTCCCGCGAAAATCGGGAATATTTGATTCCGTGGATACTCCCGCCCCGCCAAAAAATACTATCCGTGTGTGCTCTTTCAGCATGTGAACAAAGGTATTCAAATCATCCATGGCCGCTCTCCTTTCTGACTGCATCTTACAGCTTCATTTTACCATAATCGCCGCGCCCCCTATTGACAGACCACGCGTTTTGCACTACTATGCAATCAAATTTACCCAAAAGGAGGTCGTACTATGCAGCTTACCTTGGATAAGGCAAAGGAAATTCTGAAGAAGCATACCACCGAGGATCATCTCTTTACGCATGCCATCGCGGTCTCTGCCGCTATGGGCGCCATGGCGGAGTATTTTCATCAGGACAGGGATCACTGGGAAGCCATCGGCTATCTGCATGACGTGGACTATGAAAAATATCCTGACGAACATTGCCATCATGTGCGGGAATTTTTAGAGCCTGAGGGCGTGGACGACGCGGATATCCGCTCCATCATTTCTCATGGCTACGGCCTTTGCACAAATGAATACGAGCCGGAAAGCGATCTGGAAAAAAGCTTGTTCACTGTGGATGAATTAACCGGCGTTGTTATGGCCTACGCTCTCATGCGTCCCGAGGGCATCACCGGCATGGAGCTGAAGGGCTTGAAAAAGAAATTTAAGGACAAACGGTTTGCGGCGGGCTGCAGCCGGGATGTAATCAAGCAGGGCTTCGCGATGCTTGGCCTTCCGCAGGACGATGTGATGGCCTGCTGCATCAAGGGCATGACAGATCACAAGGACGAGCTGGGCCTCAAATAAAAAAGTCAACAAAAAAAACTGCTTCCCTCATCGAAGGAAGCAGTTTTTTACGCTTACTCTTTTTTCTTGCCGCCGCAGTGAGTGCCGTCGCCGTTCATAACCCGTTTAAAAATGTCATGAATCTCTTCGACTGACTTCCCCTTCTGCTTGGCCAGCTCTACATGACGCATGGCGGATTCATATCTTGCTTTCCCTGCCGGATCCTCCGGGATTTTAAATGTCCCATGGCCTTTACATGTCATTTTGTTGTCTCCTCTCTATATTTACAACTCTCGATACATCTCTATTGTAGCACAACCTTTTATTTTGTCCACTCCTTTAAAAAACAGGATGGTTTTTATAAGAAGTATCCTGCCGATGGTCTGCGTTCAGCTTCGTTGTACTCACTGAATGCTCGTGCTATACTATAGCTGAAATGACCATATAGTATCATATAGCGGACAATTAGTATATATTATTTCTTTTCACAGGAGAGAACCAATGATTACAGAGCGGGAAATATTTCTTACCGATCCGGAGGAAAAAAAGAAGGTCGTTGAATTTCTGAAGCGGTTTGATCTCACCTTCACCGGAAATATCAATTACACCATGGGCCTTTTTGATGACGGCAAGCTCATTGCTACAGGTTCTCTGGGCGGGCGGGTCATGCGGGACATCGCCATCGACAGCAATTATCAGCGGAAGGGTCTCACCCACCGCATCATCCGCAACCTGCAGGGCGAATCCAACCGCCGGGGCATCACAGGCAATCAGATTTTTACGAAGCCGAAGAATGTGCCTGTGTTTGAGCATATGGGCTTCAAATGTGTTGCCGTGGCGGAGCCTTATGCAGCACTTCTGGAGCAGGGCAGAAACACGCTGGAGGAATATCTGCACCGGGTCCGTCCCATTCTGGGCACCGGCGAAGGAAAGAACCGCGGCGCCATCGTAATGAATTGCAATCCCTTTACGCTGGGCCATCGTTCCCTTGTGGAATATGCGGTGAATAACTGCGAAGAGGTAATTATTTTTGCAGTGCAGGAGGATCGTTCCATATTCCCCTTCTCTGACAGGTTCACGCTGATCAAACAGGGCGTGAAGGACATGAAGGATGTGGAGGTCATCAGCGGCGGCGATTATATTATTTCCAATGCCACCTTCCCGACGTACTTCATCAAGGGCACTGATGAGCTGGCGGCGCAGACCAAGCTGGACGCCACCGTATTTGCTACAAGAATTGCGCCGGCCTTGAACATTTCCGTACGCTTTGTCGGTGAGGAGCCTACAGACAAAACGACGCTGGCCTATAATGCGGCCATGCGGGAGGTCTTTGCCAATAACGGACTTGAGCTCAAGGTCATCCCCCGGGAGCAGAAGGGAAATCAGGTGGTCTCCGCTTCCACTGTCCGCAAGGCGCTGGCCGAGGACGATTGGGAAACGGTGTACCGTATGGTTCCCAAAACAACGCTGATCTATCTGAAGAGCGACGCAGGTCAGGAGGTCGTTCAGAAGATAAAAATGGAAGCGGCCTTCAAGAAATATCGGGAGGAGCGAGCCAAGAAGGAAGCAGCAGTAGCCGTAGCAGCATCTGAAGAAAAAAAGAAATAAAGCGCAAACAAAACCGGCGATGCATCGCCGGTTTTTGTTTGCTATGATTGCTTGCCCCATACAGGCACGTAGGGCTCCAGTTTTTGAGCCAGCGTCAGCTCAGACTCCCGATCCCGCTGCTCTGCCACCTTCTGGAACATGTCCTGAGCGCAAATCTTATTGTTCGGAGAAATTGTTTTGGTCCAGCTGCCATCGGAATGCATGACGTGAGCCTTCTGATTGTCTGCCAGCTGGAGCTTCACCATTTCCTTCACCCGCTGGGCCAGATCTCTGTCCTCTACAGGAATCATGAGCTCCACCCGGTCATTCAGGTTTCGCGGCATCCAGTCGGCGCTGCCGATGTAGACCTCCTCCCGGCCTCCGTTTTCAAACCAGAAAATCCGGCTGTGCTCCAGGAAACGTCCCACCAGACTGCGGACGGTAATATTTTCACTTACCCCGGGTATACCCGGAATGAGCACGCAGATGCCCCGGACAATGAGCTCAATTTTTACGCCTGCCATGGACGCCTCGTAGAGCTTGGCAATGATTTCCTTGTCCAGCAGAGAATTCATCTTCGCTATGATGTGCGCCTCTTCTCCCTGCTGCGCCAAGCGGATTTCCCGATCAATGAGCTGCATGCACCGCTGCCGCAAATCGATAGGTGCCACGATGAAGGCGCCCCAGATGGGCGGGTCCGAGTAGCCTGAAAGCAAATTGAAGAAGGCTGATGCGTCCCTGCCGTAACGGTCGTTGCAGGTTAGTATACCCAGATCGGTGTACAGCTTGGCCGTGGATGCATTGTAGTTGCCTGTAGCCACATGGACATACCGCCGGATGCCGTCCTTTTCCCGGCGAATGACCAGGGTGCACTTGGAATGAGTTTTCAATCCCACCATGCCGTAAATGACATGGGCTCCCGCTTTTTCAAGGCGGCGGGCCATCAAAATGTTATTGGCCTCATCAAATCGGGCCTTCACCTCCATGAGCACCGTCACCTGCTTGCCGTTCTGCACCGCTTTTTCCAGGGCCTGAATGATAGGCGACGACGAGCTGACTCGGTACAGGGTCTGCTTGATGGCCAGCACGTCCTTGTCCACGGCCGCGGCGGCCACAAAATTTACCACCGAGTCGTCAAAAGACTCATACGGCAGATGCACCAGAAGATCCTTCTCCCGGATCTGATCAAAAATAGACGTTTTATTGTCCCGCCGCATTTGAATCATGCTCCACGGGTGATGGGGATGCGCCTCGGGATACCGCAAATGATCGTAGCCCTTGATGCCGCAGAACCCGAAATACATAGTCATATCCAGCGGGCCATCGATCTCGTACATGTCCTCCTTACCCAGGTTCATTTCCTGTGTCATAAAGCGCCGCATGAACCGGCTTGTCCCGGGTTCAAACTCGATGCGCACCGCTTCGCCGCGCTGCCGTTTTTTCAGCTGCCGCTCCACCTCGACTAAAAGGTCCCGGGCATCCTCCTCATCAATGTACAGATCTGCATCTCTGGTGACCCGGAAGGCCCTCGCCTCCAGCAGATCATAGCCGATAAAGAACCGGGCGGCGTAATGCTTGAGCACGTCCTCCAGCAACACGAAATAATGCTTACCTTCTCCATCCTTCCTGTCAGGAAGCTGTATGATACGGGGCAAAACGGAAGGCACTGGCACGATCGCCGTTTTTACGTCAATATCATTTTCCTCGTCAATAGAGGGATCCCGCTCGTTCCGCTCCAAAAGAATGGAAATATTCAGACTTTTCGACGCTAAAAATGGGAATGGATGGGACGCATCCACCGCCATGGGGGTGACCACCGGAAATATTTCCCGCTCAAAATAGCTTTCCAACCACCCTGCCTGTGCCTCGTCAGCATCCTCCGGCGTAATGAAGCACAGCCCTTCTCCCTCAAGCCCTCTTAAAATGCCCCGAAGCACCATGTACTGCCGGGCCACCAGCTTTTGACAGGTATCAGCTATGTTTTCCAGCTGCTCTGCCGGTGTCATATGTGCAATATCCCGTCGGGTCACCCCATTTTCACGCTGATGAATGAGGCCGGCCACGCGGATTTGGAAAAATTCGTCCAGATTGGAGCTGGTGATGGCAAGAAATTTCAACTTTTCCAGCAGCGGATTATTCGGATCCACCGCCTCCTCCAGCACTCGTTTATTAAATGCCAGCCAAGACAGCTCGCGATTTAAGTAATATCGGTAATCATTGACATCAATATCCATCATCGTCTCTCCAGTCTAGCCATGCGCCCAAAAATATTTTCGAAAAATTCTTTCTGCTGATCAAACATCCATGTTTCCAGTGCCGTATTTTCCCGGCTGTCATATTCGATCAGAAGCTCCCCGTTCTGGATACGGGCTGTCACATCTTTTAATTTCTGCCGCCGGGACATATCCATAGCCCGAATAATGCGGAATATAGCGATCAGCTTCAGCACCGTTCTCTTTGCGGATTCGTTTAAAATACGGAAGGGCTCGTCATCATCGGAGGGCGTTCCTTTATGGTCGTAGTACACAATGGCCGCCACCATGTCCTTTTCCCGATCGGATATACCAAATATATCCGTCCCTCTGACCAGATTCCAGGCGTGCAGATTAGAATTGAGCAAATTTACATATTTCCCTGTCTGGTACAGTATAATGGCCATGCGCAACAGGAATTCATCCCTGTCAGTAACAGCGCTTTTTGCCTGGAGCGCGGACGAAATGCTGTGGCTGTAGCTTTCCAGCGCTTTCGCATGAGCCGGCTCATAGTAATAGGCGTCCGCAATGGAGCGGGTCAGCTCAAGATTGTGCCCGCGCATCTCCTCCAGCGACGGATCTTCCATTTTTTTGGCACCATAAAACATGGTAACCGCCTCAATGAAGGTGGTCCCCATCATGAGCACCTTTTCGGTGCAGATATTTTCAAGAATTTCCTTGTAAATATGAAGCGTCGGCGCTACTGTCGATGCCCACTGCTCACTGATGTTATATTTCCGCATGATCATCGGAGCGGACATGCGGCCTGTCTCCTCATAGAGACGGTAAAACGGCTCCGGCCGGATGTATGCCATATTGTCAGGACCCAGATCCAGCTGTAGCAACTCTGCCATGATCCGCGCTTCCCGTCCGGAAAAAATGAGCGTGTCCGGCTGGAACCGGCGTATATCCCTCCACAGCGGCTCTAAAATCGCATGGATATACTCGGTCATGGCCGCGGGATAATCCTTCGAGTCCCTTTGATTCCGCTTGAACGTCTCCAAAAGCCGGAGCGTCCCGATATGCACATTGTGCTGATACCTAAGAGTCCCCTTGTCCCACACGGTCAGGCCCACGCAGCCTGATGTGATGTCCACAAAGAGCAGATCCGGCTTCCATGCGGGCTTGTCCTTTTCGTGAACCCGAGCCAGCGCATGCTGCAGGGCAAAATGCTTATAATATATTTCCTGCGGCATATCGATGACCTGCACATCAAATCCGGTGGTGTCCTTAATCAGATCCATAATGGATCGGCGGTTTTCCGCCTCCCGCAGCACCGCCGTGGCATATACCGCATGCTCCTCCACCTGATAATCTGCCATGAGCTGCTTGAGCCCGTTCAGCTGGTTGCATAATTTTCGAATCGATGAAAATGACAGCTTCCGCGTCAAAAAAACCTCTTCCCCAAAGGCTGTATCCCTTTTGACCTCCTCGATAATCCGTATATCATCCACATCGTGATACTCCACGATCCGCATGGACAGGTTGGATGACCCGATGTGAATGATACTATAAACGAAGGGCTTCCGGTCTT
The DNA here is from genome assembly GCA_034180505.1 of Dialister sp. Taxonomy (GTDB): domain Bacteria; phylum Bacillota; class Negativicutes; order Veillonellales; family Dialisteraceae; genus Dialister. The sequence continues at coordinate 30,562 of JAXFOE010000001.1, forward strand.
CCTCCATGACTATCTCCTTTTCCCCCAGAAAAAAGAATATATAGTACCTGTCTTTATTATATACTACTATCGATGCGGTTTACACCAGAAGAAATATGAAATCAAAAAGGCTTTTCTTTTTGCTCCCCTTCTTCTCATCACAAGAATTCAGAGGCTTTGAGACACAAAAAGCAGCGAAGGAAGATAGTTGTTCCTTTTGCTGCTTTCCTTGCTTGTACTGAGCCTGCTTCCCTTTATAAATGATAGGGCTCGCGGTGCATAATTTTCATGGCCCGGTACAGCTGCTCCATTAAAATCAGGCGAGCCATTTGATGAGTCAGTGTCACGGGTCCCAAGGAGATTCGCAGGGTGGCCCGGCTTTGAACATTTGCCCCGTTGCCCAGCGGTCCGCCGATCATCCAGATAAAGCGGCTGGTGCCGCCGGTCATCCTCGCCTCAATCCATGAGGCAAACGCCTCTGACGTGAAGGGCTTTCCCTTTGTATCCAGAAGTATCACCGTGTCCTCCGGGGCGACCGTTTTCAAAAGCTTTTCCCCTTCCTTCTGAAGGATCTGCTTCTTCAAAGACGGAGGTGGCGGCAGTCCCTTCCACCGCTCCTCGTCATACTCGGTCACATCCACCCGAGCAAAGGGCGTGAGCCGCTTTGTATACTCGGCGATGCCCTCTCTCATCCAGGGCTCTTTGATTTTCCCGATGGCAATGACAGAAAATCTCATGTCCTGCTTTCCTTAGCCTCCGCCAGCATGACCTTGACCGTCTCGGAACGCCCGTTGTGGGTATAGGTGAGGCTGATGGCATCTCCCGGCTTATGAGCGTCAATGGCGGCGCGCATATCGCTGATGCTGTTGATAGCACTGCCATCAATATTCGTGATGTAGTCCCCTACGGAAACATCGGTCAGACTGAGCGGACTGTTTCTCGCGATACGGATCACCAGGACCCCCTCCTGCCCGTCCCAACGGTAGCCGTAACGGGCCGCGATATCCTTATCTGCCGCATACACGCCGAGGTACGCTCGAATGACCTTCCCCGAGACAATAAGCTGTTCAATAATTCCCTTGACCGAATTGATCGGGATCGCAAAGCCGATACCTTCCACACCCTCCTTCGCAATTTTCGCGCTGTTGATGCCTACCACCTTGCCGTCGGTTGTGACCAGAGCACCGCCGGAATTTCCGGGATTGATGGCCGCATCGGTCTGAATGAGCTTAAACCGCTGATCAATCGTGTCCAGCGTCCGGTTCAGGGCGCTGATGACTCCCACGGTGACCGTTCCCTGAAATTCAAGCCCCAGCGGATTTCCAATGGCAATCACCGTTTCTCCCGCCTGCAGCGAATCCGAATCGCCTAAGGCTGCCACAGGAAGCTCGCCATCGGCATCAATCTTGACCACTGCCAGATCCGTCGAGGGATCGGTGCCAACCACCTTGCCCGCCACGGTTTTTCCATTGGACAGAGATACATTGACATCGCCGCTTCCTGAAACGACGTGATTGTTGGTGACAATATATCCCTTCTTGTCAAATATAACGCCGGATCCCACGCTCTGGCCCACCTCGACCCGACGGTTGAATATATCCCGGTCATAGACCTGCGTAGTGATGCCCACCACGGCAGGCCCCACCTCACGGACAGCCTGCACCACCGCATTATTTCGTACTGCCGGAAGGTCGGGCAGCTTTTTTTCTTTCCCTTCCGGGATCTGATAATTCTTTTCCTGCCCATTTCCCTGCTTCATAAAAGGCAAATCCTTCACCATGCACCCGCCGGCGCCGCCGATGATAACCAGTGCCAAGGCAAGAGCGGCAATTTTTTTCGTCCCCAGCGTCATTTTTTTCTCATGCCGGACAGAGAGCTTTCCCTGCTCCTCCAGCTGCTTGTCCAAATCTTCTCTATCCATCATAGTACCTCGCTGTCATGATGCATTGTGTTCACACGGGCGGCGAAAACAGGCCCGCTATCTGTTCAAAAAGGATACATAGATTATACCATCAAACGATAGGCTCATGAAGAAACACAGACTCGCGCCGCTTCATTTTCCCTTCAGCGCAAGAAAAAAGCCGGAAATTTTCCGGCTCGTTTTATTATCAAGGGCTTTACTTTTTTTCGGCGTGGATACTGTCGTACCAGGCATCTGCCAATCGTCCGTATTCTTCCATGGAGAACGTTTCCCCTCTGCGCTTTCCGTCAATGTCCGCCCGCTGAAGAATCGCGTCAGCAGTTTCCTTGTCAATGCCGCCTGCCTTCATCGCGTTGGTGAACACCTTGCGCCGCTGACCAAATCCCATCTTCACCAGCCGGAAGAAAAGCTTCCGATCACGAACAGCCACGGCGGGCTCTTTCCTGCGTCTTGCTTTAAGCACCGTAGACGTCACCTGCGGTCGGGGCACGAAGGCAGTCGGCTCGATGTCAAAAACCCGCTCCACCTCACAATCAAACTGCATGGCAATCGTCAGCGCCCCATATTCCTTTGTGCCCGGCGCGGCCAATATGCGGTCGGCCACTTCCTTTTGCATCATAAACACAAAAAGAGAAATAGGAAGATTCATCTGGATCAGAGTCAGCAAAATCGGCGTGGTGATGTAATAGGGCAGGTTAGCCGCGCAGTGCCAATCCTTCCCCGCAAGCAGAGACCGAAGATCTGCCTTGAGCACATCCTCATAACGGATGGCCACATTGGGATACCCTTCCAGCGTCACTGACAAAACCCGCTCCAAGCTTTGATCAATTTCAAAGGCAGTCACCGCCGCGCCGGTTCTGGCCAGCGCCTGGGTCAGTGTCCCGATGCCTGCCCCGATTTCTAAAACCGGCGTACCCTCAGTGAGCTCTGCCGCATCAGCGATGGCAGAAACAATATCCGGCCGGATAAGAAAATTTTGCCCCAGCCGATGCTTGGCCCGTATGCCAAAGCGCTTCAGTATATATGCGGTAACCTGCTTTTCCGCTAAATTGGCTTCAATCATTTGTATTCCCCGCCCATTGTATCAGAGCGTCATCCCATTCCTTCCGGGTAATCCGAAACCGGTTGAGCCGCTTTAAAAATTGCTTTGCATTCCCATAGCCGATCCCAAGAATATCCGCCATGGCATTTCGTTTGTCTGCCGCCCCCGGCACGCCTGCCAGTCCTGCCTTGATCATATCGGCCATAGTAAATTCATCAGCCGCCTCCTGATAGGAGAGACGCACCCGAGACAGAGCTTCCCGTATAGCCCCTATCGAAGCCTCCTCGATCCCCACATCCTGATCGGTGGAGGCGTCCTTTTTTGGCACAAAACTGTGGAGCGCCTTTGGGAATAAGTAGGACAGCTTCCTTCGAATCCGTTCCCCCGGTCCATCGGGATCGGTGAGAATAATGATTCCCCTCGTCTCATAGGCCCGACGAATATCCCGGATAGCGCTAAACCGGAGGGCAAGGCCTCCGGTTGCTATCACGTCTGCGTCTACCGCCTGCTTGACCCTGGCAATATCTGATTTGCCCTCAACGACGATAACCTGACGAATCATACTAATCTCTCGCTACATATCCGATACCGCGGACGGTATGAATATATTTTTTGCCCACCTTTTCGTCAATCTTGCTGCGAAGGTATCTGACGTATACGTCTACAATATTCGTCTTGCCCGCATAGCCGTAGCCCCAAACCTTTTCAAGAACCTCCTCGCGCTTGAGGACGCGGTTCTTGTTTTTGACGAGGAACAGAAGGAGATCAAACTCTTTTTTCGTCAAATCAATGATCTCGTCCCCCACCCGGACCTCATGGCGTTCCGGATAAATATACAGGTCCGCTACGTTAAAGGACGGATCGATGACGATTTTCGGCTCCTCATGCCTGCGGAGTGCGGAAGCAATACGTGCTACCAGCTCCTTCGTAGCGTAGGGCTTTGTCACATAATCATCGGCCCCTGTGTTCAGCGCGCTCACCTTGGTATCTACATCAGCGTTGGATGACACGACGAGAATCGGCACAGAGGAAATTTCCCGCACCTTCGACAAAAGCTCGTAGCCCCCATCCAGCGGTTCATCCGGATCCAGAAGAATCAGGTCCGCCTGCCGCTGACCGGCAAGATCCACCGTGGAATGGCCGGTGTTATCCAAAAGGCAGGTATAACCCGCCTCCTCCAGCTTGAGCTGCATAAACCGAGCCACGCTGGGATCACTTTCTACAATCAACACACAATTTCTCATAATAAGGTCCTCCCCCCAAAAGAAAAGCAACAAGAAAACAAAACACCCCGCCTATACTTCTTTTTTATTATTGTTATTAGCCGCTATTATTATTGTTTTGCGGGATTAGGCAGGTATGTTATAAAAAACCGTTAATATACACTGGTTTCATTCCCATAATACCATAGTCTTCCATGTTTTCAAGGGGTAAAACAAGAATTTTAATTTTTAGATTAATTTTATGCTCGCTTATTATTAATACATCCTCTCCGTTTTTTTTGCCGCCATGTATCGCTGCAGTTAAAAAATATATTGAAAATATCTATCAATATATTTTTTATTTTCGGTAAATTCTGTATGATTTTAGGCGGTTTGTAAAAGACCTTCCTTCTGTTTCTGTTTTCTTCCCAGGAAAATAACCGGACTCCCTCGATTGATACCCCTAGGCAGCGTAGATATAAAAGTTTTTTATTATTAACCCCTAATTATTTTATGGTAATGTGATGAGCAAGACCGTTGTTTGATTTAATTCCATTAAAATGTTTTTCTCCGGCGAAGCATGCCACGAAAAAAGACTCTGATGCTAAATCAGAGTCTTTTTGTAGAACCGTTATTTTGAAAAGCGGCGCATTCGATGATACAGAGCGGAGGAACCGAAGGCTGCGTCAGCGTCCAGCTCTTCCTCGATCCGGAGCAGCTGGTTGTATTTGGCTACCCGCTCGCTGCGGCAGGGTGCGCCGGTCTTAATCTGACCTACATTGAGCGCCACCGCCAGATCCGCAATGGTTGTGTCCTCTGTTTCGCCGGAGCGGTGAGACACTACCGCGGTATACCCGGCGCGATGCGCCATCTGGATCGCTTCAAAGGTTTCTGTAAGGGTTCCGATCTGATTGACCTTGATCAGTATGGAGTTAGCCACCCCTGCATGGATCCCTTTGGACAGCCGTTTTGTATTTGTAACAAAAAGGTCGTCGCCCAGAAGCTGTACCTTGCCGCCCAGCGCTGAAGTCAGCCTCCTCCAGCCGTCCCAGTCCTCCTCGCCCAGTCCGTCCTCAATGGAGATGATGGGATAGCTATTGACCAGATGCTCATAAAATTCAATCATTCCTTCCGCATCCTTCGCCGTATGATCCCCTGCCAGATGATACAGACCGTCGTCCTGCAAAAGCTCGGACGCAGCCACGTCTGTGGCGAGAACGATGTCTTTTCCCGCGGTGTATCCCGCCCTTTCTATGGCCTCGCAGATGACCTCCATGGCTGCCTCGTTGGACGGAAGATCCGGCGCAAAGCCGCCTTCATCGCCCACCGCCGTGGAGAGCCCTCGGGATTTCAGCACCTGCTTCAGGCTGTGATAGACCTCGGCACACATGCGCAGCGCTTCACTGAAGGAGGCTGCCCCCATGGGCATGATCATGCATTCCTGAATATCTACGTTATTATCCGCATGGGCTCCGCCGTTGATAATATTCATCATCGGGCAGGGAAGCACATGAGCATTGATTCCGCCCAGATACTGATACAGCGGAAGTCCCGCAGAATCCGCAGAGGCTCTTGCTGCCGCCAGGGATACCCCAAGAATGGCATTCGCTCCGAGACGGCTCTTATTTTCCGTCCCGTCCAGATTGATTAAAATCTGATCCAAGCCTCGCTGGTCGATGGAGTCCCAGCCAATCACCGCATCCGCTATTTCCCCATTCACCGTATCTACCGCATTAAGCACACCCTTACCGTCGTAGCGGCTTTCATCGCCGTCCCGAAGCTCGCAGGCTTCAAATTTTCCCGTAGAAGCCCCGGAGGGAACATCGGCCCTTGCAAAGGTGCCGTCCTCCAGCATCAGCTCCACTTCAATGGTGGGATTACCCCGGGAATCAAGAATTTCTCTGGCATGAAGATCTGTAATGACTGCCATGTGTTCTCTCCTTTTTTACGATGAAATTGAATTTGCCTTGCTGTAAAGCTCTGACAAATCCTTGCTTTTCAAGCTGGCACCGCCAATCAGAGCGCCGTCAATATTTTTCTCTTTCAAAAACTCAACGATATTACCACTCTGCACGGAGCCGCCATAAAGGATACGCGCCTGCTCAGCCGCATGCTTGTCCGTGAGCTCCCGTATAGTCTGGCGGATATAGGCCGCTACCGTCTCCGCGTCCCCTGCGTCCGCCGCCTGCCCGCTTCCGATCGCCCAGATCGGCTCGTAGGCCACAACCACCATAGCAACCTTGTCCTTGGGCATGTCATGAAATACTGCTTCCAGCTCTTCCCGGATCCTTGCCTCGGTCTTACCTCCTTCCCGCTCCTCCAGCGTCTCGCCTACGCAAAGGATGGGCTGCATGCCCGAATTCAGCACGGCTCTCACCTTTTGCGTCACAAAGGCATCGCTCTCTCCAAGGATCTGACGCCGCTCGGAATGGCCGCATATGACGTAGCTGCAGCCAAGGTCGGCCAGCATGCTGGGGGAAATCTCTCCGGTGTAGGCGCCCTTTTCTTCAGGGTACACATTCTGGGCACCCCATTTGTGCCCGCTTTTTTCAAGAAAAAATCGGGTCAACGGAATATCCGTAAAGGGAGGGCAGATGATGAGCTCCGCCGCACCGGGAGTGACCTGAAGGGCCTTAAAAAACTCGCCTGCCTCCGACACGGTATGATTCATTTTCCAATTGCCCGCGATGAGAATTCGTCGCACCTGAATCACTCCTTGTCCGAAAGCACTGCAACGCCGGGAAGAATCATTCCCTCCAGCATTTCCAGAGACGCACCGCCGCCGGTAGATACATGGGAGAACTTATCCCCGATACCAAGCTGATCCACCACGGACGCTGATTCGCCGCCGCCGATCACGGTGGTCGCCTTCAAATCCGCAATGGTTTTCGCGATGGTAAAGGTGCCGTTGGAGAAGGGCTTCATTTCAAATACGCCCATAGGGCCGTTCCATACGACGGTTTTCATTTTCTGCAGCGTGTCCTGATAAAGCTTAATCGTTTTTGGCCCGATATCCAGCGCCATCCAGGGATCCTTGAAATCCTTGGCCTCCAGCACCTTTGTTTTGGCTGATTCAGAAAAGGCGTCGCCTGCCATAAAATCAACGGGCAGCATAATCGCAGAGCCCATTTCCTTCGCTTTTTTCATCAGGTCCCGAGCCAGATCAAACCGGTCCCGATCCTGCAGGGATTGCCCCATGTCATAGCCCTGAGCGGCCACAAAGGTATTGGCCATACCGCCGCCAATCATGATCACGTCCGCTTTTTCCATCAGGTTCGCGATGACCTGTATCTTGTCGGATATTTTTGCGCCGCCGATAATAGCTGCAAAAGGCCGTTCCGGTTTTTCCATGACTCCGTCCAAAAAATCAATTTCCTTTTTCAGAAGGAGGCCGGACACCATGGGGAGCACCTTCCCCACGCCCACCACAGAGGCATGAGCCCGATGGGATACGCCGAAAGCATCATTCACCGCGACCTCGCAGCCCTGTATCAGCGACTTTACAAAGCCGGGATCGTTTTTCTCTTCCTCCCGATGGAAACGCAGATTTTCCAAAAGCAGCAGCTGCCCCGGTTCCAACGCCTCCTTTCTTCTGGCCGCATCCTCGCCGATGCAGTCCGGAGCAAATTGGACAGGCCTGTTCAAAAGCTCGGACAGGCGTACTGCCACAGGCTCCAAGGATAATGCCTTTTTATATTCTCCCTTGGGGCGGCCCATATGACTGGCCAATACCAACGCGGCACCCTGGTTCAGCAAATACTCGATGGTCGGGACCGTCGCCCGGATCCTGCGGTCGTCGGTGATATGTCCCGCCTCGTCATGGGGCACATTATAGTCCACCCGGACATAGACGGTCTTGCCCTTTACGTCAATGTCATAGACTGTCTTCTTGTTCATTCTTATAGTCCCTTCGAAGCTACATAGTTGACCAGATCAATAATGCGCATCGAGTAGCCCCATTCATTATCGTACCAGGCGATAACCTTTACAAGATTCCCTTCCATGACCATAGTCAGCTGACTGTCAACGGTAGAGCTGACCTCAGTCGTTTTGAAATCGCTGGACACCAGCGGCTCATCAGTGTATGCCAGAATACCCTTCAGCGCGCCCTCAGAGGCTTTCTTCAGCGCTTCATTGATCTCTTCCCTCGTGACGTTCTTTTCCATCTCCACCACGAGATCCACCAGAGATACATCCGGCGTGGGGACGCGGATAGCAAGACCGTTCAGCTTGCCCTTCAGCGCAGGAATCACGATGCCGATAGCCTTGGCGGCGCCGGTAGAGGTAGGAATGATATTTTCTGCTGCCGCTCTGCCCCGGCGGGGATCCTTTTTGTGAGCCTTTTCCAGAATCGCCTGATCGTTTGTATAGGAATGGACCGTCGTCATAAGGCCCCGCTTGATCCCAAAGGTATCATTCAGCACTTTCACCACCGGCGCAAGGCAGTTTGTGGTGCAGGATGCGTTGGAAATCACCGTGTGCGCGGCAGGATCATACACGTCCTCATTGACACCGAGAACGATGGTGGCATCCTCGTCCTTTCCGGGAGCGGTGATGATGACCTTTTTCACGCTGCCCTTGATATGCTTGGACGCGCTGGCTTTATCCTTCAGCTTGCCTGTGGATTCCACCACAATATCTACGCCGTACTTGCTCCAGTCCAGATTTTCCGGATCCCGGTCAGAAAAAACGTGTACCCGCTTCCCGTCAATGATGAGATCGTCGCCGTCAATTTTAACATCCTTGTCGAGCCGGCCGTGCACCGTATCGTATTTGAGCAGATATTCTGCAGTTTCCACACCGCTGGGATTATTGATGGCAACCACATCCAGATCATCTCGTTCAAGCATGCCCCTGAATACCAGGCGCCCGATGCGCCCAAACCCATTGATCCCGATCTTAATCATGCTGTCTCTCCCTTCGTAATAAAAACGTTTCCCTATGAATTCAATATCTATCATCATCTATCATCCACATCACTGTATTACCCGTATTGTTTTATTGCCTCCTGCAGGCATACGATCATGCGGCATCAGCCATATCATCCCAGGGGATCCGCTATCCGGGCACCTTGGACCCCCTGTACTTTGCAAGACAGCAGCCCCAATTTTAGACCTTTCTTTTATAGTATATCATGCAAAATTTAGCCTAACAACAAATAAACCCATCAGCAAAATAAGTGTATACTTATTTAAAAAGCGGCCTTCCAATAAGCGAACGTTCGCCTCCCCGATGTATACTAAAAGTAGTGAAGCATTATAGTAATACTAAGGAGGATCTTATGAGCTGGAATACAAAAATCACCAAAATGCTTTCTACCAGGTACCCCATCATTCAGGGCGCTATGGCCCACCTGTCAGACGGCAAAATGGCGGCGGCCATGAGTCATGCGGGAGGCGCCGGCGTCATTGCATCCGGCGGACTTTCAAGCGATCAGTTTTTACAAGAAGTAAGGGCCTTCAAGGATATCTGCGGCCCGGGCAAAATATTTGGCGCAAATCTGATGCTCCAGGCAGAAAACAGAGACGATATCGCTCAAATTATTTACGATGAAAAGGTTCCCTTTGTCACCATCGGCGCCGGAGATCCGATTCCGTGGATTGCCGATTTTCATAAAGCTGGCCTGCTATGTATCCCCGTGGTGCCGAATATAAAACTGGCCCAGCGGGTGCAGAACGGCTCTGCCGACGCGGTTATCATCGAGGGTATGGAGGCCGGTGGTCATGACGGCAAATGGACGACCATGGCCAACCTAGAAAACAGTCTTCCTGCCGTTGAAATCCCCTTCCTTGCCGCCGGCGGGATCGTAGACGGCCGGGGCGTAGCAGCTGCGCTGCTCATGGGCGCCTCGGGCGTCCAAATGGGAACCCGGTTCCTTTTGGCAGAGGAATGCCGGCTCCATAAAAATGCAAAGGACGCCCTCATCCATGCCAAAGATATTGATTCCGTGGTGCTTGGTTTTACCGCCGGTGACTCCGTGCGGGGTCTTAGAAACGCATTCTCCGACGCCTATCTTGAAAGAGAATACGCTGGGATCCCAAAGGAGGATCTGGACCGTATGGCAATTGGTACAAACCGCAAAGGCTGTATTGAAGGCGATGTGGAGCATGGATTCATTCTGGCAGGCATGTCCCTGAATAATCTGACCCGCGTGCAGCCCATTGCGGAAATCATTGAGGACATCGTGTCTGAAACAGAGCGGGCTCTCGCTAAGGCGTCCTCCCTGATTTAACAGTGACCGTCAAACTTCTATACCCGCATGGTATCCATAGATAGAGAATTTTCATATCGAAAAAAATAGTTATATTTTACCTCCTCCTATAGTATAATGGTTATAGATAAGAACCGAGGAGGTAGTATCATGTATACGTTTTCCAAAAACCAGTCCTACAAAGGCAAGGTGCCCCAGATCGATCCCAATGCGTTTGTGGCACCGATGACATTTTTATCCGGCGACGTCCGTATCGGCAAATACGCAAGTATATGGCCCGGCGTTGTAGCAAGAGGCGATGTGAGTTATATTTCTGTGGGCCAATGCTCCAATGTGCAGGACCTGAGCTGCCTTCATGTAGCAACTGATCACCCCTGCATCATTGGCGATTATGTGACTATCGGACACATGGCCTGTGTTCACGGCTGTATCATTGAGGATCACGTGCTCATAGGCATGCATGCCACCATTCTGACCGGCGCTAAAATAGGGAGAGGTTCCATCATTGCAGCCGGCGCCCTTGTCCTTGAAAATCAGGTTATCCCGCCTAATTCTCTGGTAGTCGGCGTGCCGGGAAAAATTGCCCGCACTATCGACAGAATAGAGGATCTTCATTCTCAGGCTCTTAAATATAAATCAAAATGGGCCGTTGATTATGGCGTAAACCCCGATATTGAAGGTGAGGTATATCACGGCGATCCCATCATCTGATTGTCGGAATAACGAAATCCGCATCAAAAAAGCGCTCCTGAGAGAGCGCTTTTTTCGTTCCGCAAATGACTTTATTTATTCATGGAACCCCGGAAAATCAAGGGTGGCGAATAAATCCCGCAGCGTTTCATTTCTGCGGATCTGTCGGACCGTTCCATCGTCATGAACGAGGAATTCCTGATGCCGAAGCTTTCCGTTGTAGTTGAATCCCATAGAGTGGCCATGTGCACCGGTGTCATGAATCACCAGCAGGTCGCCCCGATCGATTTTCGGAAGCTTTCGCTGAATCGCAAACTTATCATTGTTTTCGCAAAGCGCCCCCACCACATCGTAGGTGATCTCGTCAGGGAAATTTTCCTTTCCCAGCACGGTGATGTGATGGTAGGCGCCGTAAATGGCGGGACGCATAAGATCTGCCATACACGCATCGACACCGATGTATTCCCGATAAATATGCTTGTGGTGAATAGCCCTCGTCACCAGCCAACCGTAAGGGCCTGTCACGGCGCGGCCGCATTCGAAGCAGATCCGGGTGCGGTCAAAGCCTTTCATCTTTTTATTAAAAAGAATCCTCGCCCCCTCGCCCAGCGCCTCAAGGTCTACCTCCCGCTCCTCCGGACGGTAAGGAATCCCGATGCCACCGCCAAAGTCAATAAAATCAACGGTGACTCCCGTTTTTTCCCTGACCTCATTGGCCAGATCAAACATCATGCTGATGGTGCCCAAAAGCCCGGGCAGCTCCAGCTCCGAGGAAATCACCATGGTGTGAATGCCGATATAGGGAATCCCCCGATTCTTCGCCCATGCGATGCCCCGGATCAGCTGAGAGCGGGTCATACCGTATTTCGCTTCCTCCGGCTTCCCGATAATATCATTGCCCCTGCCTAAATTCGGCCCAGGGTTATATCGGAAGCAGATTTTTTGCGGCGACAGGGAAAGCCGGTCCAAATCCTCCAGATTCTCATAATCATCCAGATTGACGATTGCTCCCAGCTGGCAGGCCTTGATAAATTCTTCATCCGGCGTGTCGTTGGACGAAAAAACGATTTCGTCTCCCCAAAGACCTACTGCCTCCGCCAGCACCAGCTCTGCCATGGAGCTACAATCCGCGCCGACACCGATTTCCTTCAAAAGCTTCATGATCCACGGGTTCGGCGTGGCCTTCACCGCAAAATATTCATAAAAATCAGGGTGCCACGAAAAGGCGCGCTGCAATTTTTGTATAAACCGCTTGATCCCTCTTTCATCATATATATGAAAGGGCGTGCCATAGGTGTCCGCGATCCGGCGGATCATATCTTCGCTGAAGGGTACCGCTTTTACACTCATACTCTGCCTCTCTTGGTAACAAATATTTTTCAGTGTGAAAATTATACCATACCTGCCGCGCATACACTATATCGCAGGCCTCTCGGGCATGCAAAATGCCGGGGCTGTCCCCGGCACCTGCCTCTGTCAACTGTTATTTGCTCGCGTTCTCTACGGCCTTCCTGCTGTATTCATCGGCCCACTTTTCAAAATTGCCGTTGTCGCTGTTTTCCTTGATGACTTGGTTGATAAGCGCCTTGAGATCGTCGTTCCCCTTGGTCAATGCCACCGCCGAGGCTTTTACCGAATTCGGGAAGGTCACCTCCGCAAATTGGAGATCGTCATTGTATACCAGATACTGTCTGCCTACGATGCCTTCCACCACGACACCGTCAATCTTCCCCTGCTTGAGCTCAAGGATGACCTCCGGCACATGCGCCAGGGCGATTATCTTCGCATTTTTGATGGCCGTTTTAGCGGTTTCTTCCTGGGTGGTGGACTTTTGCACGCCGATCGCCTTCCCGGTCAAGCCCTCCAGGGTTTTATATTTCCCTGCGTCCGTCTTTCGGATGATCAACATCTCCGCAGTGGGCAAATATTCTGCGGAGAAATCCATAGTTTTTCTCCGTTCATCTGTCGGATTGATGCCGGCGATGGCCACATCCACCTTGCCGCCTACCAGCGAGGCCAGCAGGGCTTGGAAATTCATGTCCTGCACCTCCAGCTTGACTCCCAGCTTGTCCGCAATCTGCTGCGCGAAGGCTATGTCAATACCGATGACCTTTTTATCTCCCGCGGCGGCGTCCACAAATTCATAGGGCGGATAGCCGGAGGCCGTCCCGACCACAAGCTTGCCTTTTTCTTTAATCTGCTTCATCAGCGCGCCCTGCTGCGCGTTTCCGGCAGGTGCCTTGGACGGATCCGAACCGCCGCACCCGCTCAGTCCGACCACTGCCGCCATGGCCATGCCTGCTGCCAATACCTTCCACATCGTTTTCATATCCCATTCCTCCCTCTTCAATGCTTTCCAATGGTTATGCCGTTGATATTAGCATATATATACAAGTATGTCAATATTTATTCAAAATATTTTATTCCATTCAAAAACGGGACGACAGCCTCGCCCCGTTTTCGAATGTCTCTGTAATTTTTCTATCGTTCTGCTACCGCTTTCCACGCTTCTTGGATCACCGCCGCAGCGGTCTCCAAATCCTCCTTGGCATGGGCCGCGGTAATGGACAAACGGATCCGGCAGGTCCCCTGGGCTACCGTTGGCGGGCGTATGGCAGAGACTATAATCCCTTTTTCTCTGCATATTCTTTCAAAATACAGAGTTTTTCTTTCGTCGCCAAGAATAATGGGAAGAATCGGTGTCCTTCCATCGTTCAAAGGAATGTGGAATGCGCGCAAAAGCGCCCGCATATAGTCGGTATTTTCCTTTAGCCGTCCCACATACCGCTCAGGAAATTGCTCCAGCAGCCGCAGCGCCGCCAGTGCCGCTGCGCTGGACATGGCAGGCATGGCGGTGGAAAAAATAAACGGCCGAGACCGGTTTCTTATATAGGCTGCTACCGCTTCATCGGCTGCTGCATACCCGCCTTGGCTGCCAAGGGCCTTTGATAATGTGCCCACCGTAATATCCGCGCCGGACGCTCCATAGTATTCCGCAGTGCCTCGGCCCGTTTTTCCAATCACTCCCGTGGCATGGGCATCATCGATGATGAGACAGGCATCGTATTTCTTTTTCAGCGCCAGCAGGCAAGGCAGGTCTGCAATATCTCCATCCATGCTGAATACACCGTCAGATACAATGAACCGCTGCCCGGACACGTCGCAGGTCTCCAAAAGTTCCTGCAGCCGTTTCATATCCGAATGGGGATAGACGATCACCTTGGCCCGGCTGATGCGGCAGCCGTCCACAATGCTGGCATGATTCAGCTCATCGCTGAATATCACATCTCCCGGCCCGGCCAATGCGTACAGAATCCCAAGGTTTGCCATGTAGCCTGTGTTAAAAACAACGGCCTCTGCAGTGTGCTTGAAAGCTGCCAGCTCCCGCTCCAGATCAGACGCTTCAAAAACAGCCCCCGAGGTGAGTCTTGCGCCGCCGGATCCGGTTCCGTAGGAGACTGCCTGCGCTGCCGCTTCCTGCACCTCTTTTTCATGGGTCATGCCAAGATAATCATTGGAGCTGAAGACGATGTAGCCTTTTCCATCTCTTCGGACTCCTCTGGCAGCAGTCACCATGCGCAGGTCTTGCACCTGACGAAACCGGTCTGCTTGGCGAATTTTTTCCAATTCGCCGGGTATATCAGATACTTTCATCGTCTGTCCTCACTAGGACCGGCCTGTTTTGCATATAGTCCTCATAGGCTTTCATGTCCGTTCCGGGCGCCACAAAAAACACCCGGCCTCCCACAGGATCGCCCAGATCCTTCATGACTGTGATCCGCCCATAGCCAAACCGCTTTGAGCCTACATATCCTGTGACGTAATCCGGATCATCGGACCAGCAAAGCTCCGCCACCGTCCCACGGGCATAGGCCACCTTGGACGCCAGCACAAGGGCTTCTCTGGGATGGTCCCCGCCCATTCCGCGGGAGGTCATGACCGCCTCAAAATGGGCTGCATCTGCCGCGTCCATGCTTGAGCATCGCACACCGCGCTCCTTCAAATCATCCAGCCGCCTCCCGCTCTCTGCATCAATCACAGCAGCGCCCCGCATAGAATCCGTAAGCGATTCAAGAAGCTGAAATGCCGAGGTCACCGCCCTATCACTCACGCCGATCCGCAAAAGCTCTTCCCTCGCCCTTTGTCTTCCTTCGTTTTTAGTGCGTGTATCCATCTGATACACCGGAAGCAGCGGGCAATAGACAACCTGCTCCGGCTGAATTTCTTCAACCTTCAGATTGATAAAGTCTGCCTGTCCCCGCTCATGCGCCCTCGCCCGATGAAGCATGGCCAGCACCGCCGCGTCCATACTTTCTGCGCTCACAATCTGCTCGGCTCCGGAAATATGCCGCCCGCCATAGCCGTGAGCACCGCCCTTACTGGATCTCATTTTTACACTGTACATCATGATGATCACCGTGTTGCTTGAATTGTAATCTTATAAATCATGTTCTATTTACATTTTACTCAGTATACGCACCATTTTGAATGATTGTCAAGAATTATCCTTCAAAAGGTTTACGATTTGCTCAATAAAAAAGATGGAGCTTCATCCACCTTTTTCTCTCAGTCCATACTTTATTTTTCAAGCTGCTTGAAAAGGGAGACCATTTCCAGCGCGTCCAGCGCGCATTCGAAGCCCTTGTTCCCGCTCTTCAGACCTGCCCGGTTGATGGCCTGCTCCACCGTGTCTGTGGTGAGCACGCCGTACAGCACAGGCACGCCGGTAGTGAGAGAAATCTGGGCAATGCCCTTAGTCACCTCGGTGGCTACATGCTCGTAATGATCTGTTTCACCGCGAATCACCGCGCCGAGGGCGATGACCACGTCGTATCGTCCGCATTCTGCCATTTTCTTGGCGGCCAGCGGGATTTCAAAGGCGCCGGGTACCCACGCGAGATCTACCGCGTCATCGCTCACGCCGTGCCGTTTCAGCCCATCCAGCGCGCCGTCGATGAGCTTGCTCACAATGACTTCGTTGAAGCGGGCCGCTACCAGTCCTACCCGAATGGTTCCTTCTGTATAAACACCGGATAAAATATGCATGATGTCCTCCTTGTCTGTATCTCTTAAAAAATTAAGCCTCCGGCTCCTCAATATCCTTGTCCAGCTTCAGCATATGCCCCATTTTTTCCGCCTTGGTCCGAAGGTAGGCCTGATCCTCAAGAGTCGGCGCGATTTCAATGGGCACCCGCTCCTTGATGGTAATGCCGTATCCGCTCACATCGTCAAGCTTCTGCGGATTATTTGTCAGGAGCCGGATGGTGGTGGCTTTCAAATCCTTCAAAATCTGAGCGCCGGTCATGTATTCCCGAAGATCCGGCGCAAAGCCAAGCCGCAGATTGGCCTCTACCGTATCAAGGCCCTCGTCCTGCAGAGCATAGGCCTTGATTTTATTGATGAGCCCGATGCCTCTTCCCTCCTGCCGGAGATAAACGACGACGCCCCGCTCTTCCCGAGCGATCTGCTTCATGGCTGCCTCCAGCTGCTGGCCGCAGTCGCAACGGAGAGACCCGAAGCTGTCGCCAGTGAGACATTCCGAATGGATCCGGCACAGCACAGGCTTTCCATCAGACACATCGCCCATGACGAGCGCCACATGATGCTCGCCGTTCATTTGATTCACATAGCCGTAAATTTCAAAATTGCCGTACTTGGTGGGCATGTGCGCCTTTGTGACCCGAGTTACAATTTTTTCGTTTTTCTTTCTGTATTCGATAAGGTCCTGTATGGAACCGATTTTCATGTGCTTTTCCCGGGACAGCGCAAAGAGCGCTTCCTTCCGTGCCATGGATCCGTCAGAATTCATAATTTCGCAGCACAGCCCTGCCGGACGAAGCCCTGCCAAACGGCATAAATCTACGGTCGCTTCCGTATGTCCCTGCCTCTCCAGCACGCCCCACGGGCGGGCAAGCAGCGGAAATAAATGGCCCGGCCGCCGGAAATCCTCCGGCCTAGCGTCAGGCTTTACCGCCTCCATGGCTGTCATGGATCTTGCCATGGCAGACACGCCGGTGCCGGAACCTTTGTAATCGATGGACTCAAGGAATGCGGTCTGATGATTATCTGTATTATGCCGGATCATGGGTCCTAAATAGAGAGCATCTGCTATATCCTTGTCCAGGGGCATGCAGATCACGCCCCGGGCCTCCGTAGCCATACGATTCACGTTTTTCGGTGTCGCAAATTCGGCAGCGCAGATGTAGTCTCCTTCATTTTCCCGAGATTCCGGGTCCTGCATAATGACAAGATGTCCTTTTTTTATTTCGTCGATGATCTCCTCAACGGGATCAAACTCAAATTCCATACCGGTTCCCTCCCAAAGTACGGAGCGCGCTCATGGTAAGACCTTCTGCCGGGTCTTTATCCATTAGCTGCTCCACAAGCTTTCCAAGATAATCACATTCAATATTTACCGCGTCGCCGGGCTTTTTCAAAAGCAGGGTAGTCTCCATGCCGGTGTGGGGAATGAGAGAAATCATAAAGCTGTCCCGCTCCCGTTTCGCCACGGTGAGGCTGATTCCTTCCACTGCAACCGATCCCTTCAGCGCGATATAGCGCATCCACTGGCTGCCTGCGGTGATGGCGATTTCCACAGAATTCCCGCTTTTTTTCATATCGCGGATCTGTCCTGTGGTGTCCACATGGCCCAGCACAATATGGCCGCCCATCCGGTCGATGGGACGCAGCGCTCGCTCAAGATTGACCCGGCTGCCGCCTCTTGCCTGTGAGAAGGAGGTCCTGCTCAAGGTCTCCGGCGTCATATCCGCCCAAAAGGCGTCACTCTCAAGCTCGGTCACGGTAAGGCAGGTACCGTTGACCGCAATACTGTCACCGATTCTGGTTCCCTCCAGCACGGTATGACAGGCGATTTTCAAACGGCAGGACAGCCCCGTTCTTTGTATATCCTGTATCGCTCCCACTTCCTCCACGATACCTGTAAACACTTATGACACCTCCTCATCAGTCGGATGCATAATCTGCGTGCTTCCATCGACCCGGTACGTTTTTTCCGTCCCATCCTTTGGCACCTCGTCATGCTTCATTTCTTCCACAGAGATGGGACGGACTGCCCGCCGGTCCACGTAGGCCTCTACCACCAGATCCGCGCCGGACATTTCTGTATGAATATCCTTTAGCACCACTGCCTCCGACAAATGGGATGCACCGATGCCGCCGATCAGCCCGGGCGCATCTTTCCCGCCGATAATCATGGGACCCATGTAGATGCGGATTTTATCCACAATATCCGCCTTGAAGGCAGCGGCAGCCAGCGTGGCGCCTCCCTCCAGAAGGACACTGTCGATTCCCTTCAGCGCAAGGCCCACCATCAATGCGGCCAGATCAACCTCGCCGGGCTTTTCACCGTCAGACAGAATGATTTCCGCGCCCTTGTCCTGCAACGCCTGCCGCTTAGCCTCGTCAGTCCCGCTGGTGGTCACCAGAATGACCCTGCCGGGCAGGGTGAACACATTGGCATCAAGCGGCACCGACAGACTGCCGTCCACGATGATGCGGATCGGATCATGAAAGCCCTCGAACCGGGCGGTCAGACTGGGATTGTCCATAGTCACCGTGCCCGCCCCGACCATAATTGCCGCAAAGGAGCCCCGCAAAATATGAGACTGCTCCCGGGAAGCCTTCGTGGAAATCCATTGAGACTCCCCGGTAGAGCATGCGGTTTTTCCGTCAAAGGACATGGCCGCTTTATAAAGCACGAAGGGTCTTTTTTCGGTGATATATTTGATAAACACCTCATTGAATCTCCGGACCTTCTGCTCCAGCACGCCAGTGGTGACCGCGATGCCTGCCTCCCGGATTTGCTGCAGCCCTTTTCCTGCCACGAGGGGATTCGGATCAACCATGGCGCACACCACGCGGGCCACCTTTTTCTTGATCACCAGCTCGCAGCAGGGCGGCGTCTTCCCGTAATGGGCGCAGGGCTCCAGCGTCACATACAGGGTGGCTCCCTCCGGATCCTCCGTACAGGAAGAAAAAGCATTCACCTCTGCGTGAGGCCCGCCAAACTGCTCATGCCAGCCCTCGCCGATAATTCGGCCATCCTTCACAAGCACCGCCCCTACCATGGGATTCGGTCTTGCGTGGCCAAGACCGTTGGCCGCCAGATCCAGCGCCCTGCGCATGTAGCGCTCATCATTTTCAAAGCGCAAAAAAACACCTCCCTTTCTTCAGGAAGGTGAACTTGGAGAACGACAAACAGCAGGCTCGCCTGCCGGTTCATTTCTCTTCTCACGTCCAGACTCAGAAAAGATCTTTACTGTCGGCTCCAGAATTGCACCGGATCAGCTCGCAGCAGCGCTGCAAGGTCGTGGGCTTTGCTTTCGCTTACCACCGGTCGGGAGTTTCACCCTGCCCTGAAGAGTATCTATGCGTATTTTATCATAGGAAATGGCCGGTGTATAGATAAAAAGCCCCTTCTCACGTCATCAGAAGGTCCGCCATTACAAAGCGCTTCACCTCATCGGCAATGTCCTCGGGACTGCGGAGACGGTCTTCCTTCATGCAGGAAATTTCCTTCCAGCCATAGCGCTGAATGAGTGCTTTATAGGCGTAGCAGCATTTTTCAAGATACTCCAGATGCTGCTCATGAATATCCATGCTTCCCCCGCGGGCCGCCCGGTCAGTGACCAGCTTTTTTGATACCGCCAAGGGAATATCCAACAGGATCACTGCGTCCGGCCTTGGCAGCTCCAGCTCCTCATACTCTGTTTTTTCAAGCCAGTCAAGAAACTTTTCCCGCTGCGTTGCCTCGTCGTACTTTGTCATCTGGTGCACCATGTTGCTCGTAGTGTACCGGTCAGCAATAATCACGCCCCCGTTTTCGTAAAAGCTCTTCCATTTCATCCGATACGACGCAAAACGGTCCAGCGCATAAAAAAGAGATGCCGCATAAGGATTTACATCAGAGGGATCGCTCCCGAAATCGCCCCGAAGATACATCCGGACCAGCGCAGAGGACTCGCTGTCATAATCGGGGAAGCTCACCTGCAGGACCGGAATCCTTTCCGCCTGCAAGGCCTTCGCTAAAAGCGCGGCTTGCGTTGCCTTCCCGCTTCCGTCAATGCCCTCAAAAACAATAATTTTCCCTTTCATACCTGTGCTCCGCATAAAAAGGGCTGCTTCGCATATCACAGCCCTGATTTGTAAACAAAATTATGCTTTTTCTGATTGAACCGGTTCATGGCCCTGTCCATGCCAAAGGCAAGGGCGCACTCCACCGCATCCGCCATGCGGGCCACCGATTCGCCGAGCCTTTCTATATCCTCTCCGTAGGGACGACCCAGCACATGTTCAATCACGGTGTGCCCGTCCTTGGGATGGCCGATGCCGATGCGGAACCGATTGAAATCCTCGGTGCCCAGACAGGCAATAAGAGAGCGGATGCCGTTATGCCCGCCGGCAGATCCCTTTTTTCGGATACGGGTTATCCCCGGAGCGAGGTCCAGATCATCGCAGATGATGAAGATTTCCTCCGGATTGATTTTATAGTATTTGGCCAGCGCCGCCACTGCTTCGCCGCTGTTATTCATATAGGTCCTCGGCTTGACCAGCAGCACCTTTTCGCCGGACACCATCGCTGTAGCTACGTCCGCCTTAAAGCTGTCCTTCCACAGAGACACGCCCAGCCGCCTTGCCAGAAGGTCCACCGTGTCAAAGCCCATGTTATGCCGGGTATGCTCGTACTCTCTGCCCGGATTTCCAAGACCCGCTACCAGCTTCATTATTTATCGAACAGCTGGCTGACCGATGCGCCATGAAATATACGAAGGATCGCTTCCCCGAGCAGCGGTGCTACGGACAGCACTGTCAGCTTGTCCTGCATTTTTTCCGGCCCAATGGGAAGGGAATTGGTCACTACCAGTTCCTTCAGATTGGAATTTTTAATCCGCTCTGTGGCAGGGTCGGTCAGCACCGGATGGCACACGGCGGCATATACGCCGACAGCGCCGTATTCGGCCAGCGCCTTTGCGCCCTCGCAGAGAGAGCCTGCGGTATCCACGATGTCATCTACGATGAAGCAATTTCTTCCCTTCACGTCGCCGATGATATTCATGACCTTGGCCACTCCCGGCTCGGGACGACGTTTTTCAATAATCGCGATGGCGGCTCCTACCCGGTCGGCCAGCTCTCTGGCTCTTGTGACGCCGCCCAGATCGGGAGATACGATGGTCAGATTCGGCAGATTTTTCGATTTCACATAATCCGCCAGCAGAGAGGCGCTCATGAGATGATCCACGGGCACATCGAAAAATCCCTGTATCTGTCCTGCATGAAGATCCATGGTGACCACTCTTGTAACGCCGGCAGTGGACATCAGGTCTGCCACCAGCTTGGAGCTGATCGGTTCTCTTCCTCTTGTTTTGCGGTCCTGCCTGGCATAGCCGTAATAGGGAACCACTACGGTGATATGCTTGGCCGACGCCCGCTTCATGGCGTCTACCATAATCAGCAGCTCCATCAGATTGTCATTCACCGGCGCTCCGGTGGGCTGAATAATGAAGCAGTCCTTCCCGCGGACACTTTCATTGATCATCACCTGAATCTCGCCGTTGTTAAACCGGCCGCAGATCGCTTTCCCCAAGGGGACCCCGATGTAGTCGGATATTTCTTTTGCCAATGCGGGATGTGCATTGCCAGAGAAAATTTTTAATCTGGATGTGTCTTCAGTGTCCATTGTGAGCTTCTCCTTTTGTCTCCTGAATTGTTTGGCGGCTCGCCGTTTTCCCCTACCTTATTCAGCAGCGCCTGCCTTTATTATACCGACCTTGCATAAATCAGACCAGCCGAAAATAAACAAATGCATACCGGCAATGTGTATGCTTCTGCCGGTCTGCCTTCTGTCAATCCTTATAGGTGTCCCCGGTCACCCACTCCTCAATGTTGGTCTGCCTGCCCCGAGCCACTGCCAGCGCGCGGGGAGGCACGTCCTTCGTGATCGTGGACCCCGCTGCCGTGAAGGCTCTGTCTCCGATGGTCACCGGCGCTACCAGATTGGTATTGCAACCGATGAACGCATGATCGCCGATGACGCAGCGATGCTTTTCTTTTCCGTCAAAATTCACCGTCACCGTGCCGCAGCCGAAATTGACATTGTCCCCCAGATCCGAATCACCGCAATAGATTAGGTGAGGCAGTTTGGTGCCGTCTCCTATGGTGGAATTCTTTACCTCCACGAAATTTCCTATCTTGATATGATCATGCAAAACTGTACCCGGGCGCAAATGAACGAAGGGACCGATTTCATTATACTTGCCGATGGCGCAGGAATGAGCATATACCCGATTCAATCGGGTATATGCCCCGCAGGTCACGTCCGTCAGCTGCACGTCTGGGCCAAGCTCGCAATGCTTGCCCACCACGGTGCACCCCTGCAGGATACAGCCGGGATACAGGATCGTATCCGTCCCGACCCTGACGTCCTGCTCAATGTAGGTCCGCTCCGGATCCACAATGGACACGCCCTCATTCATGAGGGCCTCTGCCTTGCGAAGGCGAAGGATCCGATCCGCCTTGGACAGTTGCAGCCTTGAATTGACGCCCATGGTCTCGTCCACGTCAGCCGCCTCCACAGGAAGGACTGTCTTCCCTTCCCGGATCATAATTTCAAATACATCGGTCAGATAATATTCCCCTTGGGCGTTATCGTTTGTGATCTGCGAAAGGGCCTCCATCAGATCGCCTGCTCGGAATACGTAGGTCCCTGTATTGATTTCATGAATGGCCAGCTGCTCTTGCGTCCCGTCCTTCTGCTCCACGATGCCCATCATCCGGCCGCTTTCGTCCCGCAAAATCCGCCCGTATCCGAAGGGTTCCGGCACACTTGCGGTGAGGACTGCCGCGGAGGCATTTTTCTCCCGGCAGGCACCTGCCAGAAGGCGAATCGTTTCTTCTCGCAGAAGCGGCGTGTCGCCGCACACCACCAGCACATATCCCTCAGGGTGATCCTTAAACTCCGGGAGAGCCTGCATCACTGCATGCCCGGTCCCCAGCTGCTCTTCCTGATGAATAAAACGGATGCCCCTGCCATCCATGTACTCCCGGACTAAATTCTCCTTGAAGCCTGTAATCATGACGCAGGTATCAAAGCCGGCGCCCCGCACCACCCGCGTCACCTGTTCCACCATGGGAACGCCACAGACGCGGTGAAGCACCTTCGGGTATTCTGACTTCATCCGGGTTCCTTGCCCGGCGGCCAGAATGACTGCCGTTAATTCTCCTCCCATAGAACCTCCTGCATGTATAATTTTTCCTGTCGTTTTCAATGTTTCCCTGATTATTGTAGCAAAGCAAGCCAGCGGTCACAATAAAAACATGGCTCACCGGATCAGATACACTTTCACATCGTCTTTGGTGCCCCAGGAATAGGCCTGATTCATCGTATCCACGCCTACGTCGATAATATTTCCCCGAATGGCGCCGCCAATGTCGTCGCAAACCGCATAGCCATATTCTTCAATAAAAACGATGCTGCCCAAGGGAATCACGTCAGGATCTACTGCGGCGTGTCCCTTACCCGCATAAGCACCCCATGCGGTCCGCCCACTTCCGCCGCCGTCATAAGGCGTATAAGCGGTGGATCTCATGTGGAACACCCTTTTATATTTTCCCATGAAATAGGGCGCCCCCTCCAGCGCGTCCCAGACCTTTTTATCAGCCTTGCCGGTGAGCGGCAAATGATTTTGTTTTTGCAGCTTTTTCACTGCCTCTGCGGTGGCATTGCCAAAAACGCCATCAGCAATTCCCGGATCGTATCCATGCAAAAGGAGCCGGTTCTGAAGACGAGCCACCTTGTCACCCCGATCCCCCAGAGTCAGCACATCAAATGATTTTTTCTTTTTAGCCTTTGCCGAAAGCGTATTCAGCACGTTCAGCGTATGTTGATCCACCTGTCCCGTAGGAGAGAGGCCGATCTCGCGCTGCATAGCCTGCACCGCTTGCTTCGTATCGTTTCCGTACACCCCGTCAACGCCGCCCTTCAGGTATCCCTGCTTTTTCAGCTTTTCCTGCAGCGCCTCGATATCCTTGCCCTGATCGCCTTGGCCATAGAGATAATCCCGCTCCCTTGCTTCCGCCGCCTCGGGTGTATCCTTCCCGAGATTTTCGATGACCGCAAGAGTCGTTTCGTCCACCGCGCCGGAAACGGAAAGGCCCTTGTCCTTCTGCAGGGCCGATACCGCTTTCACTGTGCCATCGCCAAATACACCGTCCGGCTCCCAACCAATGTACCCGCCCTGACGGAGCTTGCTTTGCACATGAGTGATTTCATCGCCCCGGTTTCCTTTGGCATATACAATCCCGCCACCCTTGCGATACCCTTTTTTAGCGGCTGCCTTGAGCGCTGCGATGGTCACATCGTCAGCATTTCCTGTCACCGGAATACCTTTATCCCTTTGAAAAAGAGCAACTGCTCTCATTGTGGCCGAACCGTATTCCCCATCCACCGTTCTGGCAAGATATCCGGCAGCCACCAGTGTATTTTGCAGCGCCTCCACATCACTTCCTGCGCTTCCAGCAGAAAGAAAGGCTGCTGACGCGGCTGCGGAGGATACCATCCAAAGCAGGGCCGCCGCGGCATGTATGCGCCATCGTGACATACTATGCACCTCCAATTACTCAAATTTTACCATGTTTACCGCGGTATGTAAAAATCAGATCCCTTGCCGTCCCCTGTGGCCCGTTCCTCTCCCGGAATCCTTAGGTCTGTGTATTGCCTCCGTAAATTGTATCGGTATATAATAGATTCGTATAATTATTTTTTATCATTAAAGGGGATTCTATGGACGCATTAAACAACATTGTTTCAGACATCAATGGTCTGCTGTGGTCATCAGTCATCATCATTCTTCTGGTGGGCGCGGGATTTTATTTCACCTTCCGCACCGGTGCTGTGCAGATTCGTTACTTCGGGCGCATGTTCAAACTCATCGCTCATACGGCAGGAACAAAAACGGAGGGCAATGAGATTTCTCCGTTCCAGGCCTTTTGTGTCAGCACCGCGTCCCGGGTGGGCGTAGGAAATATCGCGGGCATTGCGATCGCCATCGTAACCGGCGGCCCGGGATCTATTTTCTGGATGTGGTTCATTGCTATTATCGGATCTGCTACGGGATTTGTGGAAAGCACGCTGGCTCAGATTTACAAGGTGCCCCGGGAAAATGGTAAGGGCTTCCGCGGCGGCCCGGCATACTATTTAAGAAACGGGCTTGGCCGCAGATGGTGGGCTGCCATCTTCGCCGTCCTGATTTCTGTGACCTACGGCATGATTTATAACTCGGTTCAGTCCAATACAATCTCGCTGGCTCTGAATAATGCCTTCGGCGTGGACCGCGCCATTATCGGCGGCATTGTGACCGTGCTGTCCATGCTGATTATTTGCGGCGGCATGGGCCGTATCGCAAGAGTCACAGAATGGATGGTTCCGCTCATGGCGGGCATCTACATTATCACCGCTCTTGGCATCATGCTTTATAACATCACCGAGCTGCCTCATGTATTTGCTGTCATCCTCCGGGATGCCTTCGATGTGAACGCTGTGTTTGGCGGCGGAATGGGCGCCGCGGTTCTGACTGGCTTTAAGCGGGGCCTCTTCTCTAACGAAGCCGGCGAGGGTTCTGTTCCTAACGCAGCTGCCACAGCAGATGCGGATCACCCGGTGGTGCAGGGACTAATTCAGTCCTTCGGCGTGTATGTAGACACGCTCTTCATCTGCTCCGCATCTGCCTTTATTGTCCTCCTTACTGACGATTATACCGCTTTCGGCCTGACCGGCATCGAGCTTATCCAGTGGGATCTGGCTAAATATTTCGGGCCTCACGCGCCGGATGCAGTTTCTCTTCTGATTTTCCTCTTCGCCTTCAGCTCCATCATCGGGAACTACTACTACGGCGAAATCAATATCGGCCATTTAACCAGCAAAAAATGGCCTCTCAATCTTTTCCGTGCCCTCATTGCAGTCATGGTATTCTGGGGTTCCACCGCCGATCTTCCGCTGGTCTGGAATCTGGCAGATCTCTTCATGGCCTTCATGGTGCTCACCAATGTGACCGCTATCCTGCTTCTCTTCCCGCAGGCCAAGGCAGCCTTGAAGGATTATGAATCCCAGCTTCGCCGGGGCATTAAGATCCCTCGCTTCCATCGGGACGTGCTCCCTATGCAGAAGGGCGTCTTCTGGTGGAATGATGAAACCGATGAAATAAAAGGGAACAAAGAATACTGAAAAAGGGCCGCCCCCTGAGGCGGCTCCTTTCATAAAAAAAGACTTGAGAACTTCCGCTGCTGAAGGCTCTCAAGTCTTTTTTTACACACAAACACAGGAGCATCTGTCCCCATGTCTCCGTAATCCCAGCGTGATGAATCAGGCGCTGCGCACTGGCTTTGTTGTGAAAAATATCACGTAAAGCTGCTCAATCTTGTCGTCAAGTCACGTGATGATGCTGACAAGCAGAGGGTATGGTGCTCCTGCGTTATGTTTGTCTTGCTGTTTTTTCTTGCTGACCCGCGGGGAGAGGAAAATCCGA
>JAXFOE010000002.1:0-28983 GCA_034180505.1 Dialister sp.
TAGGCCTGAAGGACAACCCGTCCAACTACCTGCTGATGCAGGCCATGGGCCCGAACGTAGCAGGCGTTATCGGCACTGCCGTAGCGGCCGGCACCATGCTGGCTCAGTTTGGCGGCTGATGGCTCTAGCTGAAAATAAAAACGCACCTCTTCGGAGGTGCGTTTTTTCTTGCCCACATTATATAATGCGGGCAGGGAAAGGAAATGGAAAGGAAATAAGAAGAATGAGGGACAGCTAGAAGAGACTTTAAAATGAAAAGCGGTGAGATACAAAGAGAGAAGATGAAACAGAAACCACCCGTAAAAAAGAGGAGAGCCTCAACATTTATCATGAAGAGCGGGAGGAGAAAATTCGGTATGGGCTTCATAGCAGGGGGGGCAGGATTGCAAAGATTTGGAGAAGCATTCTGCATGAAGAGCGCTTCTGCATGAAGAGAGCGCTTTTGAAGAATGAGGCAGCTTATTTTTTTGTTGCATTCTATGCGGGAAATTGGTAAGATACTTCTGGTGATTACTATGCAAATGATTGATTTATCCGGGGTGCATGATTTCAATGCGGCCCGTTTCCTCCTATACTGGCTGGTGGCCTGTGTCGTAGCGGTGACCACCGCCTATACGATCAAGCCGGAGAATAAGCTGAAATGGTTTCGGCAGCGGTCTACCAACGGTCTTTTTGAACGGCGAGGCATGTTTGGCAATCTGAGTCTCTTAGGCGTGCCCCGCAGCAAGGAAGGCCTTGCGATTACTGTGGGAATTTTTATCGGTGCTGGTCTCATCTGGGCGACACTGGTGTTTATCATTCTTCCCGTGGTGGGACATCCTGTATAACAAATGCATATTTTTTTCCTGCGTATGGCACAGGGGCAGGAAAAACGAGTCGGACCTGGCATTGAAAAATGCCGGGTCTTTTTTTAAAAACGGCTTTAGCCGGGCCGATTTTCTTCGGAGGGATTCATGACAGATATAGAAAGGATTTTGAGCGAGCTCTTTGTGGGGGTCATGGGCATGGGCGATGCGCGGGTATGGATTATGCTCGCCATCGGCGGACTTTTGATTTATCTTGGCGTGAAAAAGGATTACGAGCCTATGCTTCTTTTTCCCATGGGCGTGGGCTGCATGCTGGCCAATGTACCCGGCCATTTTGCGGTCATTCCCACCGGCGGCGGGGAGCCCGGGTTTTTGTCGGTCCTGTATGAGGCAGGTATCGCCAACGAATTGTTCCCGGTGCTCATATTTATCGCTGTGGGAGCCATGTGCGAATTTGATCCTCTCATCCGAGCGCCTTACGTGATGCTCTTTGCGGCGGCGGCTCACTTCGGGATTTTTGCGGCGGCGCTCTTGGCGTCGATGGCGGGCTTTCCTTTTCATCAGGCAGCGTCCATCGGCATCATCGGTGCGGCTGACGGGCCGACCACCATTTTTGTGGCGCAGAAATTTGCCACCGAGCTTTTAGCGCCGCTCACGGTGACGGCCTTCTGCTATATGTCGCTGGTGCCTATCATTCAGCCGCCGATCGTGAAGCTTCTCACTACGAAGGCGGAGCGGAAAATCCGCATGGCCTACCGGGAGGAAAAGCCTATTTCCAAAACGGCGCTCTTTCTTTTCCCGCTGATGATTATCCTTTTTGCAGGCATCATCGCGCCCATTTCGGTGCCTTTAATCGGTGCCCTCATGTTTGGAAATATGCTCAAGGTGTCTGGTTGCTGCGACTCTCTGTCCGATGCGGCGCAGAATGAATTGTCCAATCTGGTGACCCTTCTTTTGGGCATTACCGTAGGCGGTACTATGACCGCCGACAATATTCTCACCATGGACGTGCTTAAAATACTCTGTCTCGGCGCGGCGGCGTTTATTTTTGATACCGTAGGCGGCGTTCTTTTTGCGAAGGCAGTGAACCTTTTCCTGTCTGTGAAAATCAATCCCATGATCGGGGCCTGCGGGATTTCTGCGTTTCCCATGTCAGGGCGGGTGATCGCCAAGCTGGCGCTGAAGGAGGACCCGTCCAACTACATCATTCAGCATGCTATGGGAGTCAATGTGGCAGGGCAGGTGGCCTCGGTGGTTGCCGGCGGACTCGTGCTGGCACTGATTCCGGCTCTTTCCTAAGGAGGCGCTATGACAAGTCTCACTTCATCGCTGTACCTGATGGCCATCGCCTATCCTGCGTTGTTTATCATCATGGGAATTTTCGTGGCTCTCACCTACGGCCTCACAAAAGCATTTCCCCCGAGCAGGGACAAATAAAAGCTTCGGAATATTTTAATTTGTTGTATAATAAGGAAAGCCTTATAAGGGTGACCTACTGGTAAAAGGAGGGATTCCATTGAAAAAAACATATAGCCGGACCGAATCTGTCTGGCAGCGCATGAACAAAACAGAACGGAAGGCAGTCATGGCCTTTGGCGAGCGGTACAAAGCGTTTCTCGACACCGCCCGCACAGAACGCCTTGCCAATGAGGAAATTATCCGGCAGGCGAAGGCAAAAGGCTTCAAGCCGGTGTATGACATGAAGTCGCTCAAGCCCGGAGACAAGGTCTACTGGGATCAGAAGGGGAAATCGGTCATTTTGGCAGTGATCGGTCAAGAGCCGGTCCACGAGGGCATTAAAATCGTGGGCTCCCACATCGACTCACCCCGGCTTGATTTGAAGGCGAATCCGGTCAGCGAAAGGGACGGCGTCGTGTATTTCCGCACCCATTACTACGGGGGTATCAAAAAATATCAGTGGACCTGCATACCGCTGGCACTGATCGGCGTGGTATTCACTAAGGACGGAAAAAAGGTGGACATCAATATCGGTCTCAAGGAAGACGACCCGATTTTCTACGTGTCCGACCTGCTGATCCACATGGCTCAGGACCAGATGAAAAAAACACTGGCCGATGGCATCACCGGCGAGCAGCTGCAAGCGATCTGCGGCACCCATTCTGATGCCAAGGAAACGCCGAAGGAAGCAATCATGAAGCTTTTGAAGGACAGCTATGACATCGGCGAGGAAGACTTCGCCACGGCAGAGCTAGAGCTGGTGCCTGCCACAAAGAGCCGGGACGTGGGCTTTGACCGCTCCCTCATCGCCTCCTACGGACAGGACGACCGGGTCTGCTCCTATGCCAATCTGGAAGCCATTCTAAATGCAAAGCCCGGCGTAAAAACACAGGCCGCCCTTCTCACGGACAAGGAAGAAATCGGATCTTATGGCAATACGGGCATGGAGTCATCCTACTTCGTGAAATTTGTGATGAAGCTGCTGGCCCTCCAGAAGCGGGGCAGTCTCCTTGATTTTTATGAAACCATGGAAAACAGTGAAATGCTGTCAGCTGATGTCAATTCCTGCCTCGATCCCATGTTTCCGGAGGTATCCGAAAAGGACAATGCGTCCTTCTTGGGCTACGGCGTGAACCTTACCAAGTATGGCGGCTCTCGGGGCAAGGCAGGCAGCAATGATGCGAACGCGGAATTTTTGCAGAAGATCCGCACCATATTCAACGAGGCCGGCGTGTGCTGGCAGATCGGCGAGTTGGGCAAGGTAGACCAAGGCGGCGGCGGTACCATCGCCTTCATGATGGCCAACTGGGGCGCCGAGGTAGTAGACTGTGGCACTGCCATGCTCTCCATGCATGCCCCTTACGACCTGCTGTCCAAGGCAGACGCCTACGAAACCTATCTGGCGTACAAAGCATTTTTTGAATCCAACTGATACAAATAAAAGGCGGTCACTTTCAATCGCCGCAAAAAATAAAATCGTAGCTTATAAAAGCGGCTGCGATTTTATTTTTTGCACTGTCTTTATTTGACACGCATTTTTTGTTGTGTTACATAATGAGTAACAAAGGAGGGAAGAGGATGACACAGGTGAAACGTTTTCGAATGGCGGCGGTCATCCTTTTCTTTCTGTGGACGGCGTATCAAATCATTTTTACAACGGTGCTCACTCTTCCGCAGGTGATTTTTCGGAGCGTCCATTGCGCGTTTCTTTTTTTGGCGGCGGCGCTTTTGTATCCTGTCGGGAAGTGGCGCGGTTTTGATTTATGCTTTGCCGTGCTGGGGGTATCGAGCTTTTTGTATCTGGCGCTGAATTATAACCGTGTCGCGGAGACGGGCGGGCGCATTACGTCTTTGGATGGTTTCGTGGCGGCGGTGGGCGTGCTCTGCGCTTTTGAGGCAGCTCGGCGGGTATCGAAAAATCTTACGGTGCTGGCGCTTTTATTTTTTGCGTACAATTGGATCGGCGCATGGCTTCCGGCGTGGATCGGTCATAACGGTTTTACATTGAAGCGGGTGCTGATTACCCAATTCTGGGGGACCGGCGGTCTTTTGGGAACCGGCGCGGGGGTGTCGGCAACCTATATTTTTATATTTATCCTTTTCGGTTCCTTTTTGAAGCATTCCGGCTTTTCATCGCTCATCAGTGATGTGGCGCTGACGCTGGTAGGACGCTCTCCGGGGGGGCCTGCCAAGGTGGCAGTCATCGCGTCGGGGCTCATGGGCATGATCAACGGATCGGCTATTGCCAATGTGGCCGCTACGGGAACGGTGACGATTCCCCTCATGAAGCGGGCGGGATACAGAAAGGAATTTGCGGCGGCGGTGGAAGCGGCGGCCTCTACCGGCGGGCAGTTCACGCCGCCTGTCATGGGGGCGGTGGCCTTCGTGATGGCGGAATTTTTGAATATGGCCTACGCCAAGGTGGCGCTGGCCGCAGTGATTCCCGCGTTTTTGTATTACGCAGGCCTTCTTTTTGCGGTGCATCTGGAGGCAAAAAAGCAGGGGCTCTCCGGGCTGAGCTATGACCATATTCCGCCGGCGCTTTTCGTACTGAAGGAGCGGGGCCATCTGGCGCTTCCCATGATTTGTCTCGTGGTGCTGATGGCGCTGGGCTACTCTCCTGTTTTTGCGGCGACAGTCTCTCTGCTTGTGACGTTCCTTTCGTCATGGCTTCGCAGGGACACCCGCATGGGAGGAGAAGAAATCCTGCAAGCTGTCTCTGAGGGGGCTGCCGCGGCGGTGCCTGTAGGGCTGTGCTGTGTCATCATCGGGATTATTATCGGCACGGTTACGCTCACGTCGCTGGGGCTGAATATGGGATACCTCATCATGTCCTTTACCGGCAGTCATGCGATATATATCGCGGGGGCGCTGGTGATGGTCATGGCCATGATTCTTGGCATGGGCGTGCCCGGCGTGGCGGCGTACGTCATCGTGTCTGCTGTGGCGGTGCCGGTGCTGGTAAAGGCAGGGGCTCAGCCGCTGCCAGCGCATTTTTTCTGCCTCATCTATGCGTCTCTTTCGAATATCACGCCGCCGGTGGCGCTGTCGTCCTACGTGGCTTCCGGCATTGCCGGCGCAGGGCAGCTGAAAACAAGTCTCCTCTCCATGCGGCTCGGGCTGACAGGATTTATTCTGCCCTTCTTCTTTTTAGGAAATCCGGTGCTTCTTTTGGCGGATCCTTCCGTGGGAGCCGTTGCGGTTTTCTCCGCCTTCGGCAGCGCGTTTCTCGGGACGCTGGCGCTCACCGCGGCGCTGGAGGGAGAGCTTGGAGGGCGCCTTTCATTTTTATCCCGGGCGCTTCTGATACTGGCCTGTCCCTTTCTTTTGCAGCCCGGTCTTGCCACTGACGGCATCGGTATCGCCATCATCGGCGCGGCAGGTCTTATGACGTATGTGAAAAGGAGGAAGTCATGAAAAAAGTATGGTCCGTCATGCTTATATGCGCAGGGCTTCTTCTTTCAGGCTGTCAGAAGGACGGTCAGATACGGATCAATTTCCCTACAGGAAACGCGCAGGGATCTCTGTACAGTACCGGCGCGGCCATCACCCGCCTGTGGAGCACTGAGGTGCCGCGTGCGCGCGCCGCCAGTCAGGCCTCGGCGGGGGGCATTGCCAATCTTGCCATGGTGTCTGACGGAGAGGCGCAGGTGTCTGTGGCGATTGCCAGTAATGTGTGGGAGTGCAGAGAGGGCAAGGGGTCTTTTGCGGGATATAAAGACGAACAGATCTGTGTCATCGCTGGACTGTACATGAACCCCAACCAGCTTGTGGTCAGAAAGGGGGCAGGCATAGAGAATTTATCTGATGCGCGGGGGAGACGGATTGCGGTTGCCTCGGCGGGTTCATCGGTTTATGATGAGTGCAGAACGCATTTCACACAGGCGGGACTTGATTTTCCCTCCGACCTCAAGGCGGAGTATATTTCTTTTGGAGATGCGGCAGATCTCTTGCGGAGCGGGCGCATTGACGGGGCGTGGATCATGGCGGGAGTGCCTGCGGCGGCAGTGACTGAGGCTGCCAGCAGCGGAGCCGAGCTTCTTTCGCTCTCGCCGGAGTTTGTAGCGGACATGACCGCTGCTTATCCGTGGTATGCGGCCTATACCATTCCTGCAGGAACCTATCCGGGGCAGGAGAGGGCAGTGCTCACCACGGCGGTGAAAATGGTGATGTTTACCCGAAGGGATATGGATGACGAGCTGGTGTACCGCCTCACAAAAACCTTTTGGGAGCATATACAGGAGCTGGGAGAAACTCAAAAGCCGCTGCGGGGCCTCTTACCGAAGGACGGGGTGACGAATATAGCCGGTATTCCTCTTCATCCCGGCGCGGAAAAATATTACCGAGAGATCGGTGTTCTGCCTTAGCAGCGGGGTAATGTATTTAAATATTCAGAAGCGAGGACATATGGATAATATGAAGATGCCGAAAAAGCCAGTACTGACGTACTACCTGATCATTCTTGCGGTGATTTTCCTGTTCAACGCCATCGCGGTGCCCATGATTCAGGACAATCAGGTGCAGGAGGTGGAATACAGCCAGTTTATCAATCTCACGAACAGCCATGAGATCGACAAGGCAGAGGTGGGGCAGGAGCAGATCACCTTTACGAAAAAAGGGAATACCAAGAATGTGTACAAGACGGCTCTCATGAATGACCCTCAGCTGATCGAGCGGCTTCATGAGGCGGGAGTCACCTTTACGGGAGAGATCGTGACCACCATGAATCCACTGCTCCGGATTTTTCTCCTGTGGGTGCTGCCCTTCGGGATTTTCTTTTTCATTGGGAATTACATGCAGAAGCGGGCCATGAAGCACATGGGAGGGGGTATCGGGCCCATGTCCTTTGGCAGGGCCAATGCAAAAGTCTACGTCAAAGCGACGGGGGGCATCAAATTTAAAGACGTGGCTGGCGAAGAAGAAGCGAAGGAAAGCTTACAGGAGGTGGTGGAGTACCTGCACAATCCGAATAAGTATCAGGAAATCGGCGCGAAAATGCCGAAGGGGATTCTTCTGGTAGGGCCGCCGGGGACGGGGAAAACCATGCTGGCCAAAGCGGTGGCCGGCGAATCAGAGGTGCCCTTCTTCTCCATGTCGGGATCAGAGTTTGTAGAAATGTTTGTAGGCATAGGTGCCTCCAAGGTGCGGGATCTGTTCAAGCAGGCCAAAGAAAAAGCGCCGTGCATCGTATTTATTGATGAGATTGATGCGATCGGCGGTAAGCGCGGTGCCGGTATCATGGGCGGAAACGATGAGCGGGAGCAGACTCTAAATCAGTTGCTCACTGAAATGGACGGCTTTGAGGGAAATACAGGCGTCATTATTCTGGCCGCTACGAATCGTCCCGAATCGCTGGATCCAGCGCTCACCCGTCCCGGGCGTTTTGACCGGCAGGTGCCGGTGGGGCTTCCGGATCTGCAGGGGCGGATCGATATCCTGAAGGTGCACGCAGAAAAAATCAGGGTCGCTCCAGATGTTGACTACAATAAAATTGCCCGCATGGCCTCCGGAGCCTCCGGAGCGGATCTGGCAAATATTGTCAATGAAGCGGCGCTGCGGGCGGTGCGGAATCATAGAAGTTTTGCGACGCAGGAGGATCTGGAGGAAAGCATTGAGGTAGTTATTGCAGGGTACCAGAAAAAGAATGCCCTCCTGACGGACAAGGAAAAATGGATCGTGGCGTACCATGAGATCGGCCATGCCCTTGTGGCAGCCATGCAGACTCATACGGCGCCGGTGCAAAAAATTACTATCATCCCCCGCACATCAGGCGCGCTGGGATATACCATGCAAGTGGAGGAAGGCAACCGCTATCTTCTCACACGAGAGGAGATGGAAAACCAGATTGCTACCCTGACCGGCGGACGGAGCGCGGAGGAGGTCGTATTTGGTTCGCCTACCAGTGGTGCGTCCAATGATATTGAGAAGGCGACGAAGCTGGCAAGAGCCATGATCACCCGCTACGGCATGAGCGATGAATTTGACATGGTTGCCATGGAAACTGTGACGAATCAGTATCTTGGCGGGGATACGACATTGGCTTGCTCGCCGGAGACATCTGCCTTGATAGACCGTAAGGTAAGCGAGCTCATCCGGAAGCAGCATGAGAAGGCAAAGAAAATCCTGATAGACTATCGGGATACGCTAGATGCATTGGCGAGACATCTCTATGAAAAAGAAACCATTACCGGCGATGAGTTCATGCGCATTCTTGAGGAGAGCGGGAAAAAAGAAACAATAGAGAAGGTGCCGTCAGCAGAGCACCCTCCGCTGAATCTGGAAAAATAAATGAATGACCTACGGCACGAGACAAGCTCGTTGCCGTTTTTTTTTACGTCCAGCGTCCATGCTATAATGAAAGCATAGGAGGGACTATGAAACGAATTCTTATCACTGCCGCCATGGCGATGCTCGCCTCTGCCGCGTCCGTGGCTTATGCCTTTGATCCTGTGGCGGAGGCTGCCGCGACGGCCGCGTCCATTGACAGCGCATATACGATTTCCGTGGAGCAGCCCCGGGAAGAAATTTCCAAGACTGCCTTTGAGGGCTGGACGAAGGGCAAGGAGGCCTCCGGCGCCCGCTACACCTGGCTGACCTATGAGCGGACCCTGTCGCCTGATGAAGAGGCGGGCTACGGTTGCAAGGTGAAGCAGACCATCTTAATCGGCATCAACAAAAAGGATGACACCGTCGATCAGTACCTGATCAGTTTTAAAACAAACAACAAGCGGGAGGCCCAGCGGCTGTACAATGAAATGTCGGCAGGACTCATGAAATTTCTCATGGGTACGGAGAAGCAGCATAAAGTCACGATGAACGGCAGCATAAAGGATGTGTGGCTTCTGGATAAGGGGCGGCGGGCCTGCGAATTGGGGCTCAACGTGAATGCGCCCATGCGGGGTGAGTATCCTTATGAAGCGTCTCTCTTCCGGGGAAAGATTCACAAGACGTAAGGTGTCCTATGAAGGCCAGACAGAAAATTGATTCCCCCTATCGGCCGGACCGCTATGCCCGCCGCATGTACGGCAAGCGGAAGCAGGAGGAACTGGACGCGGCAGAGGTCTTTTCCCCTGACGCGAAGCGGGTGGATAAAAAAGAAAAGCAGCGGCGCAACCGCCGTTTTCGCCGGACCACGGGACAGATGGATATAAAAAGCGGCACCCAATACAAAAAAATGGATGAATGAGAGCTTGCGCAGGCAGGCTTTTTTTGGGGTCCCATAAAAAACAAGATGGCCGGTCAAAACCGTACAATAAGGTGGATTTGTTCCATAAGATATAAAAGAGGAAATCTAATTCTGTTATATCCGTAGAGGTATGATACCATGCATGTAGGAAACAGGTTGTACTATATCGCATGGGAGGTGCGTGGAATGATCCGCCGAGTATGGGATGAAATTTTTTCAATGGCGAAGGGCAGCGTGGCGCTGTATCTGATGTTTCTCAACGGGTCGGGCATTTTCCATACGCCCGGCAGTGGCAGCGAGCCATTTCGCTTTTTCTGGTAGCTTGTAAAAAAGTATCCTCGGGAGTCTAAAAACCCCGAGGATACTTTTGCGCTTTTTATAGAGAAAGGGTAGAATAGTAAACATATTAACGGCGTCGTTGGATACGCTCATGCCGCCGGAAGAGAAGGATAGCAGGAATGGAGATTGGGAGAGTATTATGAATGATAGAGCAGGATTTCGGTCCCGGCTTGGCTTTTTGCTGGTCAGCGCAGGCTGCGCCATCGGCATAGGCAATGTTTGGAAGTTTCCTTACATTTGCGGCGCTTACGGAGGCGCCGTCTTTGTATTGTTTTACCTTGCCTTTTTATTCCTAATGGGGATTCCCGTCATGACTATGGAGCTTGCCGTGGGCCGGGCAGGACGGCAAAGTGCGGTGCTCGCGTACAAGACGTTGGAAAAGCCGGGCACCAAATGGCATTACCACGGCTGGTTCTGCATCGCCGGCAGCTATCTCCTCATGATGTACTACACCACCGTGTCCGGCTGGATGGTGTCCTACTTCTGGAAGTTTTTAACCGGACTCTTTGATACCGTGCGGGACGGAGAAACGCCGTCAGTTTTCATGGCCATGCTGGGCAGTCCGTGGGAGATGGAAATCTTCATGGCCCTCACCGTGGCAGTCGGCTTTGCGGTGTGCGGCTTTGGCGTGCAGAGCGGCGTGGAGCGGGTAAACAAGGTGATGATGGTGGGACTGTTATCCCTCATCGTGATCCTGGCTGTGAACAGCATTCTTCTTCCCGGCGCAGGGGCAGGCCTTGAATTTTATCTCCGCCCCGACTGGGATCGGGCGGTTTCCGCAGGCCTTGGCAATGTGGCGGCAGCCGCTATGAATCAGGCCTTCTTCACCCTCTCCCTTGGCATCGCGTGCATTGAAATTTTCGGTTCCTACATGTCGGATCAGTTTACGCTGGGCGGTGAGGCGGTGCGCATCACTGCGCTGGACACCTTTGTGGCACTCCTGTCGGGATTGATTATTTTCCCTGCCTGCTTTGCTTACGGAGTGCATCCCGATCAGGGACCGTCTCTGATTTTTATCACGTTGCCGCAAATTTTCATGCACATGCCGTTGGGCCGCCTGTGGGGGGCGCTGTTCTTTGTATTCATGACCTTCGCCAGCTTCTCCACGGTGACCGCGGTCTTTGAAAACCTCATTGCCTGCTGCATTGATAATTTTGGCTGGAGCCGGAAAAAAGCGGTGTTCATCAATTTGGCGATCGTTTTCACGCTGTCCATTCCCTGCGTATTGGGCTACAATGTGCTGTCAGGCATGCATTTCATCGGAAATCGGGACGTGCTGGACAGCGAGGATTTCCTTGTGAGCAATATCCTGCTCCCCGGAGGGGCCCTGATTTATGTGCTCTTCTGCACCACCCGATGGGGCTGGGGTTTTGATAAGTATCTCGCTGAGGTGAACAAGGGCTTTGGCATAAAAATTCCCCGCTGGGTGAAGCCTTATTTCCGATTCGTTTTGCCGGTGCTGATCCTTGTGATTCTCTTGCAGGGCTTACTGTAATACAAGCAGCTATATTTTCTGGAGGATAGAAGCATGGAAGAAAGAGACAGCTTCCGGTCGAGGTTGGGATTTTTGCTGGTCAGCGCGGGCTGCGCTATCGGGATCGGCAATGTGTGGAAGTTCCCCTACATCACAGGGGAATATGGCGGCGCCGTTTTCGTTCTGTTTTATTTGACCTTTTTGATTTTGATGGGCATTCCTGTGGTGACCATGGAGCTCGCCGTAGGACGGGCCAGCCGAAAAAGCGCGCTCCGGGGCTTTGAAAAGCTGGAGAAGCCCGGCACGAAGTGGCATCTGCACGGTTGGGTATGCCTCGTGGGCAGTTTCATTCTCATGGTGTACTACACCACCATTTCCGGCTGGATGGTAGATTATTTCTGGCGGTTCATTGACGGTTCCTTTACCGGCATGACGCCGGAGCAGGTGGGCGGCATTTTCGGCGAGATGATTGCCAATCCTTGGGAGCTGACCACCTTCATGGGGATCACCGTGGCCTGCGGCTTTCTTGTATGTGCCTTAGGCGTAAAAAATGGGCTGGAGCGGGTGACCAAGGTGATGATGCTCGGCCTTCTGGGACTCATCATTTTGCTGGCGGTGAACAGCATGCTCCTTCCCGGTGGCGAGGCAGGCCTTAAGTTTTATTTACTTCCCGACTGGGAGCGGGCCACCGCGGCAGGCCTCTGGAACGTGGCAGCCGCCGCTATGAATCAGGCCTTCTTTACCCTTTCTGTAGGGCAAGGCTCTATGGAAATATTCGCCAGCTACATGGAAAAGGATCATACCCTTGGCGGCGAGGCGGTGCGCATCACCGCGTTGGATACCTTTGTGGCGCTCCTGTCAGGCATGATTATTTTTCCCGCCTGCTTTGCCTTCGGCGTAGAGCCTTCTCAGGGACCGGCGCTGATTTTTGTGACGCTGCCTAATATTTTTATTAACATGCCCATGGGCCAGGTCTGGGGCACCCTTTTCTTTGTATTCATGACCTTCGCCAGCTTTTCCACGGTGACCGCCGTCTTCGAGGCGCTCATCGGGAACTGCATGGATAATTTTGGCTGGGATCGGAAGAAAACGGTGCTGATTTTGCTGCCCCTCGTATTTTTCGGGAGCCTTCCCTGCGTGCTCGGGTTCAATCTGTGGCAGGATGTGACCATCATTGGCAGCCGAGGCATATTAGACAGCGAGGATTTCGTGGTGAGCAGCCTTGTTCTGCCATTGGGCTCTCTCATATTCGCCCTCTTCTGCTCGACCAAGTATGGCTGGGGCTTTGATAAGTACCTCGCCGAGGTGAACACAGGGAAGGGAATGAAAATCGGCCGATGGCTCAAGCCCTATTACCAGTTCGTGCTTCCTCTTTTAATCCTCGTGGTGTTTATTCGGGGACTGATGTAAGCGCTCGCCCTCCTCCTATGAGGGGGGCTTTTTTTATGGGTTAATGATGTTTTCTTTTTCTCATACAGCAGAATATGTATACTAAAAAATCATGACGCTCGAAAATAAATGTACATATAAATTCAATGTGCTATGATATATATGTGCTATATTTCATTGAAATACACAATAGTACTTGCGTATTTCCTAAGTGTGCAATGAGGTGATTCCATGGCAAAGTACAATCCGTATGAAAATATGCTTCATATTCTGGACCGGGCGGCAGAGAAGCTCGGCTACACGAGGAACGATTATGAATTTGTCCGCTACCCTGAAAGAGAACTGACCGTAAGCATTCCTGTCACGATGGATGATGGGCATGTGGAGGTGTTCTCTGGATACCGGGTGCAGCATAACACTGCCAGAGGCGCCGCTAAGGGCGGAATCCGTTTCCATCCCCAGTCAGATGAAAATGAGGTGAAGGCGCTGGCCGCTTGGATGACCATTAAAAACGCGATCGGAAACATTCCCTACGGCGGAGCTAAGGGGGGCATCAAGGTGGATCCTCACAAGTTGTCTGCCCGAGAGCTGCAGCGGCTCACCAGAGGTTATGTGCGGAAAATATTCCCCATCATCGGGCCTGATAAGGATGTACCCGCGCCGGACGTGAATACGAACGGCCAGATTATGGCATGGATTGCTGATGAATATGCGGTGCTTTCCGGCACATGGCAGCCCGGCGTCGTCACCGGGAAGCCGCTGGCCACCGGGGGCTCGTTGGGACGGAATGAGGCCACCGGCAGGGGGCTTCTGTACACGCTTTCCACATGGTGTGAAAAGAACGGCAAGCAGCTTGAGGGGCTCACTATGGCGGTGCAGGGCTTTGGCAATGTGGGATCGGTGGGTTCTCTTCTCATGAGCCGGGCAGGCGTAAAAATCACCACTATCGGCGATATTAACGGTACATGGCATAATCCGGCAGGTCTTAATATTGAGGCTATGTATGTGTACGCTAATTCTCACGGTCGCTCGCTGGCGGGCTATACCGAAGAGGGTGCGGGAATTATTCCCGATGATCAGCTCTTCGGGCAGCCGGTGGATGTGCTTTTCATGGCAGCTCTTGAAAATCAGCTGAATGAAAATACGATGGAGCGGGTAAAAGCGCCCCTCGTTTTGGAAGGCGCCAACGGCCCCACCACGGAGGAGGCGGACATCTATTTTGAGGCTCATGGCATCGAGGTGCTTCCTGACGTGATGAGCAACGTCGGCGGCGTGGTTGGCTCTTACTTTGAATGGGTGCAGAACCGCACCGGCTACTATTGGACCGAGGAGGAATACAACGAACGGCTCAAAGTAAAAATGCGGCAGGGCTACGAGGCGGTGCTCGAGCTGCGCCAGAAATATCATGTCGCCTATCGTCTTGCGGCGTACATGGTGGCGCTGCAGCGGGTGGTAGAGGCGCAGAACCTGAGGGGTTTTTTAGGATAACTGAGCTGCTCATGACTGCTGCAAGGGCAAGGAGGAGCAGTTGAAACGATTTCTTCTTATACTTCTTCTTATCAGGGGCTGCTGTTTCCGAGCGCTGCCTCCGCTATAGAAGAGGTAAGCGCCATGATCAATGACTATAAGATCGCCGTTTGCTACCATCAGTACGGCTTAAAGTATTACGCGCTAGGCACGCTTTCGTCTTATATGCCTTACGGCATCCGGCAAGGGGATATTGTGTACGGCTACTTGGATCGGCACGATCATTAGATGCTCTTTGATGACTGTACCGAGCAGGAGCTTTCGGTGTACATCGAAGGCTATGGCAACGACGAGAAGGAAGCCATGGCGTTATATATCGGATTCGCGCTGATAGTTTTTGCGGAATGGCAATAGAAAAAACCTGTACTTATGAGTACAGGTTTTTTGATTGCAACTATATCAGGGCGGGGAAGCCCTAAGGCACGAACGCCTTTGTGGCTCTGCCTATGGCAGCGTCCAGGCTTTCGATCAGGTATTCCCGAATGGAGAAAACTACATCGAAAGTGGGCTCGATCGCATAGCGGCGCAGAGAGCGCATGCCCGTTGAGAGGGGAAGCGTTCTTGCTCGAAACGGCAGAACAGCGGTTTCTTCTGTTGCAGGGGTATCGCTTGCCAAGAACCGTTCCACATACATCAAGCGGCCGATCATAAAGAGAGCCGACAGGCCGACGCCGAAATCAAGGCCCAGCCAGTACGAGGCCGCCCCAAGCCCGGTCATGCGGTCCAAAAGAAGGCTCATTGGCAGGCATCCGCCCCAGTAGGCAATCACCACAAGGACGAAGGAGACCCGGGTGTCCTTAAAGCCCCGAAGGATCCCCTGAATCGGGGTGGCCATGGCATCAAAAAGCTGCCAGCCTACGGTGAAGAGGAGAAAGCCGCCAGCAATGGAAGCCACTGCCTCATCTGCCGTATAGATCGCGCCGATGCGGGTGCGGAAGAAAATGGTAAATGCCGCGGTTCCCAGAGAGCCTGCGAGAGCTGTGAGAAGCCCTGCCCTGCGATACCTCTTGGCCATGGCTAGATCGCCCTGTCCCACTGCGGTGGCTATCAGAATGGTCAGTGCCATGCCGCAGCTTACAGGAAGCATAAAGATCAGGCTGGAAAAATTATCCGCAATCTGGAATGCTGCCAGCGTGTCCGTACCGAACCGGGACAGGAAAACGATGAGCATAGAGAACAGGCTCATTTCCATAAAAATGGAAAGGCCGCTGGGAACTCCGATGGAAAGGTATTCCTTCACTAGCTGTTTTTTCAGGGACAGGCTGGCGAAAACAGAGCGGCCCATGAGTTCGCTCCGGGACAGAGTCACAAGGACGAAGGCCACGAGCAGGCAGAAATAGGTGACCGACGTAGCAATGCCCGCACCGATGCCGCCCAGCCTAGGCAGACCCAGATGACCGTACACAAGAAGATAATCCAGTGCCGCATTGATAGGAAGTGCCAACAAGAAGAGCCGCATGGAAATGGTGGTGCTCCCCGCGGTATCTGCCAGGCAACGGAAGGGAATGATCAGCGCGATAAGCGACGCGGTGATGATCATCGTAATCAGATAGCACCGGGCAATGTATTCTACTGCCGGCGAGAGGGCTAGGTATTCCATCAGCCCGTCCACTGCAAGCAGATAGCCTGCCGCCAGAAGAAGAGCCGTAGAAAGAGCAATTGCGATCCCTGCGTGAACCACTGCGGGGAGGCGCTCCCTTTCTCCTGCGCCGATGAGTTGAGCCATGATGGGAGTGCCCGCCATGAGCAGCCCTACGATAGCGGCCAAAATGGGATAGAAAAGCCCGCCGCCTACAGACACGCCTGCCAGATCATCCGCGCCGGCGTGCCCGGTCATTGCCGTATTTATGAAGGTGATCCCCGCGGTGGATACCTGAGTGATCAGGATCGGCACCATCAGAGTCAGTAGCTTACGAATGTCTTTCAATAAAGTCATGATATCCTCGGTAGTAACAAAAAAACGCCTTGCGGCGCCTTGTAGAAATGAGTCTGGAAAAGAGAAGGCAAAAGCCTTCCTCCAAAAACGGTGCCGCATCCGGTCTCAGATACTGAAAACCGGGCCGCCAAAAAAGGCGACAGCCATACATGTCATGCAGGAAGCATATGCTCCGGCATCAGCCGCCGGCACCGATATATCCTTTAAAGAAAGAAACGAAACGGGACACTACCCGGGAATAATTGGCATTCACCCGGGACGGTACAAGCAGGTTGGCCCCTTCTACATAGAACAAAGCCATGGCAAAAAGGAGGTACACGCTTCCATACATGGAAAGATCACAAAGCATCGCTGCGTCCATGATGTGCACTCCTTTCTGAAATCAATAACAAATAGATGTTTTTAATACCCAAATATATTATATATCTATAACAATAAATCGTCAAGCATAAATCGCCGCTATATTGGGAAAAAAGGAAGGAGGAGGTGTAAAATAAGTGCATATAGATAAATGCAATAGATTTTAATAGTAAAAATTTATATAGTGGTCAAGGGTTTATGGAATCCAAGGACGAAGGTGTACATAAGATGAAAGAGCTTTTGACAATAGGAAAAGCATTTTGTACAATGGGCATAATTAATTTCCATATTGCCAGATTGTTGTATCATCCTGCGCGGGAGCGCTTTTTTTGTTTTTATTGGAGGGGTGCATGAGCAGGGGAACAGAAATCTTTCTCACCGTTTTTCTCGGTTTGTTAACGGCGCTGGCACCGCTTTCAATAGATATGTACCTGCCGGCGCTTCCTGAACTGTCTTTGGATCTTGGTATTTCCACGTCCATGACCCAGCTGACACTGACCATGACCATGCTGGGCATGGCAGGCGGACAGGTACTGGGAGGCCCTGTGTCGGACTGTTTCGGCAGGAAGCGGCCTCTCTTTTTTGGCATCGCAGGGTTTACGCTGTCTGCTTTTGTATGCGCCGTCGTTCCCGATGTGTATACCTTCCTTGTGTTCCGCTTTATCATGGGATTTTCCGGTGCGGTGGGCATCGTTATTGCCCGAGCCATTGCAAGAGATGTGAAGCAGGGCCCTGCGCTGACGCAGTTCATAGCGCTCCTTATGATGGTGAATGGGCTGGCTCCGGTAGCGGCGCCGGTCTTGGGCGGTCAGATCCTTAGGCTTACCACGTGGAGGGGTATTTTTGATGTACTGGTAGTGGTCGGGG
The DNA here is from genome assembly GCA_034180505.1 of Dialister sp. Classification (GTDB taxonomy): domain Bacteria; phylum Bacillota; class Negativicutes; order Veillonellales; family Dialisteraceae; genus Dialister. The sequence continues at coordinate 17,343 of JAXFOE010000002.1, forward strand.
TGGTCATGTTTGTGGCGACGTTTCTTTTCAAGGAGACCCTGCCGAAAACGGGGCGGGCTGCCAGTCTCACTGCCAGCTTTGGATCCTTTTCACAGCTCATGGGGAGCCATTATTTTCTTGGGCACTGCCTAGTCCAATGCTTCGTGTTTGGCTCCTTCTTCTCGTATATCGCAGGCTCGTCGTTTCTGTTTCAAAGTATTTACCATGTGAGTCCTCAGACGTACGGCTATATTTTTGGCGGCATTGGCATTGGTCTTCTGGTAATGAGCGTGATCCCAGCCCGCTTGGCAGGAACCGTGCGAGAGGTTGTGTTTTTGAAATACTCTCTGGCAATTCCTTTTTTCACATCCCTTGTATTTCTTGCAGGGCTCTGGTTTGATATGCCTATGGCCTTGGCGATTCCCCTTTTGTTCATCACTATCGTGCCCCTTTCCGTAATGGGAGTAGCATCGGTGTCGCTGGCGCTGTCCCGGGCGGGCAACGCCGCAGGAAGTGCGTCGGCGCTTTTAGGGTTTTTCTCTATGATTTTAGGCGGCGTGATGATGCCGGTGGTGGGCATTGCCGGCGATGAGACTGCCATTCCCATGGGCCTTCTCATGGTGGCGGGCTACGGGCTGGCGCTGGCAGTATTTTATAAAATGATCGTGCCCTATCACCGGGGCGAGATGTAGGTCGTCTTTTCAATCGGTGGCGAGTAGTTTATGATAAGGGCAGGCGGTCAGATAGTTTCGCCGCCTTTATTTTTTGCAAGGAGGAGTGACAGTGAAGGTAACTGTAGATCCTAGGGTGCTTGGAAGGGGGCCCGGTCTTTGCGTGGGCATCGTGGCAATCCGCTCCATGGACAACCGGGCAGGGAACAGGGAGGCGGAAGCATTCCGCCGCCGCTGCTGCACCAAAACGAATCTGCTTTTGAGGCTGGACCCGTCCATGGCAGACAGGGACATAGAGGCCTATAAAAAAGCCATGCACGACATGGGCTGCACCGGGGACGAGGGCGCTCTCTCCCGGGTATTTAATGAGTATGTGGATCATCTGGTGGACGCAGCAGGAAAACAGGAGGGCAAGCGAGGATCGGCGACGATGAATGAACTGGCTGGCTCGGATGTGCTCCCGCCTTTGAACCCGCTCATGGATATGATCCGGGCAGCGATGCTGAAATTTCACGTGGATATTCATGGCTATGACGTGGAAAGCAGAAAAGCAGAGCTTTCGGTTGCATTGGACAGGGAGGACGTGGTCACTACCTGCCGGGGCGAGGTGTTTTGCAAGGACTGGATTGGAAATGAAATGAGTGGAGCTATTACTGAGGATACGGAGAACTGTCTCGTTCTGATTTACGGCACCCGGGGGAACCGCAAAAAGGTAGCCGCCGCGAGAAATGAATTGGGCCGGCGCATGAAGTCCGCCTTTGAGTGCGCTGTGGAATCGGGCTGGATCGAAGGAAGCCAGACCGAGTTTGTTACCGATATCTGAGGCAATCATGACCTATGCAGCCTTAGATTTCGAAACCGCCTATTGGGGAAAGGGCAATGCGTGCTCCCTAGGGATCGTCACCAGTGACGGGACGAAGCTGCTCGATGAATGGTACCAGCTGATCCGGCCCCTGTCCCTTGCCTTTGATCCGCAATGCGTCGAGGTGAATCGGATCCACCCCGAGGACGTGGAGCATAAACCGGAGTTCCCTTATTTCTGGGAGGACATCGCGCGCCGTTTAGAGGGGGCGGTTGTCTTTGCTCACAACGCGCCTTTTGATATGGGCGTTCTCGCGGCCACGCTGGATGCGTATGATCTGCCGGATATCCATTTTTTCTACGGAGATACCGTAAAAATTTCCCGGATCCTGTGGAAGCAGATGGCCAACCACAAGCTGAACACGGTGGCGGGCCTTCTTGGTTTTGATTTCCATCATCATCAGGCCATGGATGATGCCCGAGCCTGTGAATTTATTGTGCGGAAGGCTATGGAGGAAACTGGCGCCTCCAATGTGCGGACGCTGATGGACCTATTAAAGCTTCGGCTGACAAAGTTTTCCGTGAAGCGGACCCATGCGCCGAAGGGACTATTCTGAAAAGCGTTTGTATAAAGAAAGAGGCAATAAAAAAAGCCGCTCACCGCGGCTTTTTTTATATGGATTTTTTTCAGCAGGCGCAGAACAATCAGACTATCGCCCCTGATGAAGGATTTCCTTTAAATAATCTTTTCGTTTGCCCTGTTCGTTGACATCATTTAGCAGAATGTCCGCATATCTATCCAGTGTCACCTCGTCGGTGTAGCGGTTGATGAAGGAGTCCGGTTTGTTGCTGGTCAGTATAAGGGGGAACTCGATAGCGGAGAAAATCTGCATGCATTTCAGTGACAGATCCTGCCGGTCTGTGTAGCCCGTGAGGGCCTCCACATTGTTCATGACCTTTTCCCAGCACTGATCGTGAAGCAGGTTGAGATAAATGAAATAGGTGTCCTTCGCTTCCATACTGGATGGGTTGTTGATGGACCGGAACAGCGCCGGGTGCTGGCGGGCCAGATGGAAGTAGGCGAGGATATATTTTTTCAGCCGCTGCCGGGGTGATAAAGCTTCATCGTCTAAAATGGTGACGATATTTTCAAAGTTGCCCATCATGTATTCAAGGGCAGCGCCGATGAGCTCCTCCTTGGAGCCGAAATAGTAGCGCACCGATGCCAGATTGACCTGAGCCTCCTTGGCAATGCTGCGGACGGTGGCTTTTTTGAAGCCTTCCTCCCGCAGAATGCGCGCGGTGATTTCAATCATTTTTTGCCGTACATGGCTGCCCTTTGGGGTCAGTTTTTTTTCACTCATAGTCTGTGCTCCCTTTTTGCGTCTCTGCCTTGTTTCAGGTAGGCCAGATTGGCCTTGGCTTCTGTCTTTTCGGTGAGAGAATTCATCATCAGCTTCAGCCGGTTCATCTGATTGACCTCTGATGCGGAGGCGTCGCAGTCCAGCGCCAGGAAGACTGCCTCAGGATAGGCCATGTGAAGCTTGTGGATCATACCCTCGCCAGTGATGTGATTCGGCAGGCAGGCAAAGGGCTGGAGACAGATGATGCCACGGCACTCATGGTAGAGTAGGTCGATCATGTCCGCTGTGAGGAACCAGCCCTCGCCGGCCCGGTTGCCGAGAGACAGATACTGGGATGCCCGTTTTGCCAATTTATCGATGTCCGTAATTTCATGGAACCGTCTGGAGTGCTTCAGCGCCTTGGCCAGCGGGCGGCGGTACCATGACAGAATGTAGCGGACGAAGGTTCCCTTCAGGTCCTCCTTGAAGGAGCCGTCCATGTGGTGTCTCTGGAAGCGAGCGTCCAGAGAGCCGTACAGGAAGAAATCAAGCATGCCGCTTGTCTCGGCCTCGCCACCGTTGGCTTCGATGGCCTGGGCAATGTCATTGGACGCGATCGGGGAGAATTTCACGTAAATTTCCCCCACGATGCCGATCCGGGGACGGCGGGGCGTATCATTCAGCGGGAGCCTGTCGAAATCCCGTACAATGCTGGCGATATTTTTGCTGTATTCCAGATAGGACGAGCCCATCATGAGGGATTTTCGGCACCGACTCTGCCATTTTTTGCACAGTGTTTCGGCGCTGCCCGGGGACTGCTCGTAGGGGCGGGTGCGGTAGAGACACTGCTGCAGGGCATCGCCGTAAATGACGGCCTGCACCATTCGGGTCCCTAGAGACGGGCTGAGGGTAAATCCGGGCTGAGGGTCCATGCCCTTGGAGTTAAAGGAAATCACAGGAATCTGGGACAGGCCTGCCTCGTCCAGCGCCTTGTGAAGGAAGCCGATGTAGTTGGATGCCCGGCAGGCGCCGCCGGTCTGGGACAGTATGACCGCAGTCTTGTTCAAATCATAGCGCCCCGAGAGAAGGGCCCGCATAAGAGATCCGATAGTGATAATCGCGGGATAGCAGGCGTCATTATTTACAAAGGAAAGGCCTGTATCAATATCTGCCCGCACCGGAGGAAGCACCTTCAGATTGTAGCCTTGGGAGCGGCCTGCTGCTTCCAGCAAAGGGAAGTGAATCGGGGACATTTCAGGCACAAGGATGGTGTAGTCCTTGTCGTTTTTCATGTCCTCCGTAAAGGTTGCTTTCGGATAGTGAATGGGAGCCACTCGGGATACTTTGACGGTACCCCGCTCGGCAATGGCCGCCTTAAGAGAGCGGAGCCGGATCCGCACAGCCCCCAGATTGAGACTCTGATCAATCTTGAGGCAGGTGTAGAGACGATTCCGTTTATTTAATATGTCCTGCACCTGATCGGTAACCACCGCGTCAAGGCCGCAGCCGAAGGAATTCAGTTCTACCAGCTCCAGATCAGATCGCCTTGTGACATAGTCCGCCGCCTTGTACAGACGACTGTGCCAGGTCCACTGGTTAAGCACCCGCAGATTAGGGAAGGTGCCGCCTACCATGGCGATGCCGTCCTCTGAGAGAACTGCCATGCCCAGCTGGTTGATCAGATCGGGAATGCTGTGATTGACTGCCGGGTCCACATGGTAGGGGCGGCCGGTGAGGACGATGCCGGTAAGATGCTTCTCTTGGATTTCTTTCAGCACCCGCTTCGTTTCAAGGTAGAGCTTTGTGCGGTAGTCCTTCTGGGCATCTTCACCGGCCAGCATGGCTCGCTCGATTTCGCTTTTTGAAATGCCAAGCGGCGAAAGAATCTTTTTTAGATTCGGCAAAAGTGCCTGCCGGCTGTGGAGGGGAAGAAAGGGGTGAAGCAGGCGGGTATGGGCAACGCAGAGCAGCTCGTCCATGTTGGCCTGAATATTTTCCGGATAGGACGTGACCATGGGGCAGTGGAACCGATTGGCGCTACCCTCATTGGGGCCCTTATCGATGCAGGGGTACCAGATGATGTCTGCCTTGCGCTGGGCCAGATCATACACATGGGCGTGGGCCAGCTTGGCCGGGAAGCATTCCGAATAGGACGGAATCGTTTCCATCGCCTTTATAGGAATGTCTCGTATCGTTTCTGACGAAGGCATTACCCGGTAGCCGAGGGACGTAAAAAAGGCGTGCCAGTAGGGGTAGTCCTCGTACATGTTCAGCACTCGAGGAATGCCCACGGTGCCCCGCCTAGCTTCTTTCGTGGTCAGGGATTTTCTGTGCCAGATGGCATCATATTTCCAGCGGTACATATTGGGGAGCGTCGAATGAGGCGCGGTCTTGCCGGTGAGCATGATGGCCTCGCCCCGCTCGCAGCGGTTGCCTGACACGAAGGCGCGGCCGTCATTGAATCGGGTGATGGTAATCATGCAATGGTTGCCGCAGCCGGGGCAGCGCTTCATGTCGTTTGTGTAGGCCAGCGCTTCCAGCTGCGCCGGTGTCACAAGGGTGGACGTGTGAGAGGCATCGCAGCGGTCCCGCGTTATCAGCGCGATGCCGTAGGCACCCATAAGACCTGCCACATCAGGACGGATCACGTGGCGGCCCAAAAGCTTTTCCAACGCTCGGAGGACTGCCTCGTTATAAAGGGTACCGCCCTGTACGACTACCTTGCAACCCAGATCCTCCGCGTTGCGGAGACGGATCACTTTGTACAGCGCGTTTTTGATGACTGAGTAGGAAAGGCCGGCGGAAATATCTGCTACGGAAACGCCGTTTTTCTGCGCCTCCCGAACCCGGGAATTCATGAATACGGTGCAGCGGGAGCCTAAATCAACCGGGCCCTTGGCGGTGAGAGCCAGCTTGGAAAATTTTTCAATGCTCATACCCAACGAGCGGGCGAAAGTGTCCAAAAAGGAGCCGCACCCGGAGGAGCAGGCCTCGTTCAGCAAAATATCATCTACCGCGCCGTCCTTGATGCGGCAGCATTTCATATCCTGCCCGCCAATATCAAGAATGGTGGTCACGTCGGGAAGGAAATGACGGGCGCCTCGGTAGTGGGCCATCGTCTCCACCTCGCCTACATCGGCGGAGAGAGCCCGTTTGATAAGCTCTTCTCCGTAGCCGGTGACACCGGCGCCGCAGATTTTGACCCCTGCCGGGAGCTTGGCGTACAGGTCGGTCAATATTTTTTTTGCTCCTGCCAGCGGCGTGCCTTTGTTTCCGCTGTAATATTCGTAAAGGATTGTATTGTTTTGATCTAGAAGGACCGCCTTGATGGTAGTGGAGCCGGCGTCGATGCCGAGCCATACCGGGCCCTTTGCCTTAGAAATATCGCCCCGGGGCGCATGAAATTTGGCATGCCTTTCCCGGAAGGCGGAAAGCTCTGCCGCACTGGCAAAGAGGGGGTCCAACGTTTTTGCCGCGCCGACGGTTTCGTCCTCTTTTGCTTCGACCCGGTTCAGCCAGCTGTCCAGATCAAAGGGACGGTCATGCATGGACGACAGAGCAGCGCCGATAGCCACATATAGCTCGCCGTGATCGGGAAGAATCACCTCCTCATCGGTGAGAGCCAGCGTTTTTTGGAATTGGTCCCGCAGCGCCTTTTGAAAGGTGAGAGGTCCGCCGAGAAAGGCTACCTTGCCATGAATCGGGCGGCCGCAGGTGAGGCCCGAGATAGTCTGGTTCACCACGGATTGAAAGACGGACAGCGCAATGTCCTCGTGAGCCGCGTCCTCATTGAGCAGGGCTTGAATATCTGTTTTTGCAAACACGCCGCACCGGGACGCGATGGGATAGATGCGGGTCGCTTTTTCCGCAAGCTTGCCAAGGCCTTGGGCATCCACGTCAAGGAGTGAGGCCATGCGGTCAATAAATGCGCCGGTCCCTCCGGCGCAGGCTCCGTTCATACGCTGATCCACGCCGTTTCTGAGATAGGTGATTTTTTCATCCTCTCCGCCCAGCTCGATAATAACATCTGTCTCGGGATGGAACGTGCGGATCGCCTTGGTCTCGGCGAGGATTTCCTGGCAGAAAGGAAGCTCCATGCGATGAGCCAGCCCCATACCGCCGCTTCCTGAAATGGACGCAGTAATGCGGTAGCCGGAAAACTCACGCTGGAAGGCACGAAGAAGGGACAGGGTCGCCTGCTTGATGTCGGACATATGCCGCTCGTATTTGCCAAATACAAGTTTGAGATAAGGTGAGAGGGCAGAGACCTTGACCGTGGTGGACCCCACGTCAATACCCACATGCAGTACAGGTTTCATAGACGAGCCTCCGTAGTTCAAACAAAGAATACATTGGCGCTTCAAAAAATACAGCGTATAAAAAGGGATGCAGCAGGGCTGCATCAAACTGTATAGCGGTGACAACACTCACCGAAGGTCTTGTTTCACTTTATTTTAACACTCCTTGATAAATACTACAATGAAAAAGAGCCTGCTAACGCAGTAAATGGCCTCGTAAAAATAAAGGCACTGCAAAAAATAAAAAAAGCAGATGCCCTTCGTTTGAAATCCTTTGGTACATCCAGTAGGATAGAAGGCAGCATGAGTCATGAGAGCTGAGGAGGAGAGCATGAACAAACGGATCGTGGTGTATTGCGGATCTCATTTTGGAGATGACGCGGCATATGCCGCCTTTGCAGGGAAAGCGGGAGAGATGATTGCCCGACGGGGCGATGTGCTTGTGTACGGCGGAGGCAGCGTGGGACTGATGGGAGTTCTTGCGGATGCAGCGCTGGCTGCGGGAGGAAAGGTCATTGGCGTGATCCCGGAGGTATTCATCGCAAAGGAGCAGGCTCACAGAAATGTGACGACCCTTTACGAGGTGAAGGATCTGTGGGAGCGGAAGCGAAAAATGATTGAGCTCGGCGACGCTTTCATTGCTCTTCCCGGAGGCTGGGGCACTCTTGAGGAACTGGCAGACACGCTCAATTATTACCATATATATCAAGAGACAGGAAAACGGCCGCCGGTTATCGTTGCCAATGTGGAGGGTCTCTACGATGCTTTGGAAGCGCAGGTCTCGGCCTACGACAAAGCAGACTTTGCAGAAAAAAGAGACTGGGACCATTTGTATTTCGCCGGCTCATTGGAAAGTATTGAAAAAATTCTGGTCGCTACCCTTTTATAGAAAAGACCGCCTCAAAGTCACGTATCGATGACAAAGAGGCGATCTTAACATAATGAAACGCACGGATACGTTGTATAATGTCAGCACATAAACACGGGGAAAATAAGAGGCTCTTTGTTGACATAAAAAAACCATAATGGTATAATTCCGATGTTGCATTGATTGAGTACCCAAGAGCAGGTGAACCTATGACACTGGAGGAACTGAAGGCGGCATCGTTCGTGGTAGGAAGAAAAGAAACCGAACGGGTCGTGGAAAAAAATGAAGCTCTTTACGTGTTCATCGCATCTGATTGTGATGAGAGGATCGCTGGGCCACTGGAGAAAATCTGCCACCGTGCAGAGATTCCCTTTACGAGGGAGTACGCAAAAAAAGAGATCGGCAAGGCCTGCGGCATCAAGGTGAAGGCTGCTGCCTGCGCGGTGCTTAAATCGTAGCTCTGGTAATATCATGTCCGGCTCTGCCGGGTGTGATCAATTATAAATTTACCCTTGTGGAAAGGAGGTGCCCAATTGCCGACAATTAATCAGCTGGTCCGCAAAGGCCGCAAGACTCTGGCTACCAAAGCGAAGACCCCGGCTCTGAAGCAGTCCCCGCAGAAACGCGGTGTTTGCACAAGAGTGTATACAGCTACCCCGAAAAAGCCAAACTCGGCGCTTCGTAAAGTAGCCCGTGTACGTCTGACCAACGGAATCGAAGTATCCGCTTACATTCCGGGGGAAGGACATAACCTTCAGGAACATAGCGTCGTCCTCATCAGAGGCGGCCGTGTTAAGGATCTTCCAGGCGTTCGTTATCACATCATCCGCGGCGCTCTCGATACAGTAGGTGTATCAGGCCGTCAGCAGGCTCGTTCCAAGTACGGAGCCAAGAAGGACAAGAAATAATTTTCTTACCTAAGTCAGTATGTGAATAACCAATGTTTATAAGGAGGAACTTAACAATGCCGAGAAAAGGTGCTGTTCCGAAACGTGACGTGCTGCCGGATCCCGTGTATGGTTCCAAGGTAGTGACCCGTTTCATCAACAAAGTCATGCTGGACGGCAAAAAGGGCGTCGCAGAATCGATTGTGTATGGCGCATTTGATATTTGCCACAGCAAACTAAATGAAGACCCGATGGTAGTTTTCCAGAAGGCACTTGAAAATGTAGAACCGGTTGTAGAGGTTAAGGCACGCCGTGTGGGCGGTGCGAACTATCAGGTACCGGTAGAAGTCAGGGCAGAGCGCCGTCTGACCTTGGGCATCCGCTGGATGGTTAATTTTGCCCGCAAGCGTGGCGAACGGACAATGGAAGAACGTCTTGCCGGAGAACTTATGGATGCTTACAACAATACCGGCGCGGCAGTCAAGAAGAAAGAAGACACTCATAAGATGGCAGAAGCCAACAAGGCTTTTGCGCACTATCGCTGGTAAGCAGGACAAGGAGAAACAATCGTGGGCAGAGAATATCCGCTTGAAAAAACAAGAAATATCGGCATTATGGCGCACATTGATGCCGGCAAAACAACAACCACGGAACGTATCCTCTTTTATACCGGTGTAAACCACAAGATTGGTGAAGTTCATGATGGCGCTGCTACCATGGACTGGATGGAACAGGAGCAGGAAAGAGGGATCACGATCACCTCCGCTGCTACGACCTGTCATTGGAAGGGATATCGGGTAAACATCATTGATACCCCAGGGCACGTGGACTTCACTGTAGAAGTGGAACGTTCCCTCCGTGTATTGGACGGCTCGGTGGCCGTATTCAGCGCTAAAGACGGCGTGCAGACCCAGTCTGAAACCGTCTGGAGACAGGCTGACCACTACCGTGTACCCCGTATCGCGTTTATCAATAAGATGGACACCATCGGTGCTGATTTCCTTCGGGCCGTAAAGACAATGGAGCTCCGTCTCCATGCCAAGGCGCTGCCCATGCAGCTGCCTATCGGGAAGCAGGATACCTTCACGGGCATCATCGACCTTCTGGACAATGAGGCTGAGGTATACCTTTCCGACGATGGAACGAAGTTTGAAGTCCAGCCGATCCCGGACGATATGAAGGATCTGGTGGAGGAATACAGAGATAAGATTTTTGAGGTCGCCGCTGAAGGCGATGACGCGCTGATGGAAAAATACCTGGAAGGGGAAGAACTTCCCATCGATGCCGTCAAAGCATCTCTCAGAAAGCAGGTCCTTGCCTGCAAGCTGTTCCCAGTATTCTGCGGCTCCGCGTATAAGAATAAAGGAATCCAGATGCTTCTGGACGCAGTTATCGACTACCTTCCCTCTCCGCTGGATGTGCCGCCTGTAAAGGGTACTACCCTGAACGGCGAGGAAGCGGAGCGTCCTGTAGATGACAGTGCTCCGCTGGCAGCGCTGGCATTCAAGATCATGGCAGACCCCTTCGTAGGGAAGCTGGCCTTCTTCAGAGTGTACTCCGGCGAAATGCATCAGGGCACCTACGTTCTGAATTCCACCAAAGAAAAGAAGGAACGTGTAGGCCGTATCCTTCTGATGCATGCCAACCACAGAAATGAAATTGATATCGCCTACACCGGTGATATTGCAGCAGCGGTAGGCTTCAAGGACGTTACCACCGGCGATACCCTCTGCGATGTAGATCAGCCGATCATCCTCGAAAAGATGGAATTTCCGGAACCGGTTATTTCCGTAGCCGTTGAACCGAAGACCAAGGCTGATCAAGAAAAGATGGGCACCGCCCTTCAGAGACTGGCCGATGAAGATCCGACCTTCAAGGTACACACCGATCCGGAAACGAATCAGACCATTATTTCCGGTATGGGCGAGCTCCATCTGGACATCATCGTGGATCGTATGAGACGGGAATTCAATGTAGAATGTACCGTGGGCAAGCCTCAGGTTGCTTACAGAGAAACCATTAGAAAATCCGTGGAAGCAGAAGGCAAGTTTATCCGTCAGACCGGTGGTCACGGCCAGTACGGCCATTGCTGGCTCCGTCTTGAACCGATGGAAGCAGGCAAGGGCTTCGAATTTGCCAACGAGGTCGTGGGCGGCGTGATTCCGAAGGAATTCATCAACCCGGTACAGCAGGGCGTCGAAGCCGCTATGGAAGACGGCGTCGTAGCCGGATATCCGATGGTCGACATTAAGGTTACCGTATATGACGGATCCTACCATGATGTAGACTCCTCGGAAATGGCCTTCAAGGTAGCCGGATCCATGGCATTCAAGGACGGCGCCAAGAAAGCCGACCCGGTTCTTCTGGAACCCTACATGAGTGTAGAGGTCGATGTACCGGAGGAATACATGGGTGACGTTATCGGTGGCCTGAACTCTCGCCGCGGACGTATCGACGGAATGGAAACCGAAAACGGCGAATCCAGAATCAAAGGCTTTGTGCCGCTGTCTGAAATGTTCGGCTATGCGACAGGACTTCGTTCCTCCACACAGGGACGGGGTACCTTCACAATGACCTTCGATCACTATGAAGAAGTACCGAAGGCAATTTCTCAGCAGATTACTGAGGAACGCCTCGGAAAGAAATAATTTACTCATAAGGAGAGCAGAAATGGCAAAAGCACATTATGAAAGAACTAAACCGCATGTCAATATCGGCACCATCGGCCACGTAGACCATGGCAAGACCACCCTGACCGCGGCTATCACCAAGGTACTGTCCGAAGAAGGGCACG